>CAZXGV010000001.1:0-83962 GCA_964640575.1 uncultured Dysgonomonadaceae bacterium
CGGTATAGGATTGGGGCATTTCAGCTTGATGTGACTCAAGAACTTTTAAAGCTTCTGATAGAAGTTGGAAAACTTCCCACCGACTGAGGCGTTCGAGGTAGTATGTTTTAAATTCCATGGGCTGCTTTTTGAAATAAAGTACTCTCTTGTTACAAATATAGGGATTAGTTTCTAGATAGAGCATCAATCTCAATTGTTTTTCATGCTCTGTAACGTTGCAAACCATGCTTGTAAAGTTACATAATGGCTCTACAACGTTGCAGAGTGTGTATGTAATTTTACATAGACGCATTTCATCGTTACAAAGTGGCTTTGTAATTTTACATGGTGACTCCGCAACGCTGCGATGTGACAATGTGATTTTACATGACTACAAAACATCGTTGCAGGGTGGCTATGTAAAGAAATTTGTAGGCTTTTCTACCACGATAGCTTGCATTATGTCACAATATTGCCATTGCTCGCGCGCATTTATAATGCAAGTGTGGCACAAGCGAAAACATTTCTTTTAAATTCCTTTTGCTTCGCAACACACGGTTTGCAAAACCGCGCGAGCGGAGAGAGTAGATTTTTAATTCCCCACTACCAATTTCCAATTTACAACGGCTTTCTCGACTTATCTATCCTCAGAAACACAAAGAGAAGTATCGTAAACCCCCACAGCGACGACCCGCCGTAGCTAAAAAAGGGCAAAGGGATGCCAATAACGGGAGTCAGCCCCAGCACCATCCCAATATTGACGATGAGGTGGAAGATGAAAACGCTAGCCACGCCATAGCCATAGACGCGACCGAAGGTTGAACTTTGCCGTTCGGCAATAAAAATTAATCGGAGCACGAAGATAAGAAACAATATAAGCACCGCACTGGCGCCGATGAAGCCTTGCTCCTCGCCAATGGTGCAGAAAATGAAATCGGTGTCTTGTTCGGGCACATATTTTAGTTTGGTTTGCGTTCCGTTGAGGTATCCTTTTCCGCTGAAAGCGCCCGACCCAATGGCAATCTTCGATTGACCGATGTGATAGCCCGACCCCAAGAGGTCTTCCTCCATGCCCAACGTTACTTTGATGCGCATTTGTTGATGCGGTTGCAGCACTTCGTAGAAAACATATTCTACCGATTCTAAAAACACAAACGACCCGATGGCAAACACTGCCATCAGCAGGTAGATACGTTTCCAATAGCGCACTGCTAAGAACAACAAATAGAGCGACACCAAGCTCAGCGCCACAATTCCGCTAATGCCATAATCAACCTCCACCCATCCCGTGAGGGAGAGAAGATAAGTGACCAAAATCATGCCACCGCTAATTCCTAAAATGACTTTGATGACCCCTTTGCGCTTCACATAACTCCACACCATGCCAGCCGTAAACACCAAAATGATTGCCAACGTATAGACTTCGCCCCGAGAAAAAATGCCAATCTGCTCTTCCGAGAATTTGAGCCCCACGATGAAATAAACAATCATAGCTAGCCCCATGAAAATGAATCCACCAGGCAAACCTTCGCGATAGAGCATGATGATGAAGGCGAGATAGACCAGCGCAGTGCCTGTTTCGCTTTGGAAAATAACAATGAGTGTGGGCACAAGAATAATTGCCGAAACGATGAGCAAGTTGCGCGTCTCCATCAATTTGAAATCGTGTATGCTAAGCACCTTTGCGAGTGCTAATGCAATCAAAAATTTCATAAACTCGGCGGGCTGCACACTCACCGGACCCAACACCAACCACGAGCGCGACCCTTTGATGTCGGGCGCAATGGCAAGCGTGACGAGGAGCATCACAATGCCGATGGCATAAAACAAAAGTGCGAAAGTGTCGAAGAATCCCTCATCAATCTTCATAATAGCGAAGGCAAGTGCCAACGCTGTGCCCATCCAAAGCAGTTGCATGCCTGCACGACCCGATAGGTCGAAGAGACTTACGGCGTTTTCGAGGTCGAAGCTGGCTGCATAAATGTTGAGCCACCCCGCCACAATAAACAGAAGGTAGAGCAACACGCTCCACCAGTCAATACGCCCCTTGTCTTCAGTTCTATAATTATACATTTCGTCACTATCTGTTTTGTAGGTACATGCGCGGAAGAATATTTGTGTTCACAATTCGATCTTCCAACCATTTGTCTGAGTCGGGTATCGAGTCTTTGAAGAATTTTTGCATCATCAGCCTCCCAATTGGCACAGCGGTGGTAGCGCCAAAGCGCCCATTTTCCACAATCACAGCCATTGCTACTTGAGGATTGTCTTTTGGCGCAAAGCCAATAAACAAAGAGTGGTCGTCGCCGTGCGGATTCTCCGTTGTTCCTGTCTTCCCGCATACTTCAATCTCGGGTTCGAGGTTGATGCCCCAACACGTCCCGCCTGTTACGGCGTGTGCCATGCCACTTACGGTTATCTCGAAAAATTCGCGGGGTATTCCTGTCTCTTGTCGGGTGGTATAAGTTTTATCCAAGGGCTTATCTTTCAAGTTTTTCACCACATGCGGCACATAGTAGTGTCCGCGATTGGCAACAAGCGCCGAAAAATTGGCGAGTTGCAACGGGGTGGTCAAAATTTCGCCTTGCCCAATGGCGATGGATATTACATTTGGAGCGCGCCAATTTTCTGTTCCCATCACTTTGCTATAGAATTTGCTGTTGGGGATAAATCCTCGCTTCTCCGAAGGTAAGTCCACCTCCAACTTGTAGCCAAATCCAAGCGAAACCATGCGGTCTCTCCAGTGATTGAAGGCATCGTTGATGTCCGAGTATTGAGTGCGATTGGTGAGCATGGCATTCAACCCGTAGCAAAAGTAAGAATTGCACGAAGTGGCAAGTGCCGGATCGAGCGACAAGGGCGTGGGGTGTCCGTGACAGCGGGGTCTTCCGCCCAAAGGAGGGTATCCGCCCGCACAGCCATATCGGGTGGCGCCCGTGATAATATTTTCGGCCAAAAAGACGAGTCCCTGTGCTGGTTTAAAGGTCGATCCCGGAGGATATACGCCCGACACGGCACGATTGATAAGCGGTTTGTAGGGATCGCGAGCCAGCTCCATGAAGTTTTCACCAAACTCTCTGCCCGTCAGCAGGGCTGGGTCGTAGCTTGGGGCTGCCACCATGGCGAGTATCTCTCCCGTTTTGGGTTCAATCATGATGATGCTGCCAATTTTGTTTTGCATCAGGTGTTCTCCATAAGCTTGTAGTTCGATATCGATAGACAAGGTGAGGTCTTGCCCCGATACAGGCATTTTATCGTGCGCTCCGTCTTCGTATTTACCTTGAATTCTTCCGTGCGCATCGCGCAATAGAATTTCAACGCCCTTTTCGCCTCTCAAATCCTCTTCGTGGCTGAGTTCGATACCCGATTTGCCTACAAAATCGCCTCTGGCGTAATAAGGGTCTGCCACCATGGTGTTTTTATCCACCTCGGCGATGTATCCCAGTATCAATCCCATGTTGGGATATTTATATTGTCGTTCTGTACGGTTCTGAATGTAGATGCCAGGGAACTTATATAGCTTTTCTTGCAACATGGCATACTCGCGCGTGTTGAGCTTCGTCATAAATCGTTGAGGAGTGTACGACGAATAGCCAGGATTTCTGCGCGGGTCGCGCATCACGCTGTCTAGGCTCATAAAGATGGAGTCATTTATGTTCAATGTTTTGCAAAAATCGATTGTGTCGAAGTCATTCATCTCTCGTGCCACCATCATCACGTCGTAGGTGGCTTGGTTATACACCACAAGATTCCCGTTGCGGTCGTATATTGCACCCCGCGAGGGATAGAGCGGCTTCTTGTAAAAGGCATTGCTGTCGGCAAAGTCGCGATATTTGGTGCTCACTATCTGCAAATTGAACAATTGAACCATATACACGACTGCAATAATAGCCACCGTAATGCTAATAATGGCACTTCGTTTAAAATATGGATCTTGTCTATTCATTTTCTACAAATGTTTTGTACATAAGGCTGTCTAAAGCAAAAATCAGCACCAATGTAAGTGCAATCGATGACGCCCATCGCAACAGTAGGATGTGTGGGTTGAAAAGCGAGAATGCTTCCAATCCGTGGAGTGCCGTTTGGTGCATGATGACCATTGCAATCGTAAACTTAATGAACGGTCCGGTGGCAGAATAAATGCCAGGGACAAAACCTTCGGGTTCTTCTTTATCGAAAAACAACTGCAACAGTGTTTGTCTCAATGCAGCTATCAGAGTAGTTGCTGTGGCGTTGATGCCGGGCGTATTCAGGAAGATGTCGATGATAAATCCCATCAAAAAACCCATGATGATGACATAAAACACATTGTGTCCCTTCGGAAGTTTCAGCAGAAAATAGATATATAGGAACGGAGTGGCGAAGCCAAATACGCTTATTTGATTAAATAAGAGTACCTGCAGCAAAATCAATACTGCAAAGAGCAACACTTCGTATAGATATTCTAGTTTCATTAGTTTGCATTTATTTCGAGCGAGATTCGTTCGCGATAATACTTATCATTGATGACTAACACATGCTGTAGGGTGTGAAAATTTGTAGCCAAGTCGATGTTAAACGTGTTGAAGTTGTCATCGGGCGATATGCCCATCTCTTTGGTATAGCCTATAACTATCCCTTCGGGGAATATCTGGGAGAATCCTGTCACCACAGTGTCGCCAACTGCAAACAGTTCGTGCTTGGGCATCTCCCTCAATTGTGCTTCTTCCGCATTCCGTCCGTCCCACGCTATAGACCCGAAGTTGTCCGAGTTCTTAAGTTTGGCTGCAAGCCTAAATTTTGGATTGATAACGGGGATGATTACCGAAAAGTGTTTCGATACATTTTGCACCACCCCCACCACACCGTTTGCTGAGATTACTCCCATGTCAGGATTGATACCATCTTGCGACCCTTTATCTATGGTGATGTAGTTGTTGAACTTAGAGATGCTACTGTTTACTACATCGGCGGGGATAAACTCAAACTGTGTGGCTTGAATAGAGTCGTTGGTAAATGCTTCGATGGCACTTGTATCGCCCGCGAGGGCGACAATTTCTTTTCTGAGGAGTTGCACAGTGCGCTCTAGCTGTGCATTTTTTTCGAGCAGTATCTTGTTGCTACTTTTCAGGTTGAAAAACGATGTTACATTGTTGGAGAGTGTATATACAGTGCCACTTATTTTATTTGCCGATGTCAGATATACACTTCGTTGGTAAGAGTTGTGCGTAAAAACCAGATATAGGCTGAAAATAATCAATAGTATTGCTAGAAACCATGCACTGTTCCTTAAAATATAATTAAGAAGGTTTCTCATATCTAGCTCCTCTAATGTATCATGCGATGGTTAATCACATCTTTGTGTGAATGAAAACATGGAAAACATATCGTTACGCTCTCGCTCTATGATTGGTATGACAATGTGCCATTAAATGGAGGCAAAGTTGGAGGCTCTTATCTCATCAAGAAGTTGAATTTATCAATGTTTCTTAATGCAATGCCTGTCCCTATTGCCACAACACGCAACGGATCTTCCGCAATATGAAATTGGATACCTATTTTATCGGTAAATCTTTTCGCCAACCCACGCAACAGAGCTCCACCACCAGTAACGTAGATACCGTTACGAACAATATCGGCATATAACTCGGGAGGAGTATGTTCCAATGCGCTTAAAATAGCTGAATCGACTTTCGAAATAGATTTCTCCAAACAATGAGCAATCTCTTGGTGCGAAATTGGAATATCCATTGGCAACGAAGTCATTCTATTAGGACCATGCACGATGTAATCTTCAGGAGGATCTTCTAGTTCTGTAAGCACAGAGCCTACATTTATTTTAATTTGTTCGGCTGTTCTTTCGCCTACTTTGATATTGTGTTGACGCCCCATATATTCTTGAATGTCTTCTGTCAAATCGTCGCCTGCAATTTTAATTGATTTGTTAGAAACAATACCGCCCAAAGAAATCACAGCAATTTCTGTCGTACCACCACCTATATCTACAATCATATTGCCCTGTGGAGCTTCAACATCTAAGCCAATTCCTAGCGCAGCAGCCATTGGTTCAAACAACATATACACATCACGACCCCCAGCGTGTTCTGCTGAGTCGCGCACCGCGCGAATTTCCACTTCGGTGCTACCCGATGGGATGCACACCACCACGCGTAGCGATGGAGAGAAGAATCGCTTCTTGTCTTTGTTTGCCATCTTAATCATGCTGCGAATCATTTGTTCGGCTGCAGCAAAATCGGCAATCACACCGTCACGAAGTGGGCGGATGGTACGTATATTATCATGGGTTTTCCCATGCATCTGCCTTGCTTTTTCTCCCAAGGCAATCATCTTATCTGTTTTGCGATCGAGCGCAACTATCGATGGCTCGTCGAGTAGTATCTTTCCTGAACTATTGATGATGACAGTGTTGGCTGTACCCAAGTCCATCGCTAATTCTTGCGTGAATGAAAATAATCCCATGTTTATTTTATTGTTTCAGTATATTGGTTTCTAATGTTTAAAGTGACGAACGCCAGTTGTTACCATCGCTATGTTGTTTTCGTTGCAGTATTCAATCGAATCATTGTCTCGTATTGATCCGCCTGGCTGAATAACTGCTGTGATTCCGGCTTCGCCCGCAATTTCGACAGAGTCGGAAAAAGGAAAGAATGCATCTGATGCCATTACTGCACCGTTTAGGTTTAAGCCCATTTGCTTTGCCTTCTCAATTGATTGCTTCAGCGCATCCACTCTAGATGTTTGCCCTGTTCCAATGCCTATTAGTTGTTTGTTTTTCACCAATGCAATAGCATTTGATTTCAAATGTTTTACCATTTTGTTGGCAAACAAAAGGTCTTCTATCTCGTTTGCTGTGGGGGCGGTGTTGGTTACCACTGTGAGGTCGCTTGCTGTTTGCGTGCTGGTGTTCTTTTGTTCTGCCAACACTCCATTCAGCAACGAGCGGTATTTATAGCTTCGTCCACTTTCTGTTTGTTTTTGTTCTAATATGATTCTGTTTTTCTTTTGCTTCAACACCTCCAACGCTTCCTGGCTGTATGAGGGTGCAATTATTATTTCGAAAAACAATTTGTCTATCTCTTCTGCAACTTCTTTGTCTATTTCTCGGTTAGCGATAATTACTCCTCCAAATGCCGATATTGGATCTCCTGCCAAAGCGTCTTTCCAAGCTTGTAGCATATCATTGCGCGAAGCCATGCCGCAGGCATTATTGTGTTTGATGATTGCAATAGAAGGTTCTTCGAAGTCTACCATCAATTCTGTTGCAGCTTCTATATCAAGTAGGTTGTTGTATGATATTTCTTTACCATGTAGCTGTGTGAATACTTCAGTAATATCTCCGTAGAAGTATCCTTCTTGATGGGGGTTCTCACCATATCTTAATTTTTTCCCTTCGCTGGCAACCACTCTAAAAGAGCTCAAATCATCCTTGTCAGTAAAGTACGAAAATATAGCGCTATCATAAGCGGACGATACTCCGAATGCTTCCTTTGCAAACCACTTGCGGTCGCTCATATCTGAGTAGTTGTTCTTCTCTCTCAATAAGTTGAGCAAAGCTCCGTATTGGTTCTTAGAAGCCACCATTAGAACGTCTTTGTAGTTCTTCGCCCCTGCCCGAATGAGAGATATACCGCCTATATCAATCTTTTCTATTATTTCGTCGTGCGATGCATTTGAGTCCACGGTTTTTTCGAAAGGATAGAGATCAACAATAACCAAATCAATTGAAGGGATATCGTATGATTTAACTATTTTCCTATCGGATTCGTTTTCTCGTCTGTACAAGATGCCCCCAAATATTTTTGGGTGTAATGTCTTCACTCTCCCACCCAAGATAGGCGGATAGCTTGTTACATCTTCTACACTCTCGCATTCATATCCAAGTTTTTCGATATACTCTTTTGTTCCTCCAGTAGATATAAATGAGACGTTTAGTTGGTCTAGCGTCGAAAGGATTTCATCCAACCCTCCTTTGTCATAGACGGAAATCAGGGCGTTACTTATTTTTCTTGACATAAATAGTTTCAAAAGTTTTAGAAAGATACAAAGGTATAAAATCTATCTCTATTTTGCGGGTGGGAAGCAATAAGAATTAGAAAAAAATTGTAAGAAGACAAAATCTATAAGTCTCTTTCTTAGAAAGAAGAAGAGGTGCTGAGGTTTTTGTCATATACAGCCTTCTCGCAAAACAAAAATGAGATGGTTTTGCGCCGTTCTGTTATGTTTTAAGCTGTAAGGATAAAAAAGTCCTGAGTTTTATCACAACCCAGGACCTTCATGCAATGGTTGTAAAACCATTTTTATTCTATTATCTTACTTCCCATCCAAGAGCACTTGCTCCAAGAACAGCTGCGTCACTCTCTTTTAGTTGAGAAAACAGCAACTTCACTTTGTCTTTATAGATAGTAAGAAGATTATTTTCCATACTTTCCCTAATGGGGTTCATAATGAGATCTCCGGCTTTTGCCAGTCCACCAAACAAGATAATAGCTTCGGGACTAGAAAATGCTATGAAGTCAGCGAATGCTTCTCCTAAAATGTGTCCTGTAAACTCAAAAACTTCTTTAGCTAACTCATCTCCTTCCATCGCAGCATCAAAAACATCTTTTGATGTTATGCTCTCAATAGGAATGGTGCGTAGTCGTGAGTTTACATTGGGTCTCATGTCTAGATATTCGCGTGCAGTTCTTGCTAACCCTGTAGCAGAGCTGTATGCTTCTAAACAGCCTGCACGGCCACAACCACAAAGTCTGCCGTTATTGCGACGCATAATTACGTGTCCTAATTCTCCTGCAAAACCATCATGTCCATATACTAACTCTCCATTCACAACAATACCACTTCCAACCCCTGTTCCTAAGGTAACAACAATGAAATCTTTCATCCCTTTAGCACAACCATATGTCATTTCACCAATAGCGGCTGCATTAGCATCGTTTGTTAGTGCTATTGGAATTCCTATTCTTTTTTCCAACATTTCCACAAAGGGTATTACACCTTTCCATCGCAAGTTAGGTGCAAATTCGATGCTACCAGTAAAGTAGTTCCCATTTGGTGCACCCACTCCAATACCTTTAATATCTTCTTTAGAGCCAACTTCCTCTATAAGATTTTCAAGGGCTACTGAAAGTTCATCTAAGAAATCTTCTATTTCAGCATGCTTAGCTGTTAGGATACTTCCGCTTTTTAAAATTTGTCCTCGTTTATCAACGATACCGAAAACAGTGTTGGTTCCGCCTACATCTACGCCTATCGCATAGGGTTTATCAGTCATCATGTTTTTAGTTTTATAAATTATGCAACTTGATCTATTTGTAAAGGCAAATATACTGAAATTTTGATAAAACTGTTCTGTTAAACCATTTATATTTGGGACTATGTTCAAATGCGTTATGCTTTACTTGATTTTAATGGTATGTATCCTTAGTTCATTGTTGAATAATCATGTTTTCTAATCTCTTTTTTTTAATCTATCTTTAATTCTTTTGTTTACTTGATTTTAACACGTCGTATAATAGTGTTTTTGGATTTATCCACTATATTTGTTCTCTAATAGATTAACCATTAAGATTAAAACAGATTATGAAATTTAAAAACTTACTTGTTATTGCACTTCTAGTAGCCGGCTTTCACTTACAAGCTCAAACACAAACTATCGCTCATCGAGGGTTTTGGAAAACAGAAGGTTCGGCTCAAAACTCTTTGACAGCACTTAAGAAAGCTAATGAAATTAAGGCTTATGGCTCGGAGTTGGATATATGGCTCTCTTCTGATGGAATTCCAGTAGTGAATCATGATGCACACGTAACATTAAATGGAGAAAAATTGATTGTTCAAGATACTCCAGCAAGCGTTCTAACACAGGTGAAATTGAAAAACGGTGAGAATCTTCCTACACTTGAAGATTATTTAGACACTTTCGAAGATTGTCATGATACAAAGCTTATTATAGAGTTTAAGAGTCATAGGACAAAATACCAGGAAGATGAATTAGCTGAAAAGGTATTGAAAATGATTCGTGATAGAAAGTTGCAAAATCGAGTTGAGTATATTTCTTTTAGTTTAAACTTTGTAGTTAAGACTATACAATTGGATCCTTTAGCTTATGTATACTATCTCAGCGGAAATCTTTCTCCTGGATTCATAAAGCAAATCGGTGCAGCGGGCATAGATTACAATGTTCGTGTCATAAAAGACAATCCTCAATGGGTAAAAGAATCACATGATTTAGGTCTAAAAGTAAATGTTTGGACTGTTAATAAGCCAGAAGATATTCAACAAATGATTGACTTAAATGTCGATTTTATTACAACAGATGAACCTCTTTTGGTTCAAGAGATGTTGAAGAAATAGAGTTAACTATGGATTTAAGAGAACAACTTTCTCATGCAATATACTTAGCTATCAAAGCTCATGGCAATCAGGTTGATAAAAATAGACAACCCTACATTGGGCATTCTTTTAGGGTGATGAATGCAGGTCAGACATTGGAAGAGAAAATAGTTGGAGTATTACACGATGTGGTTGAGGATACTCGCTTAAATATAATAAATCTCACTGATGAAGGTTTTTCAGAAGTAATAATTGATGCAGTCCACACTCTGACTAAGCTTGAGAATGAAGATTACAATCATTACATTGGCCGTGTTATGAGTAATGATTTAGCAATACGAGTTAAATTGAATGATTTGACAGACAATATGGATTTGCGGAGATTGCAAGAACTTACGGATGAAGATGTTGAACGTATGCGTAAATATTTAGATGCATATAATCAACTTACCAATAAAGTCTAAAACTCCTATTCATTTGGCAGGTATATACATACATGTTCCTTTTTGCAAATCGCGTTGCATCTATTGCGACTACTTCACTTCAACCAATGAAGCCGAGATGGACAAATTAGTCCAAGCTCTCTGTAGAGAAATACTTTGTAGAAAGGATGAGTTGGCGAATGATAAAATAAAAACAATCTATTTTGGAGGAGGAACACCCTCACGTTTGCAGCAAAGTCATTTCGACCTCATATTTGATACTATCCATGCCAATTATACTTTAGATACAGAGATAGAAATAACAATTGAAACAAATCCCGATGATTTATCACATGAATATGTAGATATGCTTCGGGGTTTACCTTTCAATAGAATAAGCATTGGAATTCAAAGTTTTAATGATCGTGAATTAAAATTCCTTAGCCGCAGACATAATGCTGCTAGAGCTAAGGAGGCTGTCAAATATTGTCAAGATAAGGGCTTCAATAATATAAATATCGATTTAATGTATGGTTTGCCAAAGCAAACTGTAGTTATTTGGGAACACAGCCTGCAAGAAGCACTTGAATTGGATATTCAGCACATATCAGCATATCATTTAATATATGAAGATAAAACACGACTATACTCTTTATTACAAGCAGGGAAAGTAAATCCACTTGATGAGGACAGCAGCTTGGAGATGTTCGAAATACTTATCAATACTCTAACTCAAGCTGGTTTTGTGCATTACGAAGTTTCAAACTTTGCAAAGCCTGGACTCATATCACAACACAACTCGTCTTATTGGACAGGTGAAAAGTATTTGGGTTTTGGTCCTGCTGCACATTCATTTGACGGTGAACATCGATGGTGGAATGTGTCATCCTTGCCGAAGTATATAAAAGGTGTCAATAGCTCGAAGCCTGATATCGAAATGGAAGAGATAGATATTACAACAAAATATAATGAGTATGTTATAACAGGTTTGCGCACAATGTGGGGAGTCAACTCAGAAGAACTGAAGATAAAATTCGGAGACGAACTATATGACTATTTCGCAAAGAACGCTCAGAAATATTTCAACCTCAATTATCTGAAGAAAAAGGACTCCAATGTTACTCTTACGAACAAAGGGGTATTTATATCGGATGGAATTGTAAGTGACTTAATGAAGGTTTAGTTGTTAAGATTAACAGATATTCCTAATTTAAGCAACATGGGATTATGTGGATAGTCGGGCAGTGAGAAATAATTAGGCTTCATCACTAACTCAGCTATGTTGTACATCATCACAAAAAATCTAGTTTGTTTTAAATGCATGTTTGCATATCCCGTAACTATGGGATAGTTTCCAATCTTCTTCGACCGTTGATTATAAAACTGCAACAAAGCAGCCTCATACCCTGGCGAGTAATACTTTGTATGAAAGTGTGCATCTAGTCCTAATTGCAATGTTAACTCATCGGCAATTTTAGTTCTTAAAAACATATTTGAATAAGCACTTAAAATAGGGACAGGGATTGCATGTTTATTGCTCGATGTTTGATATACAACAGAGTTGTTCCAATTGAATATTCCAGCTTTAAAAAACTGATCAAGTCGGGCAGAAACTATTTGAATATTATCACTTTCCTGAAAAGGCAGTTTGTTTTGATCAAAATATATAAAGTTTTGTATGTTTTCCACCCCTGCGCTTAGTGTTGTGTTAGTAAAAGGGATAAACATTTTCCCACCAACATATACCCTTCTTATGTCATTAAAGTCATTGTTCCACCAGAAGTATTTAGAGTGATACTGTTGCTCTAAAAACTTTGGCTTTAAATTTTTGATATATGCCTGTCCACTCAAAGTTGTTTCCTTACCTGCAATATCTATCGTGGTTTCCACATCTCCTTCCAGTCTGAACTCTCCAATATTGTCGCCCAATACACCTAAATCTGCTTTTGCATTGAAGCGAAGATATTTGCCTTGCTGTTTGCTCAAAACACCACCGATTGTCGTTGCCTGTTCTCTATGTTTATAGCGTCCCTCACCAATTGTGTCAAGCAAATTAAAGTTACGTGTCTCGTGTTCAATAAGGACTGTGAGACCAAATTTCACCCAATCTCTAAATCCTTCACGCATCGAAAGTGCCAAAGTATTTTTTAATGTGCTAAATCGAGTACTATCGTCTGGTGCTGAACTGTAATATCTATTTTTATATAGCGTGTCAATTCTTTGAACTGCGTTTCCATTGGGTAGCGTGACACGAGCTGTATCATATGAAAGAAATCTTCTGTACTGCTGTTTGAGTTGCGAAGTTAATATTACACTGGCTACTGGAACAAACTCCTTATAGCCTGGCTCAAGGCTTGGTTCGTTGTATCCCAAGTTATATCGAGCTGATAGATAAAACTGATCAGCTTTCATCCTATTCCATGTATTTTTGAATCGAGTGGGAATATCATGCGAATTAAAGCTTCGATCAATTAGTTCAGGATTTGTTATAAATGTTGAATCGGAGATTCCTCCGTTTTCAAAATTTGTCGCTGATAATTGTGAAATATAACCGTGTACTTCAATACGGTCACTTATATAATTTCCATAAGCTGTAAAATTATTTTGTTTTGCAGCCTGCGATGCATAAAACCCTTTGGCATTAATGAAATCAAGATCAAATCCAAAATTTAAATGACGATTGAAGTTCATTGTAAATCGTGTTTCAAATCGTTCTTCTTTATTAATGTTGCTTCCGGCGCGTTGATAGTTTATACGAGTGTAAGGTATACGAGTGTTGAAGAATAGCTGTTTTTCAACATTCTTGTGATAAAGGTGATATGGGTCGTAAAACATAAAATGGCTGCCTTCTCCTCGCTCAAAGAAAAGTTTGGATATTGCAGGCGACCCTAAATTTCCGAGATATCCCATTGCTACAGATCCTCCATCAGATAAAGTTGTATGCTGATAGTTGTATAAAGTAGTGTCAGGTTTGGCTGTGTATCTTTCTCCAGTTCGTTCATCAATTTTCCATATATCAAAACGAGTATATTCTTTTAATGAGTCAATAGCTAATGGAGCGGGAACTGGTGGTCTAGCAGTCACCGAGTCAGTGAGAAATGAGTCGGCGGTTAACGAATCAGTAACCAATGAGTCGACAGCTAATGAGTCAGTAATTAATGAATCGACACTTAATGAGTCAGTAATTAGTGAGTCAAGAGCTAATGAATCGACAGCCAAAGAATCTATCTTTTCAGATATCAATGTTTGGCTCATTTTTGCTCGCCTCTTAATGATATCCAAAGAATCTTTCTCTGTTGTAATCAATGAAGAATCGGGCATGATGATATGCGCATGTTGAGCAACCGATAAAGTCGCAAAGAGACTTAATAGACACAGTATATACAGTTTTCCTTTCATCGAATGCAAACTTACATAAAAAAAAGTCATTCATTTCTATGTTACTGTAATTTTATGCCGTTTTTCATAATATTTAGGTGTTACTGACTCTTTTATTTTCTCTAAAAATTAGTTTTAATAATTGATTGTTTGGTTGAGTTAATAGTGATTTTTGATTTTCTAGTGAGGTTTTATTTGCATATCTTTGCTTATGAGTCATGGCTTTAAGATTTTAGTTACATTTTAGCCGTGTAAATGAATATAAAGTGTTAATTATTTCTTTTCTAGTTATTATAATAACATGAGAGTATTTCAATTTAAAACAACAGGCGAAACCCGTCGCGAGCATGATTTTTTGGGTGACAAGGAAATCCCTGCAGAAGCCCTTTTTGGTATTCAAACGTTGCGCTGTGTCGAGAATTTCGATATAAGTCGTCAATTGTTGTCAGAATATCCTCAGTTTATAAAAGCTTTAGGATTGGTAAAGATGGGAGCAGTAAAAGCGAATAACGAGCTTAATCTTGTTAGTGATGACATTACGAATGCTATTGTTTGTGCTTGCCAAGAACTGATAGATGGAAAGCATACAGAGCACTTTCCGGTTGATTTAGTTCAAGGAGGTGCAGGTACAAGTGTAAACATGAATGCAAATGAGGTAATCGCTAATCGCGCTTTAGAGATAATGGGTAAAAAGAGAGGCGAATATCAATTTTGTCATCCTAATGACCATGTCAACATGGCTCAATCTACCAACGATGCTTATCCAACTGCAATGCAGTTAGGTTTATATATGCTGCATGATGAACTTAAGGAGTCGTTAGAAAAACTAATTGAATCTTTAGAAAAGAAGACCATCGAGTTTGCTGATATCATTAAAATGGGACGCACACAGTTACAAGATGCTGTCCCCATGACTTTGGGACAATCTTTTGGTGCTTATATGGATGCAATGAAGAGTGAGTTGAAACGACTCAATAGAGCTTCGAAAGACTTTCTTACTATCAATATGGGTGCTACGGCTATAGGTACTGGAATTACTTCTGAGCCAGGTTATGCTGAATTATGCACTCAATATATAAAGAATATCTCGGGTTGGGACATTAAGTTGGCTGATAATTTAATTGAAGCAACTCACGATACATCCTCTATGGTTGCCTACTCATCATCATTGAAAATGATAGCCTTAAGGTTGTCTAAAATATGCAATGATCTTAGGTTGATGGCTTCAGGTCCAAGAGCGGGATTAGCAGAAATTAAGCTGCCACCAAGACAGCCAGGCTCTTCTATCATGCCAGGCAAAGTAAATCCTGTGATACCAGAAGTGGTAAATCAAGTATGTTTTAAAGTTATTGGAAATGATTTAACTGTTTCGCTTGCTTCTGAAGCAGCTCAACTTGAATTGAATGTGATGGAACCAGTATTGATACAAAGTATTATTGAATCTAGTACATGGTTGAAGCGTGCTTTCGATATTTTACGTAGTGGGTGTATTGAGGGCATTGTCGCCAACAAAGAACACTGTCGAGACATGGTTGAGCAATCAATTGGAATTGTAACGGCGCTCAAACCATTTATTGGGTATGCTAATAGTGCTGAGATTGCACAAGAAGCATTAAGAAGTGGAGGAAGCGTCTATCAGTTAGTACTTGATAAAAAGTTGTTGACCAAAGAGCAATTGGATAAGATTTTAGACCCAAAACATATGATTCGTCCGTTTAAGGTTGAAATATGATTTCATCATTAGAAAATGTTTATAATAAAACTTTTTGCAGTTTTATTGTGTGTATTTTAAATAATTGTATATCTTTGTTGTCATAATAGCTAAAAAATGAAACTAAACAGACTACATCATCATCTATTTCACACTTGCAATCAGGCGAGCGGAAATTGATGTATGTATAACTGTATATAATATATTTAAACCCCGTCTGAATAATATCAGGCGGGTTTTTGCTTTAAATCCCCTTTTATTCAGACACAACAACAATAAAAAAAGATGAAACTAAAAGTAGCAATTCAAAAAAAAGGTCGTTTGAGTGAGAAGTCGCTCGAACTATTAAAAGAGTGTGGTATAAAAGTCTCTAACGGAGACCGAAAGTTGAAAACTGAGGCTAAAAACTTTCCCATGGAGATATTGTTTTTGCGCGATGACGATATACCTCAATATGTAGAACAAGGTGTTGCAGACATTGGGATATTAGGTGAGAACGAGGTTTTGGAGAGAGACAAAAATGTTCATACAATAGAAAAACTGGGATTTAGTAATTGCAGACTCTCATTAGCTATTCCCAAAGATGATGTTTATACTGATGTATCCTTTTTTGAAGGTAAAAAAGTCGCGACAAGCTATCCTAAGATATTACGCAACTTTTTTATTGAGAAAAATATAAATGCTGAAATTGAAGAAATTGGCGGAAGTGTGGAAATTGCTACCAGTATTGGATTGGCACAAGGAATATTTGATATTGTAAGTACAGGAAGTACGTTGATGATGAACGGACTAAAGGAAGTAGAGACAGTTTTGAAAAGCGAAGCTGTGTTGATATCCAATAAAAAACTTTCAGAAGAAAAAGCTGCAATCCTAGATAAGTTGATTTTTAGAATAAAAGCTTATAAAAATGGGATTAAAAGTAAGTATATTGTGCTGAATGCTCCCAATGAATCATTAGACAAGATATGTAAGCTTATTCCAGGAATGCGATTTCCTACAGTTTTGCCTTTGTCAGGTTCAAGTTGGTCAAGTGTTCACTCTGTAGTGGAAGAAGATGATTTTTGGAATGTGATTAATGCTCTTAAATCGTATGGTGCAGAGGGTATTTTAGTAGTGCCAATTGAAAAAATGATCCTTTAATATACGTTTGCTAGATGTGTGCACGAAAGAAGAGACGTTGCACACAACCTCTTTTACACAATTGGAAACAGTAAGATATAAATAAGAGAATGATAAAAACAATCATTAACCCAAAAGTTGACGAGTGGACTAAACTGCAAGAGCGTCCAGTCGTAAATCAAGGCAGTTTGTTTGAAGTTGCGGAAAATATATTTAATGATGTTCGGACAACTGGTGATATAGCTGTCTCCAAATACAGTCGACAGTTTGATGGTGTCAATTACAGCTTTTCACCACTTGGATTAAACTTTATTCGAGATGCAGAAAGTGAAGTCCCAACTTCATTGAAAGAGAGTATTGAGAAAGCCTATCACAACATATATAAGTTTCATGCATCGCAAACCGAGTATGCAAAGAAGATTGAAACTACTCAAGGAGTAACATGTTGGCGCGAAAGTCGCTCCATCGACAAAGTAGGTCTTTATATACCAGGCGGCTCTGCTCCTCTATTCTCGACTGTGTTGATGTTGGGAATTCCAGCTAAAATAGCAGGATGCAAAGAGGTAGTTCTTTGTACACCCCCCGACAAAAATGGAGAAATTAACCCTCTTATCTTGTATGCTGCCAACTTGGTGGGCATTCAAAAAGTTTATGCAGTGGGTGGCATTCAGGCAATTGCTGCCATGGCATTTGGCACGGAGTCTATTCCCAAAGTAGATAAAATATTTGGTCCAGGCAATCAGTATGTTACTGCAGCAAAACAAATTGCACAACTTTATGGCACAGCCATCGATATGCCTGCTGGACCGAGCGAAGTGTTGATTATTGCCGATGATTCGTCTGATCCGGAGTTTGTATCTGCCGATTTGCTTTCGCAAGCAGAACATGGTCCCGATAGTCAAGTGATATTATTGTCGGACAACGAAACTGTTATTAATAATGTAAATTTTGCTTTGCAGAAACAACTGGAACAACTGTCTCGTAAGGAAATTACAGAAAAAGCTTTGGAGAATAGTAGAGCTATACTGTTTGAGTCTATTGATGCCTGTATCAACTTTAGCAACGGGTATGCTCCCGAGCATTTGATTTTAGCAATCCGCAATGCGGACGATAAGATAGGGAAAGTGCAAAGTGCTGGTTCGGTGTTTTTAGGAAACTATAGCTGCGAGAGTGTTGGCGACTATGCTTCGGGCACCAATCATACATTGCCAACCAATGGTTTTGCACGCTCATATAGTGGTGTATCTGTTGATAGTTTTGTGAAAAAAATTACCTTCCAATCTGTTTCAGAAGCGGGATTAAAGAATATTGGTCCGTCAGTAGAAATCATGGCAGAAGCTGAACAACTGATGGCTCATAAGGATGCGGTTACAATCCGTTTACGTAAAATTGATAAAGAATGAATATAAATATTAGTAAGCTGGTACGACAAAACATACTCAATTTGTCTCCCTACTCCAGCGCACGAGATGAGTTTTCAGGTACTGAAGGGGTTTTCCTCGATGCAAACGAAAATCCAAAGGGCAATCACAATCGTTATCCGGATCCACATCAATCGGAGCTTAAAAATGTGCTTGGTAAAGTGAAGTCTATTTCACCTGAAAATATTTTTATAGGCAATGGGAGCGATGAGGTTATTGATCTAATATTTCGCACATTTGCCAATCCTGGCAAGGATAAAGCAATCGTTTGTCCGCCTACTTACGGCATGTATGAGGTGTCTGCAAATATAAATGATGTGGAGGTTGTTACTATTCCATTGCTTGCCAATTTTCAACTAAACAAGCAAGCCATTTTTGAAACAATAGAGCAAGACGAATCAGTGAAGTTGATTTTCATCTGCTCGCCCAACAATCCTACTGGGAATTTGATTGAAGGAATTGAGGAAATTGTTGAGAAGTTCAATGGTATAGTGATTGTAGATGAGGCATACATCGACTTCAGCCCTGAGGATTCAAAAGCTCAACTCATTCATCACTATAACAACCTCATTGTGTCTCAAACTTTAAGCAAGGCTTGGGGCTTGGCAGGAATTAGAGTGGGGTTTGCTTTTGCACAATCAGAAATTATCACACTGCTCAACAAAATTAAGCCACCTTATAATATTAGTGTGCTCAATCAACAGCAAGCTCTTGTAAGGTTATCGAAACCTGAAGAGTTTGAATCTGAAAGGACTGAGGTTCTTGCTGAAAGGGAGAGATTAGAAAAGGAGCTGTTGCAATTAGTAATGGTGCGGAAGATTTATCCTTCAAACGCCAACTTCCTATTAGTAGAAGTGGATAATGCAAACAAGGTATATAATGCTTTAGTAGGAAAAAACGTAATAATTAGAAATCGTGATTCGGTTATTAAAAACTGTGTACGAATAACAGTAGGCACAAAAGAAGAAAATGATATTTTACTGACAGAACTAAAAGATATTTCACAATGAAAAAAGTGTTGTTTATAGATCGTGATGGAACGCTAATTATTGAACCTCCCGTTACTTATCAAATAGATAGTTTAGAAAAGTTAGAGTTCTATCCACATGTTTTTCAATACATGGCACGTATTGCTAACGAGTTGGATTATGAGCTTGTATTGGTGTCCAATCAAGATGGATTGGGAACTGACTCTTTCCCAATGGATACTTTTATCCCTGCTCACCAAAAGTTTATTCAAGCATTTGCCAATGAGGGGGTGGTATTTAAAGAGGAGTTGATAGATCCATCTTTTCCCGAAGACAATTCTCCGGGTCGCAAACCAGGCACTGCCATGCTCACACACTATATAAAGGGAAACTACGACCTCAAAAACTCTTTTGTGATAGGTGATAGAGAAACGGATGTAGAGTTGGCAAAAAACATGGGATGTAAAGCAATCTATTTAAATAAAGAGGTGCATCCTGATGCTGCTTTGAGTACAACAGAATGGTCTGAAGTATATTCATTTCTAAAGAGTGAACCACGTAAAGCAACTATCACGCGCAAAACTGCCGAAACGGACATCAGTATCACTGTCAATTTAGATGGAACAGGTAAAGGTAACATCAACACTGGGTTGCACTTCTTCGATCACATGTTGGATCAAATTGCCAGACATGGCAAAATTGACTTAACAGTTCAGGTTGATGGAGACTTAGAAGTGGATGCTCATCACACTGTTGAGGATACTGCAATAGTGTTGGGTGAAGCCATTTTGCAAGCTATTGGGAGCAAAAAAGGGATTGAGCGCTATGGATTCCTTCTTCCAATGGACGATTGCTTGGCACAAGTTGCCATTGACTTTGGTGGGCGTCCTTGGTTGATATGGGATGTGGATTTTAAGTATGAAAAAATTGGAGATGTACCCACTGAGATGTTTTCTCACTTCTTCAAATCGTTTACCGATTCGGCAAAATGCAACTTGAACATCAAAGCCGAAGGTGAGAACCAGCACCACAAAATAGAAGCTATTTTTAAAGCTTTTGCAAAAGCTATTAAGAATGCGGTGAAGATTGGCGATGACTTTCAAATTCCGAGTACAAAAGGTGTGCTTTAGTTCAAGTTTCTAATTCCTAAACAGATAAAACAATGAGAATAATTCCAGCCATAGATATAATCGATGGTAAGTGTGTTCGCTTGACTAAAGGCGACTACAACACAGAGAAAGTATATAGTACCAATCCGCTTGAAGTAGCAAAAAACTATGAAGCCAATGGCATCAAGTACTTGCACTTAGTAGATTTAGATGGCGCAAAATCCAGCAATATCGTCAATCACAAAATATTGCATGATATTGCCACACAAACATCTTTGAAAATAGATTTTGGTGGTGGCATAAAAACCGATGAGGATGCACGCATTGCATTTGACAACGGAGCAACGCAGATAACAGGAGGCAGCATAGCTGTTCAAAATCCTGACTTGTTTCAATCGTGGATTGAGAAATATGGTTCGGATAAAATAATTTTGGGTGCTGATAGTCTACACCGCAAAATTGCTACACATGGTTGGCTAAAACAGTCGGAGCTGGATGTAATTGATTTCATCAATGAATATCAAGGAAGAGGTATATCCTATGTTATTTGTACAGATATCTCCAAGGATGGTATGTTGCAAGGACCTTCTATTAATTTGTACAGTGAAATTTTGTACAATAATAAGGTGAAACTTATTGCTAGCGGCGGGGTGTCATCCATTCAAGATGTGTATGAATTGGCAGAAATTGGGTGCGAAGGTGCGATTATTGGAAAAGCCATCTACGAAAACAGAATATCGATGAAGCAACTAAACAAGTTCATTTCAGTGTATAAGTCAACTAACATTTAAAACTTACTAGCTATGGCTACAAAAAAAATAATACCCTGTCTCGACATCAAAAACGGTAATGTTGTAAAAGGGGTCAATTTCGTTAATATCAACGAAGTAGGCAACCCCGTTGAGTTTGCCAAGCGATATGAACAAGAAGGCGCCGACGAGTTGGTGTTGCTAGACATTTCAGCAACGGATGAAAACCGTGGGACCGTGTTGGAATTAGTCGCACAAGTATCGGAAGAAATAAACATTCCATTCACGGTTGGTGGAGGCATTTGCTCTGTGGATGGAGCGCAAGCAGTAATTGCATCTGGTGCAGACAAAGTGAGCATTGGCTCGGCAGCAATAAGGAATCCTGAATTGATTACACAGATTTCGAATAAGTTGGGTAGAGAAAGGGTGATGCTTGCCATCGACTGCAAACTCGACAACAACG
The DNA here is from genome assembly GCA_964640575.1 of uncultured Dysgonomonadaceae bacterium. Taxonomy (GTDB): domain Bacteria; phylum Bacteroidota; class Bacteroidia; order Bacteroidales; family Dysgonomonadaceae; genus UBA2632. Next base: position 21,649 of record CAZXGV010000001.1, read on the forward strand.
AATGGATGGTATATACTAATGGTGGGAAGAAGGCTACTCAGTTGCGAGCACTTGAATGGGCAGTAGAAGGTGAAGAGTTAGGAGCTGGGAGTATTCTGCTCACTTCGATGAACAACGACGGTGCTAAGAGTGGTTTTGCCATTGATATTACAAAAACGATTGCTGAGGCAGTGAATATTCCTGTTATTGCATCAGGGGGAGCTGGAATACAAGCGCATTTTTTAGATCTTTTCAAGCAAACAAATGCAGAGGGAGGATTGGCAGCAAGTGTGTTTCACTATCAAGAGATAAATATTGGCGAACTAAAATCCTATTTGCGTAAGAATGGGGTGAGCATTTAATAAAAGGACATCGATAAAAAATATTCAATATGTCTGTATGTACACATTTCTAATATTTGTGTTGCGCCAGTAAAAAGCGTTTCATATTTCCCTTTTTGCTACGCAAACACACCGATTACAAATCGGCGCGAGCGCAGACGAGATAAACATATAAGAAAACAACAATAAAATATTCAATATATATTATGAAAGTAGATTTCTCGAAACACGATGGATTAGTTCCAGTAATTATTCAACACATACATACCGACCAAGTACTCATGTTGGGCTATATGAACCAAGAAGCGCTCGATAAAACACAAGCAGAAGGAAGGGTGACTTTTTTTAGTAGAAGCAAAAACAGGCTGTGGACCAAAGGTGAAGAGTCCAAAAATTATCTTTACTTGAAAGAAATTGCTGTGGATTGCGACAACGATACACTCTTGATAAAAGCATTGCCACAAGGACCAACCTGTCATACAGGTAGCACTTCGTGCTTCAAAGAAGAGACTCCAAAAGGTTTCTTATATAAGTTGGAAAGTACTATTGAACAACGCATAGCTGATGGAAGTGGTAAATCATACACGAGTTCTCTTTTCAAAAGAGGGGTAAACAAAGTGGCGCAGAAAGTTGGCGAGGAAGCTATAGAGTTGGTTATTGAAGCAAAGGATGACAATCTCGATTTGTTTAAAAATGAAGCTGCCGATTTGCTGTATCACTATCTGATTCTGTTGAAAACAAAAGATGTGAAGCTAAGGGATATTGAGGAGGTGTTGGAGGAAAGGTCGAAGTAATGTATCCAAAGCTTCCAGCTTTGGTCATATATGTATTAGAAGCAGAAGTATTTAGTATATCTTGTTTTGCTTCTCAATGCACAATTTGCGAAGCATAGTAGGTTAATTAATAGTAAAGCAGTCTAATTTAACACCTCCTTTCTTTTTTTTTGTTATGTTTGGGGTTTAATGGTCTGAGTTAGATTATCTAAATATTTTTTAAACGTGAATTAAATACCACAGCACTATGAAGAATTTTTTAATTGTTGCACTATCTGCTTTTATGTTTATTGCATGTGCTCAATCAAAAGAACAATCATCAACGACAGACTTTCACTCTGTTTTTGAAATCCCAGATTCATTACTTACTGTAGAACAAGAGTCGTTGAAAAGAGAGCTTGTTGACGTTGTAGTCAATCATCTGGATTATAAGGATGATAAGTTTATTTTTCAACTGACAGAAGAAGAGTTTTTAAAGAAAGGTTTTGCTCCAGAATATTATGATATTATTATCAAAGATACTGATGAAAGTAATCGAGTAATAGAATTAGATGATCACCTTGATTGGAGTGAACTACTTAAAAATAAAATTGAAGAGTATAAACAAACAAAACTTCCTAAAACCGATGTTGCTGGAATAGATGATATTCCAAAAGACACTTTAATAGAGTTGGAATCTTTCGCTGGAAAGCCTGACAGTGAGTTGACAGAAAGTCAATTGGAGGCTAAAGTGAAATTTGCTGCTTTCTTGGAGAAACATTTGAACGTTGAAGACAATCAATTTGTACTTAATGTTGAACCGCAAGATTTTGAAAAAGCTGGACTATCAAAATACTATTACAACCTTATGAAGGTGCGTATCGCTGAAGTTAACAACTTGATAGATTCTTTGGGTGTAGAGGATTTAGCTGATAAATTCAAAAAGGGCTCTATAGAATATGGGTTTAGTTTGAATTCTTCAGAAGAAGGTGAATGACATAAGTATTGAAGAGTAAAGAAATAAAACAATAATTGCTTTACTTTTTAAATTCTATATTTCTACTGTGTTTTATTGGTTTAGACAGTATTTATTATACTTTTATGAAAGTCAACAGATGCAGCAAATCATTTGTAACACTGCCGAATGTATCCAAAGCATCCTCCTTTGGTTTCCGGAAGCTATAACCTTCCGATACATTGTTTCAGAGCTATAAGCTTTCAGTACATTATCTATGAATATAAATAAGTTGTATTTTGTTTTTAATTCCAAATTATTGTATAATATGCACTGTTTTTATTTGGTAAATGATTGATAAATCTTTATCAAAACATTTTGTTTGCGAACGAAATGCTTTAAACAGTTGAAACTTGCTTCCACGACGGGGGAAATGTTTGGGAACACATTATTTTCATTTTTTCGCCCTAAATTTTGCCATTTATGCCTTAAAAACTCAATTCCCAGTGTAGAATGCTCTTTTCATCCGTTGATTTTTCAATCTTAATCTGCTTTTTACTTTTTCAAGACGTTTTTCTTCCATATTTGCTCCAAAAAGCAACATTTTAGTGATTCAAAACATTTAAAAGACCGCGGATTGCGTTTTCAACAGATGATCGTCAAATCCACCGCCGCGGATTTGATTTCCAACTGTTTTCTGCCCTGCTTTATAATGATTTGTAAAAAAATATGCTCTATTATTTACAAATCGACACTTGTGAAATCACAACTGCAATATGAGTGTCAGATAAAACTCCTCTTTTGAGCCGAAAATGCAATTTTTTAAGTAGATTTGAGGTTGAGGTTGATTGTAAAACTGTAAAATAGCTCCTTCGTTGCAGTTTGTAAACATCTGTACCATTAGCGATATTTAACACTTTGTTTGTTTCATTTTTCAATCCCACACTCGCACCAAATTGCAATTTAAATCTCGCGCGTAGAAAAATAGAAGTATTTGTCGGCCGCAATACACAACTCAAAAACTTGCACCAACTGGAGAGTCAAAGTTGAAACAGATAGTTTTGCTTTGACTTCTGATTATCCCTTTTATTAATTCTATTATCTCCACTGTTCCAAACTAATCAGTCTAACTCTTTTTATTCGCATGTTACTTTTTCTTTTATTTATTACAATCTTCACGGTAAAAAGAGGAAAAACATTTGCTTAGTGAACAATAGTTCATTACCTTTGTCGTGAACATTAAGCAAAAAAGAACATGTCTGCACGTATAAGAAGACCTCGTAAAATATTAAGCCCCCCTCCCATAAAGGGTTTCAAGCCTTATGGAATAGATCCAGATGTGAAGCCGTCAAAGAATTCTGTCAATTTGTTGTTTGAAGAATATGAAGCATTACGATTGAGTGATTATGACGGGCTCAATCATCACCAATCATCATTGATGATGGATGTTTCGCGTCCTACTTTCACGCGTATATATGCAGCAGCACTGCAAAAAGTAGCCACTGCATTTGTTGAAGGGCGACAAATAGTTATTGAAGGCGGTAAAGTTTATTTCGATAGCGATTGGCATCAGTGCAATGCGTGTGAATGCTATTTTAGTCATCCACACAAACACTTACCTATCGAGGAGTGTCCACTGTGTGGTAGCGAAGATATTTCTGATTTCGATTTACCAGAAGAGGAGCACAATCATTTACGTGATGCTAGAAAACAATGTGTTTGTACTCATTGTCAATTAGAGCAAGCTCATCAGCCTGGTAAACCCTGCAAAGAGGAGGTTTGCCCAAAGTGTGGACACTTTATGAAACGAAAAGAGGCTCCAGGAAGACGAAACCGTAAAATGAAAGGAATATGAAAGTAGCAATAGCTTCAACTGGAAGCACGCTTGAATCGACTGTAGATAGTAGCTTTGGTCGCTGTGCTTGGTTCATTATAATTGATACCGAGAGTGGTGGAATGGAATTTATTCCCAACACCAATCGCGATTTGGAGGAGCATGCTGGCAAAGCGGCAGTAGAGTTGGTGGCGACACGCAATGTGGAGATGATTGTGTCGGGTGAATTTGGTGCTAAAATCAAGCCATTGCTTGATAGCATGCACATACAGATGGTGGTGATAAAGGATTCGGAAAAAAGAATCAGTGATATCATCACATTATTAAATAATAGGAGAAAATAGATTATGCCAAAATTAGATGGTACAGGTCCCGAAGGAAAGGGCAAAGGAACAGGAAGAGGACTGGGAAAGTGTAGGGATGTTTCTGACGAAGAGAAACTCGCAAAACTAGGTAAAGGAATGGGTAAGAGACGCAATTCATGCACAGAGGAAGGTCGTGGTAAGCGGCTGAATGCAGGGTTGAGAAAATAATTTAACTAACTTAAAATAGGAGGGCACAATGCCAAATTTAAATCAAAGAGGTCCGATGGGAGAAGGTCCCATGACAGGGCGCAAAATTGGTCGTTGCACCAATATGGGTGCGAGACGCAGAAATCAAATAATAGAAGAGAACGAGAATGTTGAAAGTTCAATGAATGATGATTACCGTGGACAGGGTTTTGGAAGAGGTCGTGGACGTGGACGTGGAATGGGGCGAGGCTTAAGAAACGCTATGAGTTTCAATCGTGGTGGTGGTCGCGGAATCGGGCGAAACCGTGGAAGCGATGGTCGTGGGATGGGAATGGGTCGCAGATTTCGTGACGGCATTCAAGAGTAACTTTCAATAGGATTATCAAACAACTATAATAAAATACAAGCTTTATTTAGAAATAAGGCTTGTGTTACTTTAAAACAAAACAAACTTAACTATGACAAAGAAAAGAATCGCAATTCCGATGGTCAACAACTTGTTATCGGAACATTTTGGACATTGCCAAGCATTTGCATTTGTGGATGTCGAAAACGACATCATCACAGAAATTACAACGTTAGATCCACCCGAACACACACCAGGGTCTTTCCCCAAATGGGTGGCTGCAAATGGTGCTACTGATGTAATTGCCGGAGGCATGGGAGGCAAGGCTATCGCTCTGTTCAACCAATATGGAGTAAATGCTTTTGTGGGTGCACCAGTGGATACACCAGCCAATTTGGTGAATAAGTTTATTGCAGGCGAATTGACATTGAGTGCCAACTATTGTAGTCATGATGAAAACCATAGTTGTGGTGGTCATTAAGTTAGCTGTATCACTATCAGAGAATTTAAACACATGACTAACCAACAAACATTCAAGATAGCGATTGCTAGCGGAAAAGGGGGGACAGGTAAAACAACCCTCTCTACCAATTTAGCTGCATATATTGCCGAGCGCGAAGCGGTGGTGTTGGTTGATCTTGATGTGGAAGAACCCAACTCTGGTCTGTTTTTCGATGGCACTTTGGTGCACGAAGAGGATAATCATAACATGACACCCAATTGGGACTCAAGTAAGTGCACCCTTTGTGGGCTTTGTGAAGAGGTGTGCAATTTTAATGCAATCATCCAACTTGGTGATTCAATAATGGTTTATCCAAAATTGTGTCATAGCTGTTATGCATGTTCCGAATTATGTCCCGAAAATGCATTGCCCATGGAGCCAACCAAGATTGGGAAGTTACTCGACTTCAAATGGGGCAAGTTGCATTATGTAGAGAGTCGTCTCAATGTTGGCGAAGAGCAAGCGGTGTCGAGTATCGCCAAAACTAAACGATATATTGCAGAGAAATATCCACACCTTTCGTTTGCCATTTTCGACTCTCCACCTGGCACATCGTGCCCCGTGATGGAGGCAACCAAAGATGCAGATTATGTGATATTGGTTACCGAGCCTACACCCTTTGGGCTGCACGACCTGAAACTGGCTGTTGAAACTATGCGCAAACTTGAAAGAGATTTTGGCGTAGTTATCAATCGTGACGGAATAGGTGATGAAGAGGTAATCAACTATTGTAGTGTAGAGGGCATTGAGATATTGTCTAAAATACCCAACAACCGAAAGATAGCAGAGCTATACTCCAAGGGGCATCTTATATATCCTGAGTTCCCAGAAGTGGAAACAGCATTGAGAGCTATTTTGGAGCACTGCATATCTATAAAGGAAGGAGCACACAAATGAAAGAGATTGTAGTAATATCAGGTAAGGGTGGAACTGGCAAAACATCGCTCACAGCTTCGTTTGGCATGATGGGGGCAAAAGATGTAGTGCTAGCCGATTGCGATGTGGATGCTGCAGACATGCATCTATTGATGCAACCAGATTTTGAGTCTTCTGAAGATTTCTTTAGTGGTGAAGTTGCTTACATCGATCAGAGCAATTGTATTAGTTGTGGTATATGTCAAGATGTGTGCAGGTTTGATGCCATTTCTGTACACAACGAGCAGTATATTGTCGCACCATTAGATTGTGAAGGATGTGGCTATTGTGCTCGTGTGTGTCCAACGGAAACGATTATTAATAAAGACCTATTGGTCGGACAACTTTTTATTTCCAACGTAAAAACAAACAGTAAAATGGTGCATGCTCGTCTCGGTATTGGAGCAGACAACTCTGGTAAGTTGGTAGCCAAAGTGAAAGATGAAGCCAAAGTGCTTGCTCAAAAACATCAGAAAAATTATGTGTTGGTAGATGGTTCGCCAGGCGTTGGTTGTCCAGTAATTTCATCGCTTTCAGGCGCTAACTTTGCTGTGTTGATTACTGAACCAACCATATCGGGCATCCACGATTTGAAGCGGGTGTATGAATTGGTGAAGAAGTTCAATATCAAAGCGGGATGCATTATCAACAAAGCCGATGTAAATGTTGAAAAGCAGGCAGAGATAAAACAATTCTTATCGGATGAAGGTATTGAACATTTAATAGATTTGCCCTACAATGAGGACTTTATCAAAGCTATGACGCTTGGTCAGACTATTGTAGAGTATGATAATGACAATAAAGAATTGACCAACCTGTTAGAACAGGTTTGGGAGAAAATAAAAGAATTAACAAACAAAAAAGAAGAAAATAATGAAAATAGCTTTTACTGCTGCGGGTAAAGATTGGGATGCAATGATTGACCCACGATTTGGCAGAACAGAATACATTGTAGTTTTTGATGAGGCAACAGAAGAGTTGTCAGTAATTGATAATAGTGCAGTTAAAAACGAAGCACATGGTGCAGGCACTGCAACTTCGAAGAAGATATTTGAACTCAACCCCGATGTGTTGATAACAGGAAATGGTCCGGGTGATAATGCTGCAATGGCATTGGAGAAGATGAATATGAAGATATTTGTGGGTGCGCAAGACTTGACGCTGAAGCAGGCGTTGGAGAAGTACCGCAATGCAGAGTTGAAAGAGATATAATACAACTCTTGATTTACTGGAAGCTTCTACAAATGTACAAGAAGCTTCCAGCTTTTTGATCCTGTAAATATAGATTGCCAAAGCAAGGTGCTTTGGGTGCACTGCACACACACTATAAATTATACTATCTCGGCAAACAGTTCTCTGTTGTAGTCAACATACTTGGCAATGATTTCTGTTTGCGCTTTCTCTATTTGATAATACTGTTCTTCAATTTCGTCAAACTCTTCAAAGTCTACATACATGGAGTGAAACTCCTCGTCTGTTGTGTCTCTTTCCAACTCTTCGCGGTTGGCATCGAATATCTCTTTGGCTCTATAGATAAGCTTTGCTGTTCCATTGGCTCCAAATAGTTTTAAAGCTTTTGCAGTAGGATTGTCAAAGATATAACCGCCATATCCGTTTTGTATCAACTGTACAAAACCTCCGTGATTTACTTCTTCCCAAAAGAATCGATAGGCAAGCAGAGCATGTTGGTGACCGTTGAGTTTTTGCATATTCTCTGCATTTAATTCATTGTCAATTTTGGCAAGGTATGCATCGGTGTATAGATTGATATAATCAATTGGCTCCTTCTTGAGGCTATCGGCAATTTGTTTTTCTGTAATTTGTATCATAATAGTAGGTATTGTTTTGTTTCGGCAAATATAGAACATTTTTAATGAAAAGGAACTATTATCGGTTTGGTCTAACTTATCTTTCTTTTCTCCATAGTTGATAACTATTTACTATGTTTTGCCATAATACATAAGCGCCAGGTCCTATAGATGCAACGGGGTTAAGGTATGTTTGGGTGAGCCATATAGCAAGGATTGTATTCTTTTGTCCCAAACCTTGTCCGCCAGAAACAGTTCTGTTGTATTTTCTCCCAATTCGTCGTCCAAACCAAAACTGTAACAAGCAAATAATTAATGTAACTCCAGCAATAGTTATTTCTAATGTATAGGATTTGCTGTCTTGCATGCTGATGAACATGGCAACACGGCTGATGACAATTGTAAGTGCTATAGCCCAAAGATAGAAGGACACTATTTGTGCTGAACGCACCATGTCGTGTAGCTTGGGACTTATCTTCCTTAGCGTCAAGGCAAAAATGAAAGGAAGCAACAACACGGGAAATACTTTTTTTAAAATGATAAGTACCGAAGCACCAAAAGAGATTGTTTCAGCTGAAGCATTGCCCATTACGGCTAGAAACAGAGGTGATAAAAGTGCAACTGACAAATTGCTAATGAATGAGTAAGCAGCTATTGAAGAGATATTACCTCCTAAAAGTCCTGTGATAACTGGAGCAGAGGCTGCAGTAGGTGCAAGCACACAAATCATGGCGGCTTGTGCCAATGTGGTGTTGAACTTAAAGAAAAGTAGGTATACTAAAATGCTTCCAATATATTGAATCCCCAAAAGAATGTAGTGAAACTTTGTGAGGCGAATATCACGTAATAATATACGACTATACGTGATGAAAAGCATCACAAAAAGCAGATAGGGAATAAGTGGTGCAAATAGTGCGAGTTGTTTGTAGAAAACAATACCAACAACCATGGCTATTGGCAGCATATACTGTCTTATGAATTGTTGCACAATCTATTTATTGTAATAGTCGGAAGGACTATCTGATTTTTCGGGAACTCTGTTTTTATCTCGGTAGTTAATATCGATGAGCAACTGTTTCTTGTCGAAAACATAATCTGTTATGAATTGCTCTATCTCTGGTAGGAAATCTTTCATTGGATATTCGGCTACTTCGTGCCCGTTGTCTTCCATAGAGTAGAAAAGATAGGGATATTCATTTTTTCGAAACTCTTTAGCAAGGGTGTTAGACCCGAACATACCGATGCGAAAGAAACGACTGTTATTGTAGGGTACTAACTTATCGGCACTACCATGAAACAGTAGGGTAGGAGCAGGTGTAATTTCGTAAGAAGGTGCACCCTCACGACTAAAGATACTACCTGAAAAGGCAATTACTCCTGCGTATTGAAATTCGAGAGGCAAAATGTCTGCAGACTCAAAGCTATTTCGTTTTTCGTAATCTGCCTGTAGTACTGCTATTGCGCCAGCACTCGAACCACTTATTATTATTTGAGTGGTGTCGATATTCAATTCATGAGCATTCTTTAACAAGTAATTGGTAGCAGTGTACAAATCTTCTACTGCCAACTCTATTGCGTTTTGCATTGGTTTATAGTTTAACATTGAAGGAGCTTTCTCATCCTTCATTCCTAAACGATAGTCGATTGAAACAACAGTAAAGCCTTTGTCGGCAAAATAATTGAAGTAGTCACTGTATGTTTTTGAATCACGTGTCCCTTCCTTAAATCCACCGCCAAACACAAACATCAAACACGGCTGCGCTTCACCCGTATAGGCTGAGTATAAATCCAATTGTAATGTTTGCGAGTCTCTACTTGTATAAGTGTAAGTTTGCTTTTGTGGTGTTGCTGCAAGTAATAGAATAGGCAATAACCATACAGCAAGCAGTATGAGTCGATTGTGTAGTTTCATAAATCTATTTTATTGATTAGTAGAAAAATGGATATAAATATGATTAACTTTTTCCTGTAAATTCTCTAATAAGCTTTACTGTATCTCTTTTAGCTTTATCGAAGTCGTCGTTCATTATTATCGCATCAAATTGGGGGGCAAAACTCATTTCGTGTGTTGCTTTGTCTAAGCGATTTTGAATAACGTCGGGGGTATCTGTTCCTCGTTTTTCTAAACGATTTCGCAATTCATCCACAGATGGAGGCATAATGAAAATTGCAAGTGCTTTATCTCCATAAATTTTCTTTATGGCTAACCCACCTACACAATCAACATCGAAAACTACATTGTTCCCAGCTGCTAATATGCGATCTACTTCACTTTTTAGTGTGCCGTAGAAGTTGTCTTCATATACTTCTTCGTATTCTAAAAACTCTTCATTTTTGATACGAATTTTGAATTCATCGGGAGAAAGAAAGTAATACTCCACTCCATGTTTCTCTTTACCCCGTGGTTCTCTACTTGTTGCCGAAATTGAAAATTGAAGATTCAGGTTTTTATTAAGAAGGTAACGTACAATAGTAGATTTACCTGTTCCTGAAGGTGCAGAAAATATGATCAACTTTCCCATAATACTATATCCTTTCTTTTTGCTATTTATAAAACATTTAATATTTGCTCTTTAATTTGTTCCATTTCATCTTTCATTTGCACCACTATGCGTTGCATATTCGAGTCATTTGATTTAGAGCCCAATGTATTTACTTCACGTCCAATCTCCTGAACAATGAATCCTAGTTTTTTTCCTTGTGAAGTGTCTGATTCAATTGTTTCTAAAAAATAATCTAGATGATTGAGTAAACGAGTTTTCTCTTCATTCACATCCAGCTTTTCTATATAATAGATTAGCTCTTGTTCAAGTCGATTGCCATCGTAGGTCACATTCTCTAAGTTGTTGAGTGCATCTGTGATACGAGTTTTCACTTTTTCTAGTCGCTCTGCTTCAAATTTTTCAAGTTCAAGAGTAAGTTTTTTAATATTGGAGATATTGGTAAGCATTGTTTGCTTTAGTGCTTCGCCCTCTTGATGACGGAATGAGATTAAAGTAGCCACAGCGCCATCAACTGCTTTTTCAACTACCGACCATTCCTCTTCATTCAGTTTTTCTGGCTCTTGTTTGAATACATCGGGAAGTTTAAAAAGAATTTCTAACCAATTGGTCGGTTCCTCAATGTCGAGTGCAGCAGCAAGCTGCTTTACTTCATTGTGATAGTTTTTGAGGCGTGCTTCATCAATCTTAACAGCAGAGTCATTATCTGACTCTTCTACATTGATAAATAGCTCAACTCTACCACGTTCTAAAATCTTCGATAAATCGTTACGCAAGGCTATCTCTTTTTCTTTATAAATATGCGGAATGCGTGTAAATAAATCAAACTGCTTGCCGTTGAGTGATTTTATTTCTACAGTTATTTTCTTTCCAGGAAGTTCAGCTGTAGCTTTACCATATCCTGTCATTGAGTGTATCATCTTCTTTTTTATACAAATGTAAGTAAAAACTGTCGTATTCTGATAGTTAGAGTGGGGAAAGTGTGGAATAAGTTCTTTTTTTGTGTTGATGTGTAAGGGGAAATGTAAGGGATGGGTACAGAAAAGCTGTGAGATTGATGCAATAATAATAATCTGAATGCGGTGTGGGCGTTGTGTGTATATACAAAAAAAGCTACTCTTAAAAGAGCAGCTTTTTTTTGTGTGCGAATTTATTTGTATTGCTACAATATACTCACTATTATTCATTTTCATTATCCTCTTCAGTTGGTACAATCAATTTGTAACCTTTACCGTGGATATTGATGATTTCAATGTTTGGTTCTGGTCTCAATAGCTTACGTAGCTTCGTGATGTAAACATCCATGCTTCGTGCATTGAAATAAGTATCTTCCTCCCAAATTTCCTTTAACGCATGATTACGTTCAAGAATCTCATTGCTATGCGCTGACAATAATGTCAACAACTCTGATTCTTTAGTTGTAAGCTTGGTTTGGATATCACCAATGGTTAGAATTTGCTTTTGAGTGTCAAAAGTCATATTACCAAACTTGTAAAACTGTTGTTCTTTTATTTTTTTACCTTTCACTCTGCGGATGATAGCTTCAATACGAAGCACTAACTCTTCCATGCTGAATGGTTTGGTGATATAATCATCAGCACCTGCTTTAAAACCTTCAAGAATATCTTCTTTCATATTCTTTGCAGTTAAAAAGATTACAGGAATTTCAGTATTAATTGTTCTGATTTCCTTTACCAATGTAACGCCATCTTTCTTAGGCATCATTACATCTATTATACACAGGTCGTACTTTGTTTTTACGAATCCTCTAAAACCTGCTTCTCCATCTGGGAAAAGATCGGTTTCATAACCTTTTGCTTGGAGATATTCTCTGAGCAACATGCCAAGATTCTCGTCATCTTCGCATAAAAATAATTTTAATTTTTCTTCCATATCAATTTTGTGTTATTAAGGGTAAACTAATTATAAACTTTGTTCCTTTACCTAAATCGCTTTCTGCACGAATTGTGCCTTTATGATCGGTTACTATTTTGTGTACGTAAGCCAATCCTAATCCAAATCCTTTTACATCGTGAACATTGCCAGTTGGAATTCGATAGAATCGTTCAAAAACCTTTTTCACATATTCTTTTTTAATACCAATTCCATTATCTTCAATCGATATAAACAATTTTCCTGCATCGTTCCATGTCCTCATCATTAGCTTAAGAGGGACATCTTCTTTTCGATATTTCAATGCATTGTCCAATAAATTGAACAGTACATTGGTGAAATGCATTTCATCTATGTTTACCATAGATTCATCTGCTTGCAAATCGATGTCGAGCTCACCTTCAAATTTTTGAACTTTCAGTTCGTGTGTGTTGGCAACGCTAACTACTAAATCGTTTGCATCTTTCTCTTTCAGCTTCAGCGTAGCTCTTTGTTTGTCAAAGAGCGACATTTGTAATACTTTTTCTACTTGAAAACTTAAACGCTTCGTCTCATCATTAATCACACCCGTTACATGTTTAAATACTTCGGGCGATTTAGCAATTGATGCATCTTTTAGCATCTGTGCTGCTAGTGAAATTGTTGAAACTGGAGTTTTCAGTTCATGTGTCATATTATTGATGAAATCGTTTTTCATTTCCGACAAACGCTTTTGTCTGAAAAGTGTGATTATCGTAAAAATAAACGTTATCAAAAGAATAACTGTAAATATTAATGACGGCACCACAAATGTTATCTCACTAAAAACGTATTCACCCTTTGTAGGGAAATAAACCCTCAGATAATTTAATTTTGCTGGGGGATCATTTGGGAAAAGTATTTGCGTATATATAGCTTTTTCACTTTTATCAGGATATCCGGGAGAAGAATAGACCACTTGATTGTTCGGATTTACTACCTGAAAGCTAAACGGAATACTTAAACCTGCATTGCTAAGCAATTCTGAACGGATATATGAATTAATTTTACGAAAGTCAACACGATCCTCAATCGGTTTTGTACTTGCACGGTTCATAATCTTTAGAATCACTTCATTTAGTAATGCTTTTTCGTGTAAATAACGTTTCGAAAAAGCCTGTTGCAACTCGTATGAAGTTTTGGATATTGTATTCAATCCGTGACCAGGTGATATAAATACACCTTGTTGTTGAGGTCTTTCGGTTGATTCCGTTGTTATATCATAATCTATTATTGTCTCGCTCCCGTCTGGGTTTGTTGTTGTCCATCGCTCTTTTCTTCTTGTTGTAACAGATGATGTTGCAGAAGAAGAGGAAGAACTTCCTTGATGAGGTTGATTATATTGTGAATACTTTTCTTCCGATTCAGCAATATCCTCTTCGATGAATTGCAAAGTTTGATCGATTTCTAAACTTTGCGCCACTTGGTATAAGCTTCTCTTGACAGATTCGTCGAATTGCTCGTTTCTTGTATCTAATGTAATTTGTATATATTTTACTTGAAGAAACAATAATCCCACAAATGCAATAATCATTACACTAGCAAGCAACCAAATAGTTGATTTTTTCATACTTTTCTGTTTTACTTACCTCCTAGTTTTTTAAAAACATTTTAAAGAACGTTTCTCATTATCCATTTTAACAAATGAGACTGCTAATTGTTTAACATTTATCATAAAATTTCAACAAAGAGATGAACTTTTCTTCAGAACACTATATTATACGAGTGATTAAATCAGAAATAGTTTAATTTTTGCGACTCATAATGTTTAATTTTTCACATAAATCAGTCTCATTTTTGCACCTTCGTGCCAAAAATATTATACTAATTATTTATTGCAACCGTAAAAATAGTAATAATAGTTTGATTTATTCACTTTTTAGTCGATTAAAATATAAAATGTCGGTTTTGGGCTTTGTTTTTTATTAGAAGATATTTGGTTATTTCTCATCGAAAACCCAAGTTTTTAGCTTAACTTCTTTGTATAATGTACAAGGTGTCATTTTTATTTCTAAATTTGTATAAATCTTTTATGCCAATAGGAGTATGAGAAACAATAAAGAACAACTTATTAATTTCAATGATACTGAAATTGCATTTAGGGATAAATCGAATAGCGATTTAAGAGAAATGCATCTTTTATTTAAAGTTATGAATAGCCCTACTTGGGTTAACGTTGGGAAGCGGTTAGTAAACATTGCTTTTGCAATTCATTTTCCAATAGAATGGATTGTCAAACGTACTATTTACAGGCATTTTTGTGGAGGAGTCTCTATTGCAGACAGCTCTAAGTTAATCGAAAAACTTGATTCAAGAAAGGTGAGAACCATCTTGGATTATGCAGTTGAAGGCGAAGAGAATGAAGATATGTTTGACGAGACTCGCAATGAGGTGATGCGTACCATAACTTTTGCTCATAACAATAAAAAGACTCCTTTTAGTGCGTTTAAGGTAAGTGGAATTGGATCAATTGACTTGATGACAAAAGTTAGTAACAATGAATCGTTGAATGAGACTGAAACCGAAAGCTACAAGTTGCTTTTACGCAGATTCGATGAAATATGTAAATTGGCTCATAAACTAAGTGTGCCCGTGTTGATTGATGCGGAAGAGTCTTATATCCAACCCATGTTAGACGATTTGATTATGGACATGATGCGAAAGTATAACAAAGCGAAGGCTATTGTTCAAAACACGTATCAAATGTACCGTCATGATCGTTTGGCCATAATAAAGCAGCATCACGCAATTGCTCAAAAGGAAGGTTTTTATCTGGGTTTAAAAATTGTGCGTGGTGCCTATATGGAAAAAGAGCGAGAACGTGCAAAAGAAATGGGTTATCCTTCTCCCATACAGCCCAATAAAGAGGCAACTGACAGAGACTTTAATGAAATTACTCGTTACTTTGTAGAGAATGTTGATACTATTTCGTTTATGGTTGCCACGCACAACGAAGAGAGCACACAGCTTTTGGTTACACTCATAGAAGAGCATAACCTGCCTCGCAACCATCCACGCATCTATTTCTCGCAACTGTATGGGATGAGCGATCACTTAACCTATAACTTAGCGGAAGGCGGATACAATGTTGTAAAGTATGTGCCTTATGGTGAGGTGAAAACAATGGTTCCTTACTTGATTCGTAGAGCCGAAGAGAATAGTTCGGTTGCTGGGCAATCCAGCAGAGAGTTGTCGTTGATACAACAAGAGCTAAAAAGAAGGAAACTAACGAGACAAAGTGAAAAACAAAAAAGTCCAAGAAGATAACTTCTCAGACTTTCTCATGTTGTTTCGCTATATTTTTTACTATAACACCTATTTTACTTCCCACACATTGTCAGAATTCATCAGAAATTCTTCAAAGCTTACCTTCGGTTTTTTTGCTTGAACCTCTTCTATTTGCCTTTCTTGTTCTCTTTCGTAGGTTGGTGCTTCCACATCACGAATAACTCCTAATGCTACTGGGAGATTGTCATACACTTCTGTACCCATCAATGCTAACTTTTGATGCAATACATTGTCTTTAGTGTCGGTGTGGTGAACAAGCACGTCGTCAAGTGTATAGCCATCTTCTCCAATGGTTATTGCTTTTAGATTCCATCCGTCAATAACAATTCCTTTGTTATCATCCGTGCCAAAAATCATTTTCTCTCCATGTTGAAGCAAAATTGTATTCTCTTTTCTCCAAGCTCTATCTGAGAATTTACTATGGACTCCGTCATTAAAGATAACGCAGTTTTGCAACACCTCCACTACAGCAGCTCCCTTGTGCTTAGAAGCTGAAACCAGTGTATTGGTCAGATTTTTCATATCTATATCTATACCTCTGCCAAAGAACTTGCCCCTTGCCCCAAAGCATAGCTCTGCGGGTCTAAATGGATCTTCCACAGTTCCATAAGGTGCAGACTTGGCTACAAAACCTCGATCGGAAGTGGGGGAGAATTGCCCTTTGGTCAACCCATAAATCTTGTTGTTGAAAAGAA
Source organism: uncultured Dysgonomonadaceae bacterium (assembly GCA_964640575.1). Classification (GTDB taxonomy): domain Bacteria; phylum Bacteroidota; class Bacteroidia; order Bacteroidales; family Dysgonomonadaceae; genus UBA2632. The sequence continues at coordinate 37,988 of CAZXGV010000001.1, forward strand.
CGATGGTTAAATCCACATTCCTACGAATGGTATGAATGAAGTGATTGCCACCAATTGCCAACGAGTCACCATCTCCTGTTGCTACCCAAATGTTGAGATCAGGATTGGCTACTTTCATCCCTGTTGCAATAGGCAATGCACGTCCATGAATACTGTGTATTCCGTAAGTGTTCATATAATAGGTGAGTCGCGATGAGCAACCAATGCCCGAAACCATTACAGTGTCATCGGGTACAAGGTTCAACTCAGCCATTGCTCTTTGTATGCAATTCAAAACAGCATGGTCGCCGCATCCAGGACACCAACGAACACTGTTCGTGCTTTTAAAATCTTTGGGATTGTATGTTATATCTTCAGCTTTTATACTTGTTGTAGTTTCCATGTTTTATGCCTCTTTTTCAATAATGTTTATAAATTCTTCCACTAATCGCCACACTAAGAATGGTTGTCCAGTAATGCGATTCAATTTGTGAATGGTGAGCCCCTTTATTTTGCTCTCAAGATAATTGGCGAATTGCCCCAAGTTTTGTTCTGCCACTATAATGCGAGAATACCGCTTCAACACTTCCTCAGTGTTTTTAGGCAAGGGAGATATAAATTTGAATTGAGTGAATGCAACTTTATAGTTCTGTTGTTTCACCTCACGATAAGCTTCGAGCAGATGACCAAATGTGCCACCCCAACCCACAATAAGCGTATCTGCATCATCGTCACCTATGACCTCAAGCTCGGGGACGTAGTTTGCAATTCTATCAATTTTTGCTTGGCGGGTTTCTACCATCAACTGATGATTTTCTCCATCCGACGAAATCACTCCTGTTTCGTAATCCTTTTCTAATCCTCCCACTCTGTGGGCATAGTCAGCCATTCCGGGGAATGCCCAATACCTTGCTTTTGTTTCTTCGTTACGTGTATAGGGTGTCCACTCTTTGTCGCCCTTGTAATTTTCTACATAGTTAGGTTTTATTTCAGGGTACTCATCCATCTTCGGTATCTTCCACGAAGAAGAACCATTAGCAATATATCCATCTGTCAATAAGACCACAGGTGTCATGTGTTCTAATGCTAATTTGCAAGCCCAAAAAGCACTATCGAAACAATCGGTGGGCGAGAGTGCGGCAATAACTACTGCGGGACTTTCGCCGTTGCGACCATAGAGTGCCTGATTCAAATCAGATTGTTCGCTTTTTGTGGGCAATCCTGTTGACGGTCCACCTCGCTGAACATCGATTACTACCAAAGGTAGCTCTGTCATAACAGCCAATCCAAGTGCCTCTCCTTTAAGAGCCAGTCCTGGTCCTGAAGTTGTGGTGACTCCCAAGTGTCCCACAAAGCTTGCACCAAGTGCAGTACAAATACCCGCAATTTCGTCTTCCATTTGAAGAGCCTTTATTCCAAAGTCTTTTCGTTTTGCGAGTTCGTGCAAGATATCAGTGGCAGGTGTTATTGGATAGGTACCGAGTAGAAGCTCAACATTAGCTTTTTCAGCAGCAGCAATCAATCCGTAAGAGGTTGCCAAGTTGCCATTAATGTCGGTATAGAAACCTTTGTCGAGTTCCAATGCTTCAATTCTGTAGGTCGAGACTGTCAAGTGTCTATTGTTACCATAGTTATAGCCATCATTCAAAACCCTTACATTGGCTTCAACAATCTTTGGGTTCTTTACAAATTTCTCTGCCAGCAACTTGTCTGCAATTTCTATCGGTCGGTTAAATAGCCAACAAACCAATCCTAAAGCAAACATGTTTTTGCTACGCAACATAGTTTTGTTGTCCAGTCCCATATCTTTCAAGCTATCTTTTGTCATCGATGTGATGGGAACAGGCACGAGCTGTAGATGTGGCATCTCTAGTTCTTCAAAAGGATTTTCAGTGGCGAACAGCGCTTTCTCCAGGTCTCTTTTATTAAAAGAATCGGTATCGAAAATAACGATAGAGTCTTTTCTGAGGTGATGAGCATTCACCTTCAATGCTGCCGGATTCATAGCAATCAGCACATCCGTTAAGTCGCCCGATGTGTGAATGTTTTTAGAACCAATGCGAACTTGAAACCCTGAAACACCATTCAGTGTTCCTTGGGGTGCTCTAATCTCTGAGGGATAATCGGGAAAAGTTGCTATTTCATTTCCGAAGATTGCAGAGAGAGTCGAAAATAGTGTGCCGGTAAGTTGCATCCCATCCCCCGAGTCGCCGGACAATCTAATTGTTACTTGATTTAAATCTTTGACTACAGTTGTTTTATCCATAATTTTTTAGTGGAATATTTTAATTTATGAGGATTGTGTTAATTTGATTGTTTTTGGCAATTTATGCTTACAAAGTAATGGAAATATTCGACAATTAACAAGTTAATTCATATAAAAAAGCATTTATAGTAGCTTTTCGTTAGAAGTTAAATCATTTTCTCGCTAAACCATTTGTCGGTTTACACTCTCTTTATTCGTGCACCCAATCTACTTAAACGTATATCTATATCTTCATATCCTCTATCTATTTGCTCAATATTGTGAATCTCGCTTTTGCCTTCGGCACCCATTGCTGCAATCAGCAGAGAAATACCTGCTCGGATGTCGGGTGAACTCATTGTCATGCCTTTCAGTTTAAATTTATCGCCCATCCCAATCACTGTGGCGCGATGTGGGTCGCACAATATTATTTGAGCACCCATATCTATTAGTTTGTCAACAAAGAAGAGGCGACTCTCAAACATTTTCTGATGTATCAACACACAGCCTTCGGCTTTTGTAGCCAACACAAGCAATACGCTCAATAGGTCAGGAGTTAGTCCGGGCCATGGTGCATCGGCAATGGTGAGAATCGAACCATCTAGAAAAGGGTCGATGGTGTATTTGTCATGTTTGGGAACAAGTATGTCATTGCCCTTCTGCTCCACGGTGATGCCCAATCTTGCAAATGTTTGTGGAATGATTCCCAAGTCATCTAATGAAGCCTCCTTTATTGTAATTTCCGAACCCGTCATAGCAGCTATGCCAATGAAGCTACCAATTTCTATCATATCGGGCAATAATGTATGTGTGCAACCTGACAATTGTTTCACTCCCTTCACACGAAGTAGGTTAGAACCAATACCTTGTATATTTGCCCCCATTCTCACCAACATTTTGCTTAGTTGCACCACATAGGGTTCGCATGCTGCATTAAAGATTGTGGTTTCTCCTTCCGCAAAAACTGCAGTCATCAGTATGTTGGCTGTACCCGTTACAGAGGCTTCGTCGAGAAGCATATAGGTTCCTTTCAGCTTTTTTGCAGAGAGGAGGAAAAGCTGTTTCCCTTCGTCAAATATCAGGTCTCCACCCAACGATATGATTCCATTTAGGTGAGTGTCCAATCTTCGTCTGCCAATTTTGTCTCCTCCAGGGGTGGGCACAATGGCTTTGCCAAAACGTGTGAGTAATGGTCCAATCAGCATTACAGACCCACGAAGGGCTCCACACTGTTCCACAAAACGAGGCGATTGGGTGTATTCATAATCAATCTCGTTGGCGCAAAATGAATAGCTCCCTTTGCCGAGTTTTTTCACTTTCACTCCCATTTGCTTCAGCAAATCGATAAGATTATTTACGTCTAATATATTGGGGATATTATGAATAACTACCTCTTCGTCCGTTAGCAAAGTTGCACAAATCACTTGTAGGGCTTCGTTCTTGGCTCCTTGTGGTGTAATTTCTCCGTGCAGTTGATGACCACCTTCTATGATAAATGAAGACATGTTTTGTGTTATATTTTTAGTTCTAATATATTCTAACTTCTGGTTCTAACCAAATGTTGAATTGCGAATAGACGTTCTGTTGTATCTCTTTCATGAACTCTAAAATATCTTTCCCCCTCTTTGTCCCATAGTTCACGATGATAAGAGAATGATACTTGTAGGTTCCAACCATCCCATTTCGTTTGTTGTTGTATCCTGCCTTGTCTATTAAGAAAGCAGATGAGGTTTTGAAGCAATCTTCATTCACGTGGTGAACCGTTGCATTGGGCAACAGTTTAATAAGATTCTCTTTTTGACTGTAAGTGAGGAAAGGGTTTTTGAAAAAACTCCCTGCATTGGGCAATAAATTATAGTCGGGTGTTTTGCGCGTCCTTATTCTTATAATAGCATTGCGCACCTCCATTATTGTTGGGTTTTCGATGTCTTTTAGCTCATTGGTTAGGTCAATATATTTTTGTCGGTAGGTAAATGATTTACTTAATCGGAACACTACTGAGGTTATTATATATTTGTTTGTTCTCTTGAAGAGACTGTCTCGGTATTCAAAATCACACATTTCATTGGTGAAGTCCTTCTGCTCTCCGGTTTCAATATCCATGGTTCTCACAAGAGTTATCACATCCTTCACCTCAGCACCATAAGCACCAATGTTTTGGATAGGTGCAGCACCCACAGTACTGGGGATTAAAGAAAGATTTTCAATTCCAGCATACTCCTTTTCCACGCAATATGCTACAAAATCATCCCATTTCTCTGAAGCATGAGCCTCTATTTCTATCACATCTTCATCTTCATACCAGATGTTCACCCCCTTCATTTGAAGATGAATAACCAAACCATCGAAGTCTTCAGTGAAAAAGAGATTAAAGCCACCGCCCAACACCAATTTCTTTTCATCGGGGTAGTGTCTTATTATTTCGGACAACTCGTCTATTGATTTTGGTTCACAAAAAAGCTTTGCAACAGCTTCGGTGCGAAAAGAGTTGTAGGGTTTGAGTTGTATGTTGTGTTGAATGTTCATTTAATCTATGTTGATATGTTTATTTTATCTTTTCTGCCGTGTCTATTTGTAAAATAGAAACACACAGGGACGTTTATGCATATTCGGTAAATTTCCTCTCCATGCACCAATCTTTTTAGTAGCAATATACTCATCCTCGCAGGTAATGTCCATTGCAATGCAAAGTTTGGTTTGTGGTTTGCAATGCTGCAGAATATCTTCGCCCATTTTGTTGTTTCGGTAGGGTGTTTCAATAAAAATCTGAGTCTGGTTTTCATTATAAACCTTCATTTCCAACTCCTTTAGTTTTCTCACCCTCTCATTGCCATCGATGGGCAGATAGCCATGAAAAGCAAAGCTTTGCCCATTGAAACCCGATGCCATCAGCGACATTAAGATGGACGATGGTCCCACCAGTGGCGTTACCTTATATCCATTTCGTTGAGCAATTCCTACCACATCAGCTCCGGGGTCAGCAATGGCAGGGCAACCCGCTTCAGAAATCACCCCGATACTCTCCCCTTGCTTCATCGGATTCAAATACGCAGCAATATCTTTTTGCTGGGTGTGTTTGTTAAGTTCGAAAAAAGTGAGCGAGTCTATATCAATCTTCTGATTGCATTTTTTGAGAAACCTTCGTGCCGATCGTACATTCTCTACAATAAAGTACGATAAGCTATTGATGATTTCTGTGTTGTATTGTGGCAATACTTTATCGATGGGTGTGTCGCCCATTGTAACGGGAATTAAATATAGAATCGGCTCTTTCATTTTCGTCTAACGTTTTTTTTTGATGCTCTGTTCACTGGCATCAAAGTTATAGCTTTTGCTTACACTCGATTGATGGTGTTAAAGTGCAAATATACTTATTTTTATCTCTACATCGATTCATCATCCTTTTTTCTCATTCGCTGCTGTACCTTTTCCACATATTTTTGCATCAGTGTGTTCAGAAGTAGTTTTATTTCTTCATATTTCTCCTCTCCCTCCACAATGGCTAACGCATTTATTAATTCCATCAATTCCAAAAAATCTTTTTGAGCATCCATTCGTGCACTTTTTGTTACACCTGGCACAAAATTGGCTCTAAATTTGTTGCGAGCATCTAGTTCATCTAAAAAAACCGAGTTGTTCATTTCCAAAGCTTGCACAGCATCGGTCAGGTTGAGGGTGGCTATGTGTTGTTTTGGCAAGTTTCTCGATAATTCTTGCAATAGATTGATGATGATTGCCGTTTTGCTGTCTTGGGGTTTACGAGCTATTTCTCGACCACTTCCATACGATTTGAAAATAGTGAGTAAATAGTTGGAAGCATCTTGCTTTTCGGGGGAGTATTTGTAATTTTTGTAAGTATGCAACACCTTATACATAGTGCGAATGGCATAATTGCATTCCTTTTCCGCTTCAATCAATTGATTAATGTCGGGACGTCGCTCTTGCACAATCTCTATGTCATAAATCTCGAATGATGCATGTGTTTGCGATAGCTTTTCGATGAAAGAATCGGGCATATTTGCCGACTTTTCTTCCATTAACGACAATGCAGCCGCTGTCAGTTGGAAAAACTCCCACCGATTGAGTCGTTCAAGGGTGTACTGGGGTATATTCATGTCATAGTTGTTTTGAAATGTATGAATCTGACACAAATATAACCATTAATTTAGAAAGAATGTGACAAAACTGTGTCACATTGCACCTTTGTCACGCGACAAAGCACCATTGTGCAATAACATTACAACTTTGTCACGCGACAAAGCAGTGTTGCAACTTCATATTACACCTTTGTCACCTGACAAAGTAGTGTTCTGCTATAATAATATGCCTTTGTCACCTGACAAAGTAGTGTTGTGCTCTAACATCATGCTTTTGTCACCTGACAAAGCAGTGTTGTGATTCAACATTATTGCTTTGCCACCTGACAAAGTATGCTTGCGATATAACATTGCTCCTTTGTCATCTGTCAAAGCTACAATGTGCTATCACAACGGTGTAATGTCAACTGGCAGAGCATCTAAATTGAACAGTATTGGTTGTTTTCTGCGTTAAAATAGTGCATTGTGTCAATATGTTGCTTTTGCCCAGCGCTTTTTAAGCATTATGTTGAGAAGTAAGTCATCAATTTTGATTTGGCGAGCGGGCATTTGTGAAAGCGAAAGCAGAAAAGAGCAATCAATGGTACTCGTTTTACAATTGGGCTTCCCCCACCATCTAATTCCTCTCACTTGCTCTTACTTTGTTCGCCTTTTTGAGTTTTGCAAATTCATCTTTTGCTTTTTTCAATTGTTTCGAAAAGGCTTTGTCAGCATGCAGTCTTGCCACCACGGCACTTGCCACAAGACGGGCAGCATCCACATCACTCTGATAGTGGTATCCGCAGATTACTCTACTTTGCCCTATTTCGAATCCGCGTTCCAATATTTCATTCTGTCTGTCTGGGTTTATTTCGCACAACACGAGAGCCGAAGCCCAGCCAATGGAAGTGTGTCCAGAAGGGTAGGAGCCATTGGTAGAAAGTCCTTTTTCGTGATGAGGTGTGCAGGTTGGTTCTTCAAAAAAACTAAACGGGCGAACACGCATATAGTGCTGCTTGGCATCGCGAGTAGCCAAATCTCCTGCATCTTCAATCATGTTTGTGAGCAATTTGTAAATGTGTGGTGTTTTCTCTTTGGTTATATGTGTGCCAAAAGATTCGGAGAATGCTTCCGAAATGCCATTGCCTCCTAGGGAAGCATCGCGTACAGCTTGTTCGCCTCTTGGTGTGTTTCTTATCATTTTGCCCATTTCGTATTGAGCTTTGTCATACAAAAACAGGATGTCGGTAGGTTGGGGCGGTGGGGGCAATAGGTCTAAGCTATTGGCAACATCTGTGTCTTGTAGATAATATAAATCGGGTCTTGTTCTTCTGTCTTTTATTTTTTTCTCTTGTGCAGTAGTGCTGAAGGAGATTAGTGTAGAGAGAATGATAACTAATGTAAATCTTATTTTCATCGTAATTTGAATTGTTTAATTGTTGATATAAATAGTTTGTTTTTTTGTTATGTAAATTAATTATTGATTCTGCTCCCGAAGGCACTGGTCAGAGACAGCACCAGCAGTTTCGTGTTGTTAGAGAGAGTGCATTCATTATTCGATATCTTCATAAGCTAAGATGGCTTGGTCAAATCTGCCAACCACATCGCTAAATTTGTAAAGACCAAATTCGTTTGTTGACACGCCCGATAATTTCAAAGAGTAGCTCGCCGGAGGATTGCTCAGCGTCAACATCTCTAAATGTCTGAGTTGGTTTGTTGTTTGATACACTAAATTGATAGAGACATACTCCTCTTTTGTCTGTTTGTCTTGCCATTTTTCAAAAACAAGTTTGCTTCCAATAGGGGTTTTCTTCTCAATTGTATTGGGCAGTGAGTACTCTTCTATTCCCAGAGCACTCGTTATGGAGGCAATGTTTGAATCGTGTCCCACAAGGAAGGTGAATTTTCTGTGTTTCGATTGTAGCTCATCTTTCATATACATCAATAAGGGATGTGCAACATTAACCGCCACTATTGGAGCTGAAAAAAGCATGTCTCCATACACATCTTTCACTCTCGATATATTTTCCCAATCTTTTAGCGATAAATCGTGACCAAATGCAGCTTCTTTATCATTCGCTACTTCAAAGTATTGTAAAATAAGGGCATCAGCTATCGTATTTGCTGTTTTCAACGAGCCTGCAAGGTTGGGTTCTTCTCCAAGTTTAAATATCAATTGTGTATTGTAGTCATCAAAAGAGCTGTATTTACTATCCTCTTTGCTAGCAGCAGAGTTTTTCATGTTTGTAATTTTCTCGATGATGGCATACGATGGTTTCAATGATTCATTGATGCCTACAATGCCTCTCTCACCACCCATGGCTCCAATTTCTGTCATAGCTTGTTGTTTGAAAGCTTCGCTCACTTTGGTTAAACGAGGAAAAAAGAGAGGGTCCATTTTACTCGACGAGAATCGGTGGTGAAAATTTTGGTTACAGGTTGGTAAAAAACCAGCCTGAAAGTATTCGGCTGTAGCAATAGTGCGTTGCATGCTGTTGGCGTAGATGTTTACTTCATCGGTGCTAGGACAATGACCCTCTTCAAACAGACCTTCATCTTCCAACCATTTTCTGAAATACTGTCCCATCATGGTTTCCAGCACACCCCCTTTGAGGGTCAGTTCACTAGCATTGGCTGTCCAGTCAGTCCACTCGTGTGTGGTTATCTTTCCTAATATACTATTCTTTCCAGACAAGGGAGCTCTAATGTTGTGTCTGCTTAGCACAACAACTTCAGTCAGTGCATACTTTTCTTTGAATTGAGCCGATTTTTCGGTCTGAGCTGATAAGGAAACAGCCGATAGTGTCATTATAAAAAAGAGAAGCACTGCAGTTAGGGAGTATCTGTTTGTCCTTTCCTTGCTCAGCAATTTATTTTCTGTTTTGGAGTTCATTGTGATGGTTTTTAAAATAAACATTGAATTCAATCAAACTCTACTTTGATTAAATAATTGGATAAAAAACGTTGTTTTGGATACCAAAGATATAAACTTTTGAAGGCAATTCACAATCAATCTTATTCTTTTGGGTAAACACTACCGCCTCACACCCAAAAAAAGCTACCTCCATATATCAATAGAGGCAGCTTTTTTTGATTGTTTGAAAAACTGCAAGACTTTTTTTTTGAATCGATAGATTAGTCTTTGTCTTTGCTTTCTTCGTATTCTTTCAATAGCTTCTCTTGAATATCAGCTTGCAGCAATTCGTAGCTCGCCAGTTTCATAGAGAATGATCCGCGACCTCCTGTAATAGAGCTCAGCGATGTAGAATAGTTAGACAATTCTGCTAATGGAACTTTTGCCTTAATCTTTTCGAATCCAGCTTCGCTGTCCATTCCCATTATCATTGCCCGTCTGCCTTGTAAGTCGCTCATAACATCACCCATAAAGTCAGCCGGTACCGACACAGTTAAATCGTATACAGGTTCAAGAATCTTTGGTCCTGCATTTCTAAATGCGGTGCTAAATGCGTTGCGTCCAGCAAGCATAAACGAAATCTCGTTAGAGTCAACTGCGTGCATCTTCCCATCATACACAATCACGCGCACATCGCGAGCATACGACCCTGTGAGTGGTCCTTGTTCCATGCGTTCTGTTATTCCTTTTAATATGGCGGGTAGGAAGCGCGTATCTATAGCACCCCCTACAATGCTATTGATGAATACTAATTTTCCACCCCAATCAAGGTCTATAACTTGTGTGTCGCGCACTTGTATTTTAATTTCTTGACCATTGAACTTATATATCGGAGGTACAGGTTCGCCTTCTACGTAAGGTTCTACAATTAATTGTACTTCTCCAAACTGTCCAGCACCACCAGATTGTTTTTTATGTCTATATTCTGCACGGGCAGTTTTGGTAATAGTTTCGCGATAAGGAATTTTGGGTTCAATAAACTCCACTTCTATTTTATCATTGTTCTCCAATCTCCATTTCAAGGTTCTTAAATGAAATTCGCCTTGTCCCGATACTATTGTTTGCTTCAATTCCTTAGACACCTCCACTACCCATGTTGGGTCTTCTTGGCGCATTAGGTTAAGTGCTTCGCTCATTTTTTCAGAGTCTGATTCATTCAAGGGTCTAATTGCACGGCGATAGCGAGGTTCAGGATATTGTATGAGGTCAAACTTTTGTTCAATTCCTCTTTCATTCAGAGTATTGCCAGTCCTCACATTTTTAAGTTTCACAGCGGCACCAATGTCACCAGCTTCTAGCTCTACCACCTTTGTGCGTAGTTGTCCAGCAACCGAATATATTTGTCCGAGTCTCTCCCTCGATTGACGATTGACATTCATTAGGTCGTCGCCCTCTTTCAATCTTCCAGACATTACTTTAAAATAAGAAACCTCTCCAATGTGTGGTTCAATGGTTGTTTTGAAAAAGAAAAGACTAGTGGGTGCTTCCGAGTCAGGTTTCACCTCTTCGGCATCGGTGTTGAGGGGCGCATCCATTTCATCGGGTGAAGGTGCAACAACACTCAAGAAGTTCATCACGCGGTGCACAGCCATGTTTTTCTCTGCCGAGGTGCAAAAAACTGGGAATAGGTCACGATTAATCATCCCTATTTGGATACCATCTCGCATTTCCTCTTCGGTTAAAGTGCCTTTGTCGAAATATTTCTCCATCAAGTCTTCATCATTTTCAGCTGCCGCTTCCAATAGTGCTTGGTAGTACTCTTCTGCTCTTTCTTGTTCGCTTTCAGGAATTTCCAATACTTCGGGAGCAGTTGCGCCAGGAGCCCATTTATACATTTTTCGTTTCAGCACATCGATGATGGCGTCAAACGAAGTCCCGCTTGTGATAGGATATTGTACAGGTACTACTTTGTTTCCAAATACTTCTTTTAAGTTGGTTAGGGAGTTTTCATAGTCTGCTTTTTCATGGTCAAGCTGGTTAATTACAAATACCACAGGTGCATTAAGCTTTTCTGTATATCTGAACTGATTCATCGTCCCAACTTCTACTCCATTTGATGCATCAATCAACATCAGAGCCATGTCTGATACATTTAGAGCTGAAATAACGCCTCCGACAAAGTCGTCTGATCCAGGACAATCTATAAAGTTCATTTTTTTCTCTTTCCACTCAATGGAAAGCAGTGTTGAAAACACAGAATATTCGTATTCTTTTTCTACTGCATTGTAGTCACTTACAGTATTTCCGGCATCAATGGTGCCACGTCGACTTATAAGACCACTCTCGAAAAGGATTGCCTCGGCGAAAGTGGTCTTACCTGTTCCTGAACCGCCAAGGATGGCAATGTTCTTAACATTATTGGTTTTATAGACTTTCATGTGTTAAAGAATTTATATAATAATTATTATGAAACTGCATGCTAAAAAGACTTTGCTTTAACAGGAAAACCCTCCCTTATTTCTAAAGCTTGCGCAAGTTATCAAAAACAATTGAAAACCTTGCTTTGGCAATACATGTTATAAAACATATAATTGTCTTGAAATGATTCTTCGATAAATTGAGAATTCATTGAAACATTAATGATAAATTAGTTGTTTAGATTAAATTGAAATTAGCAACAGCCTCATTTATCTTCATATTAATTAATAGTAGATGGAACAATTTTACAGGTATTCAATCAAAGAAGTAGAGCGTGAAATGAATGTTGCGCTTGATAGCGGGCTATCGTCCAGCGAGGTTGAGAAGCGACTCATAGAGTTTGGCGAAAATCGTTTGACATCGAAAAAGAAGAAGTCATTGTTGGCATTGTTTTTTGAGCAGTTCAAAAGCTTCATGGTGTTGATATTGTTGATAGCAGCGGCAGTTTCTGGTGTCATTGGCGTGATTCATGGTGAGGGCTTGCTCGACACATATATTATATTGGGTATCCTGGTGGTGAATGCCATCATCGGTTTGGTGCAAGAGCGAAATGCAGAATCCTCATTAGAGGCATTGAGCAAAATGAGCTCACCCCACTCCAAAGTGTTTAGAAATGGAGAGGTGACTGAAGTTTCTGCAGTTGATATTGTACCAGGGGATATTGTAGTGCTTGATACGGGGGATATTATTCCGGCTGATTTAAGGTTGATAGAAACATCAAACCTCAAAATACAAGAGTCATCACTAACAGGAGAGTCTATACCAGTGCTTAAAAATACAGAACAGTTAGTGGGTGATAACATTCCTCTGGGCGACAGAGAAAATATGGCTTTCTCCACCGGAATGGTCACTTATGGAAGAGGGCGAGGCATTGTCGTTGCCACTGGAATGCAAACTGAGGTGGGTAAGATTGCCGATATGTTGCAACATACCGAATCTACAGAAACGCCCATGAAAAGACGCTTAGAAGAACTGGGTAAGATATTGGGATATGCAGCACTTGCCATTTGTGCGTTGATATTTGTGGTGGGTATTTTATATGGCAATGATGTGTTAGATATGTTCATGATGGCTGTTAGTTTGGCTGTTGCAGCAATTCCTGAAGGATTGCAAGTTATTTCGACAGTGGTTTTAGCAATGGGTGTAAAGCGTTTGGTTAAATCAAACGCCATTGTGCGCACATTGCCATCAGTAGAGTCATTGGGGAGCGCCACGGTTATCTGTTCCGATAAAACAGGCACACTCACACAAAATAAAATGACAGTCGTGGAGGGATGGACAACTGCTGGTGAGGTTGACTTTAAGGGTGGCTCACAATCTGAATTGTCATTTGAAAAGATGAACGAACAGGAAAGAACACTTCTTATGTCGGGGTTGCTTTGCACTGATGCTCATTTAAAATTGCTACCCGACGGCACGGCTGAGAATAGTGGAGATCCTACTGAAACAGCCATTGTGAATCTTGCTTTGCTATATGGAGTAAACAAAAATGAGGTTGAAGAGAAATATAAGCGTATCGACGAAGTCCCCTTCGACTCGGACAGAAAAAGAATGGCTACAATCAATAAACATCCCAACGGAACTTTGATTGTAAATGTGAAAGGTGGTTTGGACGAGGTGTTGAGTGTTACTTCAAAGATACTTGTTGATGGCGATGTGCGTGCTATAACTGGTGTTGATATTGAGAACATAACAGAACAAAATAACAACATGGCGCAAAGAGCACTGCGTGTCTTGGCAGTAGCTCAAAAAGGAATTAGCGAAGTTCCATCAGAAGTGAATGCTGAATCTATTGAAACTGACCTCATCTTCATCGGTCTGTTAGGGATGATTGACCCTGCACGACCCGAAGTGATTGAGGCTGTAAAGAAATGTCGTACAGCGGGCATTCGACCCATTATGATAACGGGCGATCATAAAGTAACGGCTGTTGCTATTGCCGAGGAGATTGGTATGTTTGACGAAGGTGATGAAGCTCTTACTGGTTCAGAGCTTGAGAAAATAAGCGATGATCAACTATTCAAAGATGTGCATAGATATTCAGTGTATGCGCGTGTCGCACCCGAGCACAAAGTGCGCATTGTGAAAGCGTGGCAATCGCATGGTGAAGTGGTATCTATGACAGGTGATGGGGTGAATGATGCTCCCGCACTAAAGCAAGCCGATATTGGTACTGCCATGGGAATTGTGGGCACTGAAGTGGCAAAAGATGCTTCCGATATAATTTTGACCGATGACAATTTTGCAACCATAGTTTCAGCAGTAGAGGAGGGGAGACGTATATATGACAACATGTTGAAATCGATTCAGTTTTTGCTTTCATCAAATGTGGGCGAAGTATTAGTCATTTTTATTGCCTCCATCTTTAATTTAGGAAATCCGCTCTTACCAATCCATATTCTTTGGATTAACTTGGTGACAGACAGCTTGCCTGCATTGGCTTTAAGTGTCGATCCTGCAGAGAAAGATATTATGACGCGTAATCCGCGTGATACACGACAAGGTTTTTTCTCAAAAGGAATGACTTGGCGTATTGCTTACCAAGGTGTAATCATTGGATTGATTTCACTTTTTGCATATTTGTTGGGTCGTCACGACGGAGGACAACAATTGGGACAAACCATGGCATTTGCTGTGTTGGCTTTTGCACAATTGTTTCATGTGCGCAATTTGCATTCAAACAGGCTCTCTTCGTTCCAAACAAGCATATTCAAAAACAAAGCACTTATAGGAGCCATCCTTATCTCCGCAGTCATGATGTTGGTGATTCTTCTTTATCCTCCATTTATGAAAGCGTTCAAATTGGTTGAAATGGATTCAATTCATTGGTTGTATGTTTTAGGATTATCATGGGTGCCTATTGTAGTAGTCGAGGTGTTCAAACTATTCAATATTAACAGCTTCAAAGATGAGTATTAATCAATCCTGACGATGATGCTTTCGGATACAAAGACGAAAGTACTGCAAGCTTTGACAGAAGATGTAATTAAGAAAGTGAATAATTAGTAAAAATGATTTTTAAGCAATCTTTGTTTGCTCATTATTTCATTTTTTGTGTAATAAATGATTTATTTTTGTATTTTTGCAGCTTATAATATCACTCTGGTGTTTAAATAGCCCTATTTCTTTCATTTTGGTCTTAGATGGGTTATCTTTTATTGGAGTAAAAAAACAGTTGGATATGGAAAATATGAATCAGGCGTTAAGTCTTTTGTTGGTGGGGATGATTATGGTTTTACTCATCCTCTTTTTGGTTGTAGCAATAGGTAATCTTGTGATTCGGCTCACCAACCGCTACGTAACAGTTGAAGAAGGAGAAGCCATAAAGAGCATAAATCCTAAAAAGATGGCTGTTATTGCAGCAGTAGTCGATATGGTTACTCGGGGCGAAGGAAGAGTGAATTCAGTACAGAAAAAATAAAACAAAAAAAGTATATGAAAAAAGAGATTAAATTTGGTCTTCTTTACAGAGACATGTGGCAATCTTCGGGTAAATATGTGCCCACCGTAGAGCAACTTACAGAGGTGGCTCCAGCGATAATAGATATGGGTTGTTTTGCCCGAGTAGAAACAAATGGTGGTGGTTTTGAACAGATTAATCTTCTGTTTGGTGAAAATCCTAACAAAGCAGTTCGTGATTGGACAAAACCTTTTAACGATGCAGGTATACAAACACACATGCTTGAGCGTGGATTGAACGGAATTCGTATGAATCCAGTTCCTGCCGATGTGCGAAGGTTGATGTTTCAGGTAAAGAAAAAACAAGGTACAGATATTGCACGTTCGTTTGATGGGTTGAATGATATTCGCAACTTGAAGAATTCTATCGTGTTTGCCAAAGAGGCTGGCATGATTTCGCAAGCAGCTCTTAGCCTTACAGTTTCACCAGTTCACACAGTGGAGTATTACACTAACTTGGCAGACTCTCTTATCGAGATTGGTGCAGATGAAATCTGTATTAAAGATATGGCTGGTATTGGCCGCCCTGCATCGATTGGTAAGATTATTAAAAACATCAAAGAGAAACATGCCGATATACCTGTAACCTATCATGGTCATGCAGGTCCTGGTTTTCAGATGGCTTCTATCCTTGAAGCAGCTTATGCTGGTGCAGAGTACATTGATGTTGCTATGGAACCACTTTCGTGGGGTACAGGACACGCCGACCTATTGGCGGTTCAGGCAATGTTGAGGGATGCTGGTTTTAAGGTTGCCGATATCAACATGAAAGCTTATATGAAGGTGCGAGCACTCACACAGAAGTATATGGATGATTTCTTGGGATACTACATCAATCCTCGAAACAGACTGATGAACTCATTGTTGATTGCTCCTGGTTTGCCTGGAGGTATGATGGGTAGTTTGATGTCAGACTTGGAAAACAATCTCGCATCACTAAATAGATGGAAAACGAGAAACGGACAAGAGGAGCTAACACAGGATGAGCTGTTAATTAAACTTTTCGATGAGGTTGCTTATGTATGGCCTAAAGTAGGTTATCCTCCATTGGTAACTCCTTTTAGTCAGTATGTGAAAAACCTTGCATTGATGAATGTGTTGCAGCTTGAGAAAAACAGGGAGCGCTGGTCGATGATTGCCGATAACATTTGGGATATGATTCTTGGCAAATCGGGTAAATTGCCTGGTGAGCTTGCACCTGAAATTGTTGAGATGGCAAAAGAACAGAATCGCGAGTTTTATACTGGCGACCCACAAGAGTTATATCCCGACAAGCTCGACGAGTTCCGTGCAGAGATGAAGGAAAACAATTGGGACCTTGGTCAGGATGATGAAGAACTGTTTGAGTTAGGCATGCATCCCGAACAATATAGAGCCTATAAATCGGGTGAGGCTAAGAAATCTTTTGAAGAAGACTTGGCGATGAAGAAAGCGGAAGAAAGTGCTCCTGCTGTTTCAACAGCTCCTGCAGCCTCTGCTGCTACAACAGCCCACAACTTCCAACCCAAGAGATTGGTAGTGGATGTTGACAATGAGTCGTTTGTAGTAAATATCTCATATCCCGATGCTGATGGTGGAGTAGATCAGCCTGTTCAGAAAGGACAAGTTGACAAGCCTGTAGCTGATGCACCATCTTCAAGTGGCGAACTTAAGGAGCTTCTCTCACCGTTGGAAGGCAAGTTTTTCCTTACCAAAGAGAGTACAGAGAAACCTTTGCAAGTAGGCGATAACATTAAAGAGGGTGATTTAGTAGGCTACATCGAGTCGATGAAAACCTACAATGCTATAACAGCCGAAGAGAGTGGAACAGTAAAAGAAATCTGCTTTGCCAACGGAGAGTCCGTAGACGAAGATGACATACTTATAAAAATAGGGTAAAGAATGGGTGATATCTTTTCTAATTTGACGGAAATGACTGGTTTCAGCACCATGGGGTGGGAGACTGTCCTTATGTGGTTGATTGCATTCGTGCTATTGTATCTCGGTATCAAGAAAGGATACGAGCCTCTGTTGCTTGTCCCTATCGGTTTTGGGGTGCTGTTAGCAAACCTTCCTGGGGCTGGACTAAGCGTTGTAGATGCTTCGCTAGTGGTGAATGCAGATGGCACCTATATGAGCCTGTTGGATATTGCCGATAAACATGGCATTATGAACTTGCTCTATTTCTCACTAATCAAAACTGGTATTCTACCGCCCATCATTTTTATGGGTGTGGGGGTGTTGACAGATTTTGGTCCAATGTTGAGAAACTTGAGGCTCTCGCTATTTGGTGGAGCTGCACAGCTCGGTATTTTTTCTGTGTTGATAGGAGCGGTTTTGATGGGTTTCACATTGCCTGAAGCTGCCTCACTCGGTATTATTGGAGGAGCAGACGGACCAACAGCCATCTACACAACTATTAAGCTGGCTCCACATCTTCTCGGTCCCATCGCTATTGCGGCTTACTCCTATATGGCGTTAGTGCCCGTGATTATTCCTTTTATAGCAAAGCTAATGATGAGTGAAGAGGAGTTCAAGATTCACATGAAGAAGATGGATAGACAATATCCTCCGAAGCATGAAATTAAGCACCTCAAGACGGTTAAAATCATATTCCCTATTGTGTTGGGTGTGGTTGTGTCGGTGTTAGTACCTTCGTCGGCTCCACTGTTAGGGATGTTGCTCTTTGGCAATCTAGTAAAGGAGATAGGCACCAGTACAAGTCGCTTAGCAGATGCTGCTTCGGGACCCATTATGAATACAGCCACTATCTTTCTTGGGCTTACTGTGGGAGCTACTATGCAATCGGATGTATTCCTCACGACCCAAACACTGGGAATTATTGTAGGCGGATTGCTTGCTTTTGGTGTTTCTGTTGCAGGAGGTATTCTGGCGGTGAAAGGCTATAATCTATTTTCTAAAAAGAAAATCAACCCTCTTGTGGGTGCTACTGGTTTGAGTGCGGTTCCTATGGCTTCGCGCGTAGCAAACGAGGTGGCGTTAAGGTATGACAAGTCGAATCACATTCTTCAGTACTGCATGGCAAGCAACGTCTCTGGCGTGATTGGCTCGGCAGTGGCTGCTGGCGTGTTGATCTCTTTCTTGGGATAAAAAGAAGAAGGATTAATAATATATATAATATAAAGAGGGTGTCACAAATAATGGCACCCTCTTTTTATATGTTTAAACAAACAAATGATTACTGTGTTGAGCAAAATTTTACTCCCAATTCTTCAGCACATTACATATGTTAGTACCTTAAAGTCTACTGTTTGTGGATTTAGATAGTTTTTCTTTGATTCCATTTTGAAGGCATTGTCGCTACAGTTTGTAGAGTTGTTACGCATCTACCGTGCCAGTCAACAGTCCTTCAAACCCTGTTATCCTTTAAGTTTGATGGCTTGCACTCCATTTCTCCACCGAAGATTATCGATTCAACAGATGGTAATTGCGAACTCTCAGACAAGATTGCTGTGGCAAGAATGGATTGTTGCAGAATAAAGAGATTATGCTTCATTTATCGATTGAAATTTGCATCTACGGTATAAATTTGCCACATAAAGAGCTTTCTCTTGCAGTCTATAACAAAAATAGATCATATTAGTGATAGAAAACATTTCTTCCGTCGAAGATTTGACGAACAACAGATGAAAATGCAATCTTCCATCGAAGAAATGTTTAGAAAAGCACAAATGCGCATTTATTTCAAAAAGATTGGAGTTTTGGGAGATAAATGGAGGAGAAATTGAAGAAAATCCGGGTTTCTTCTCTAATTCGTCAAATTTTTCACAGAAGATTTGAATTTTGACTCTCTTTGCAGAGAAAATTCATCGCAGATTTGAAATTCATCTGTTGTTTTTCAAAAAAACCGTGGTAGATTCGATTTTCAACAGTCTTTCGTCAAATCTTCGACGGAAGAAATGTTTAGAAAAGATTTTTGGTAGTTGTTCACTTTTATCTTTACTCTTTGCTTCGCCATCAAGTTCCTTGAAGTAGTGAACTGTATCGCTAGAATTCGATACCCTGTTTCTGCGTAAAGTTGAGAACGTGAATGGTGAGAGTTAGATAGTTTTCAAATTAAATGGGGCAAAGCACAAAAAAAAGTGTCCAAGTTACTTGGACACTTTTCATTATAATAAGTAGATTGCTTTAACTAATCACGTCTTTTAGGTCTTTCGAGCAACACTTTTCGTGAAAGTTTGAATTTGCCAGAACGTGGGTCAATATCAACAAGTTTAACCATTATCTTATCACCTTCTTTAAATCCTGCATCTTCAATGTTCTCTATACGTTCCCACGCAATTTCAGAGATATGGAGTAATCCATCTTTCCCTGGAAGGAATTCGCAAAACAGGCCATAAGGCATAACCGATCTCACCGTTGCCTCATACTCTTCGTTCACTTCGGGAATTGCAACAATCCCTTTAATTATGTTCATGGCTGCATCAATAATATCTTTGCTTGATGCTGATACTTGAATGTGTCCATGACCATTTTCTTCTTCAATGGTAATGGTTGCGCCAGTCTCTTCTTGTATTCCTTGAATAATTTTTCCGCCTGGTCCGATGATAGCTCCTATCAAGTCTTTAGGTATGTTCATAGTTTCGATACGTGGAGCATGAGGTTTGAAATCAGCTCTTGGCTCGGCTATAGCTTCT
The DNA here is from genome assembly GCA_964640575.1 of uncultured Dysgonomonadaceae bacterium. GTDB lineage: Bacteria > Bacteroidota > Bacteroidia > Bacteroidales > Dysgonomonadaceae > UBA2632. The sequence goes on from CAZXGV010000001.1 coordinate 57,716, forward strand.
AGCATCTTGTCTAAAATATGCAGTCTTCCGTCGCGAGCTTGTGTAAGTGCTTGCTCTAAAATTTCGTATGATAGACCATCTACTTTAATATCCATTTGAGCCGCAGTAATACCATCTTTAGTTCCACACACTTTAAAGTCCATGTCGCCTAAATGATCTTCGTCTCCTAAAATATCTGAAAGTACAGCAAATTTCTGTCCTTTATTTTCAGAGATTAGACCCATTGCAATTCCCGAAACAGGCTTTTTAATTTTTACGCCAGCATCCATCAGTGCGAGTGTTCCCGAACATACTGTAGCCATAGACGATGATCCGTTTGATTCTAGAATGTCTGAAACTACACGTATCACATAAGGATAGTTCTCAGGTATTTGTCCTTTCAGAGCGCGATGCGCTAAGTTTCCATGTCCTATTTCTCTACGTCCTGTACCTCGATAGGGTCTAGCATCTCCTGTTGAGAAGGGTGGGAAGTTGTAGTGAAGCAAGAAGCGGTCTTTGCCTCTGTTTAGAACTTCGTCAATAATTTTTTCATCCAACTTAGTTCCCAAAGTTGCTGAAGTAAGTGCTTGGGTCTCTCCGCGCGTAAAAACTGCCGAGCCGTGAGGTCCCGGGATATAATCAACCTCCGCCCAAATAGGACGAATTTCATTTGTAGCCCTTCCATCTAATCTCTTACCTTCGTCTAAGATTGAGCGACGCATAGCTTCTTTCTCTACAGCATGGTAATATTTACTCACTAAGGGAGCTTTCTCATTACGCTCATCTTCGTCTTCAATAGCCGCTAAGTATTCTTCTTTAATTGCTTCAAAAGATGCAATTCTTTCGTGTTTGTTAGGATTTTGGGCTGTTGCTACTTCATAAGCTTTTTGGTAACATTTGTCCCAAATGTCTTTCTCAAGCTCTTCGTCTACATCTTCGTGACTGAATTCGCGTTTCTCTACAGTGTTGCAAGCTTCCATCAGTTTGATTTGTGCTTCGCACTGATTTTTTATTACTTCATGAGCAATTTTGATAGCTCCCAAAAACTCAGCTTCGCTTACTTCATCCATTTCTCCCTCTACCATCATCACATTGTCTATGGTAGCTCCTACCATAATGTCTATGTCGGATTTTTCATTTTCTGAAAAAGTGGGGTTTACAACAAACTTCCCATCAATACGAGCAACTCGTGCTTCTGATATTGGTCCATTGAAAGGAACATCAGAAACAGCTAAGGCTGCTGAAGCTGCCAAAGCAGCTAATGCATCGGGCATGTCCTCGCCGTCTGAAGAGTATAGGGTAACGTTGACGAAAACATCGGCGTGATAGTTGTCAGGAAATAGAGGGCGTAGAACCCTGTCAATTAGTCTACTTGTTAGTATTTCGTGTTCGGAAGGTCTTCCTTCTCTTTTCATAAATCCGCCAGGATATCTTCCGAAAGCGGAGAATTTTTCTCTGTACTCAACCTGTAAAGGCATAAAATCAACTCCAGGGCTTGCATCTTTAGCAGCAGTAACAGTAGCCAAGAGCATGGTATTGCCCATTCTTAGAACAACAGCACCATCGGCTTGTTTTGCTAACTTCCCTGTTTCGAGCGTAATTGTGCGGCCATCTGCCAACATTATGCTCTGAACAATTGGATTAATCATAAATTTTATTGTTTTATTTTATATCTAATAATCATACAAAGTTACATATTAATTTTAACTTTAAGACTCTGTTATGTATTAATTTATAGAACAAAAAGAGAAAGAGGGAGCTAACAATGCAAAACATTTTCTGTAGTTGATAGCTCTTTATGTGCTAGAATGCGAAAAAATGTATAAATTTGCACACTCTAATTATAACAAGTATACTTTAAAAATTGAATATGAACAAGTTGATATCATCCACACTGTTTTTAATAGTAACCTCCTTGCTACTTTTGTCTTCGTGTGACTCTAAAGGAAAATCATTTCGTATCGAAGGGACAATTTCCTCTGCCGAAGATAAAGTTATATATCTTGAACATAGAAGTTTGGGGGGTATCCAGATGTTGGATTCTGTGAAAATAAAGAAGAACGGCAAGTTTGTCTTTAAGCAAGATGCTCCTGACAATCCTGAGTTTTATCAATTAAGATTGGACAATCAGTCTATTGTTTTTGCTGTTGATTCTGTTGAATCCTTAAAGATAGAAGCCGATGGTTTAGATTTATACAATACATATACGATAGAGCCCGCCACACTTAACGAGCAAATAAGGAAGGTTATTGATCTACAGCACGATGCGAAGAGTAATATCTCTAATTTGGTCGATCAACATGAGAATAAAGAGATAGAAGATGTAGCTTTTATGGAACGAGTTGACTCTGTTTTGTCGGTGTATAAAACACAAGCAACCAAACTCATATTAGGAAATCCAGCAAGCGCAGCGGCTTATTATGCAGTTTTTCAGAAAATAGACGATTATCTAATTTTTGATCCGTACAGCAAACAAGATTATCCAATGTTTGGTGCTGTTGCCACTTCTTGGACTCGGTTTTATCCAGAAACACAACGAACAAAACATTTGTACGAGTTTACGATGAATGCATTGCGAGTACGCAAACAGCAAGAAAAGCAAAGTGACTTTATGAGTAACATTACTGTTACTGACACTCAACTACCGGATGTCTCACTTAAAAATGTGAAAGGACAAAGAGTTAACTTGTCTTCTTTCAAAGGAGAATATGTTTTACTTGATTTTACTGCATATAAGTCAGAGTTTTCGTTGAAGCACAACGAGATTATAAATCGAGTTTACAACAAGTACAAATCGAGAGGGTTTACAGTATATCAAGTGTCATTAGATTCTGATGCTCACTTTTGGAAAAATGTGGCTGTTGAATTGCCTTGGACAACTGTGTATGAACCTCAATCGGTAAACTCTACACTGTTGAGAAATTATAATGTGCGTGAATTACCCACAGCTTATGTGCTAAATAAGGAAGGAGATTTGATAAAAAGAATCGAAAACTACGATGAATTAGATAGTTATATTAGTCAATTGCTATAAAAAGCATTGAAATAGTTGCTATTTATATTAAGAAATATTATCTTTGTGGGTATAATAGAGGTAAAAGAAGGGATTCTGGTCTGCAGGAAAATAACTGACCAGAATTTTTTTTCTTACTTCTAACTATGTCTATACATGAATAAACGAATATCAACTAATTAAAATAATTAATTATGTCAATCACATATATGACCGAAGACGGTTATAATAAACTAAAAGAAGAGATAGCGCATCTTGAATCTGTGGAAAGGCCAAAGATTTCTAAGCAAATTGGAGAGGCTCGCGACAAAGGCGATTTGTCGGAAAATGCAGAGTATGATGCTGCAAAAGAAGCACAGGGAATGTTGGAGGCAAAGATATCTCAACTTAAAACTGTGATGGCTTCAGCAAGGCTAATTGACGAAAGGACAATTGGCACAGATACGGTTAAGATTATGAATCGTGTAACAATGAAAAACCTCAAAACTAACAAACTAATGACATATACGTTAGTTTCTGAAACAGAAGCTGATTTCAAACAGGGTAAAATTGCTGTTAATACCCCTATAGGTCAAGGTTTGATGGGTAAAAAAGTGGGGGATGTTGTTGATATTACTATCCCTTCGGGAGTGCTGAGTGTAGAAATTATAGAGATTGCAATTTGAGATTGAATCACTGATACATTACTATATGAATATATTTTTATATTAAAAAACTAATAGAATATGGCTACCATTTTTACAAAAATAGTAAAGGGCGAAATCCCATCGCACAAAGTTTTTGAAGATGAAAAGTTTTATGCTTTTCTCGATATTAATCCTTTGGCGAAAGGACACACTTTAGTAATTCCAAAGCAAGAGGTGGATTATTTGTTTGATATCGATGATGAGCTCCTATCAGAAATGATTGTAGTGTCAAAGAAAGTAGCTAAGGCTTTGGAGAAGGCTGTTTCATGTACTAGAGTGGGGATGATGGTTATTGGCTTAGAGGTTCCTCATGCACACATTCACTTAATCCCTATACAAACCGAAAGAGACATGAATTTGTCAAATAAACGTGTAAAATTGTCGAAAGATGAATTTGAGAAGGTTGCAAGTGATATAAGTAGCTTCATATAAAAGTACAATCACAAAAATATAACAAACGATGAGTTCTGTAAGAAGGGATTCATCGTTTTTTTATTGTGTGTAAAGGTGCAATCCTAATTAAATTTTTCTGATTCGCACCCCTCTGACAAAATGGCACTCTCCTTTCTCCAAAATAAGATCGGCTCTGAATCGAGTTGGCAGAATATTTTGCTCTAAATTAGGTGAGTTGATATTGTCCCATATTTGATTTGCAAATTTAAGGCTCTCCTTTTCCGATGAATGTGCAAATTGATGGAAATAGGAATCGGGGTTTAGAAAAGCAGTTTTTTTAAGTTTCAAGAATCTTTCGATAAACCACTGGCGTAAATCTTTGTGGCTAGCATCTACATAGATGGAGAAGTCGAAAAAGTCGGATACAAACACTCGCTTCTTTCGCCTTCCTTCAGCACTTCTAGGCACTTGCAAAACATTGACTCCCTCTACAATCAAAATGTCAGGTTGCTCTATCTTTTGTGTCTTATTAGGTATAACATCATAATACAGATGCGAATATACTGGGGCATGCAATATTTGTCTGCCAGATTTTGCAGCCGAAAGGAAAGCTATCAAGCTTTTTGCGTCATAGCTTTCTGGAAAACCTTTGCGGTTAAATATTCCTCGTTTGTTTAGTTCTTCATTTGAGTATAGGAATCCATCGGTTGTTACTAACTCTACATTTAGTCGCTCGGGAGTTAGTGATAGTAGCTTTTGTAAAACTCTTGCAGTCGTACTTTTACCTGCTGCCACACTTCCAGCAATTCCGATGATATAGGGTACACTTTTGCTTCTGTTTTTGAAAAACTCGTCTCGTTCATTGTGAAGTCTGCGATAGTGAGTTATGTGTATTTGCAACAATCGAATCATTGGAATATAAACCTCTTCTATCTCTTCGAGGGTCAGCGGCTCGTTTAGACCTTGTAGCTTTGTCAAGTCTAAATCAGAGGTTGATATAGGAAATTCAGGATGATCTTCAAGTTTGCTCCACTCGCTTCGTGTGAAGCTTCTAAAGGGGGAGTATGTAGCCTGATAGGGAGTAGTTTTAGTCATTGGATTGTAGTTGTGATTATTAATGCAAAGTTATAGTGTTTGTTTGTAACTATCACTATTTTTATATGAAAAAGCCGATGGATATGAATATCCATTGGCTTTCGCATAAATTTATCCTATTTTTTACATCAATTATTCATTTGTATTCAGACCTTCGTAGTTGCGCTTGATAAAATCATTGAGAGATTCACCTTTTAGCATGCCATTTGCAAGCAATGCTAAATCAATTAATTGATGTAGTGTTTTATTCTCATTAGCATATTGTTGAAGGTCTTCTTCTCCTTTTGATTCCGCTTCACTAATCATTTCTGCTATAATTGGATGATCAATGTTGAGTGCTACTTGATAAGTGTCGGGCATCTCTCCATAAAAAGCCATACCTGGCTGCATTTGCGACATCTCTTTCATTCGTCTCGAAAACTCATTTTGTGTAATCTGAATGGGTCTTGAGTTTTTACCAAGAGATTTATAGTCAATTGTAAATTCAGTCTTTTCTATTTTCGGTAGTTGCGATTTAACTACTTCTTCTATGTTCTCTTTTTGCTTGTCGGTTAAATCTACTTTGGCAGACTCTTCTTTTACAATTATATTTTCCGCTGTTTCACTATCTACTCTAATAAAACGGCTTTTCTCCATTTTTTGCTCTAATAGACCTACCCAATGTGTGTCAAGCTGTCCGTCCATTAGCAAAACGTCATATCCTTTTTCTTTTGCACCATCTATAAAGGTAAACTGGTCCTCTTTGTCGTTTGTATACAAGTAGGTCACATTGCCATCTTTGTCTGTTTGGTTTTCTTCGATAAGAGTTTTGTACTCATCCAGTGTGAAATATTTACCCTCAATATTCTTCACTAAAGTAAACTTCTGTGCTCTATCGTAAAACTTTTCATCCGAAAGCATTCCGTATTCCACAAATAGTTTCAAACTATCCCATTTCTCTTCAAGCTGACTACGATCTTTCCTGAAAATTTCCTCCAATCTGTCAGCCACTTTCTTGCTGATGTGGTTGGATATCTTCTTTACATTATGATCGCTTTGTAAATATGATCTAGAAACGTTGAGTGGAATGTCGGGTGAGTCAATTACTCCATGTAGCAATGTCAAAAACTCTGGCACTATTCCCTCCACAGAGTCTGTCACGAAAACCTGATTGCTATAGAGTTGAATTTTGTTTCGCTGTAAATCAATATTGCTTTTTATGCGAGGGAAGTATAGAATACCTGTCAAATTGAATGGATAATCAACATTGAGATGAATCCAGAAAAGTGGTTCTTCACTCATTGGATATAACTCTCTGTAGAAGTTGAGGTAGTCTTCTTCTTTCAAATCACTTGGCATGTGAGTCCACGCTGGGGTAGTATTGTTTATTACATTGTCCTCGTCTGTTTCTACACTTTTACCGTCTTTCCACTCTTGTTTTTTACCAAAAACAATCGGTATAGGTAGAAATTTACAATACTTATTTAATAGAGTAGTGATTTTGTCTTTTTGCAAAAACTCTTTGTTCTCGTCGTCAATGTGAAGCACAATGTCAGTACCGCGTGTTTTCTTTTCTATTTTTTCAATAGTGTATTCAGGAGAACCATCACACGACCATTTTACTGCTTCTGCATCCTCTTTATACGATAGAGTTTTAATTTCTACCCTCTTAGCTACCATAAAGGCTGAATAAAAGCCAAGTCCAAAGTGCCCGATGATTGCATTGGAGTTGTCTTTGTACTTATCCAGAAAGTCGTTTGCCGACGAAAGCGCAATTTCATTAATGTACTTGTCGATTTCCTCGGCTGTCATGCCGATACCACTATCTGAAACTGTAAGTGTGTCAGCTTTTTCATCAATAGATATGCGAATTGAAAGATCGCCAAGCTCACCTTTGTACTCTCCAACGGAAGAGATAGTTTTCAGTTTTTGTGTTGCATCTACCGCATTTGATACAAGTTCACGCAAAAATATTTCGTGATCGCTGTAAAGAAACTTTTTAATAATGGGGAATATGTTATCTGTTGTAACCCCTATTTTACCTTTTTGTGTCATGTCTTTTAATTTATATAATGTTGTTTGATAAATACCATGCAAAAAAGGTGCCAATCTACTCGCGTTGTTAAAATAGAATCCATTAAAGACTAAATCACAACTATATTAACAACTTTAGAAACGTAGATTTAGAAAGCCTGTTTGTATATATTATATCAATTAAGTCCTTATTATTATGCAGTTATATGTTTCTGTTTATCTGTGCATAGATACTATCAATGAGTAGTTTTACCACTAAAACAGTGCGCAAATACATTTATATTAACTGACAGTCAACGAATTAAATGTTTAACATATTTATATAACACCTTTTAACTAAACAAATTTGCTTTTCTGTATAACTGTCTCTCATGTTTTAATTATCTTTGTTAGCAACAAGTGGAAAAAGAAATGGAATTATTCATTTGTTTGTTTATTTAAAAAGAACACAATTATGAAAAAAAACAATTTATTTGAAACTAATCTTCTCGGATTACAAGACAACATGCTAAATTTTGCGCTGTCACTTACCGCAGACAGAGAAGCTGCCAAAGATTTGTTACAGGAGACAACTCTAAGAGTTTTGGACAATAAAGAAAAATATTACGAAAATGTAAACTTTAAGGGTTGGGTGTTTACTATAATGCATAATATATTTGTAAACAACTATCGCAAAATTGTGAGAAGTCAAACTATTATTGATAGGACAGAGAATCTGTATCATCTAAATCTACCTCAAGATTCGGGTTTCGACACCCCAGATGGTGCATATACTATTAAAGAAATAAATAAGGCTATCAATAGTTTTACTGATGAGTACAAAGTGCCATTTTCAATGCACGTTTCTGGATACAAGTACGAGGAAATAGCTCAACATTTAGGGTTGCCAATTGGAACTGTAAAGAGTAGAATATTTTTTGCGAGAAAAAGACTACAAAAAATGTTGAAAGATTTTAGACATTATGCCGAATAATATTTTTTTGTATTTAAATATATAATCAAAAAAAGGAGCTTCACAGTGAAGTTCCTTTTTTTTTGTTTAATCTTTGCAATACTCTGCTTCACTTTGAATTATTATCAATGCTTGAGTTAGTATTTAATAATATGGACTATCACAACTTTCGAATTCCACTTTTAGCCCTCCTTGTTTATACCTCTACATTTCAATCTTCTTGATTTGGTTGTTGTTGTCATCAGCCAGAAGTGTATCTACAAGAGTAGATTTTAAAAATTTGAAATAGCAATCAAATTCAGCTTATTTGTTTTCTGTCTTTTCTTTTGGGATAGAAAACTTTCTTGGTCTTTTCACTTTTTGCTTCAATAGGGCTATTTCCAGCACATCTCTAATATCTTTTACATAATGAAATTTCAATCCCTTTAAATAGGAATCTTTTATTTCATTGATATTTTTCTTGTTCTCTTCTGAAAGTATGATCTCTTTGATACCAGCACGTTTCGCTGCAAGTATTTTTTCTCGTATACCTCCCACTGGTAGCACTTTGCCTCTTAGCGTAATTTCGCCTGTCATGGCTAAATTGCTTTTCACTTTTCGTTGTGTTAATGCTGATGCCATTGAGGTAATCATTGTTATTCCAGCAGATGGACCATCTTTGGGTATAGCTCCTTCAGGCACATGAACATGAATGTTCCAATGTTGGAAAACTTCTGGATTGATTTCCAATTCGTCTGCATGCGACTGCAAATACTCTTTTGCTAGCATGGCAGATTCTTTCATCACATCGCCCAAATTTCCTGTCAATGTAAGTTTTCCACCTTTACCTTGGCTCAATGAGGTCTCTACAATTAATATTTCGCCTCCTACAGAAGTCCAAGCCAATCCTGTAACTACGCCAGCGTATTCATTGCCTTGGTATTTGTCTTTGCTATATTCTTCTACACCTAAATATTCGTGTAGGTCTTTTATACGCAAAGATTTTGGATATTCCTCTTTCTCAGCAATTTTTCGAGCAACTTTGCGCAATATTTTTGCAATTTGCTTGTTCAACTCACGTACACCAGACTCCCTTGTGTAGTTCTCAATTATTTTTCCTAAAGTCGCTTTTGGTATCGAAAAATCTGTTTGCTTAATGCCATGGTTTTTCAATTCTTTTGGAACCAAGTGTCTACTTGCAATTTCAACTTTTTCCTCTAATATATAACCACCTACATCTATTAATTCCATTCTGTCAAGTAGTGGTTGAGAGATAGTGTTTAGGTTGTTGCCAGTAGCAATAAATAGAACCTTCGATAAGTCGTAGCTGATTGATAGGTAGTTGTCGAGAAAAGAGTCGTTTTGCTCTGGGTCTAACACTTCAAGCAATGCTGAAGATGGGTCTCCCTTGAAATCTCTGCCAATCTTGTCTATTTCATCTAATACAAAAACAGGATTTGATGACCCTGATTTTTGAATGTTTTGAATAATTTTTCCTGGCATCGCTCCTATATAGGTGCGGCGGTGTCCCCGTATTTCAGATTCATCGTGCAATCCTCCCAGCGAAACCCTGATGTATTTCCTATTCAAAGCCTCAGCAATGGATTTTCCTAACGATGTTTTCCCAACTCCTGGAGGTCCGTGTAAGCAGATGATAGGTGCTTTTAAATCTCCTTTAAGTTTCAACACTGCCAAATGTTCTATGATGCGTTCTTTTACTTTTTCCATGCCAAAGTGATCGCGATCTAATACTTTTTGAGCATTTTTCAAGTTGAAATTATCTTCTGTAAACTCGTTCCATGGAAGCTCTATTAAAGTTTGTAGGTAACCAAACTGAACAGAATAATCAGGTGATTGAGGATTTAATCGCTCAAGTTTGCTAATCTCTTTTTCAAATGTTTTAGCTACATCCTTACTCCATTTTTTGTCTTTAGCTTTCTCTTTAAACTCATCAATTTCTATTTGCTGTGCATTGCCACCACCAAGTTCTTCTTGGATGGTCCGAATCTGTTGTTGCAGGTAATACTCTTTTTGTTGCTGATTGAGATCTTCGCGCGTTTTCATCTGAATATTCATCTTCAGTTCCAAAACCTGTGTCTCTCTACTCATAATAGTCAACAGCTCCATAGCTCTTTGCTTCTCTTCGTCAATGTTTAGCAAGTCTTGTTTTTCTTTGCTGTCAATTGGCAGGTTGGTGGCACTATAGCTCACCAACATTTCAGAAAATGAATCACTGTTGAGTGTGTTTAAAAGTTCTTTAGGGGGCTCGCCCAGCATGTTGAGCATTTGAACCATGCTTTCGCGTATCGAGCCTAAAATGGCTTCATACTCTTTGTCATTTTTCTTGGGCGGTATACTCTTTTTTATTTGAAACTTGCCTTTGAAAAAAGGCTCTGTTTGAGTCATTTCAGACCATTCAAACCTTTGTTTAGCTTGTACGATGAGGCTAAAGTTGTTTTCGGAAAGTTCAATAACTCTCAATACTTCGGCAATAACTCCCACTTTGTATAAATCGTCTGCTGTTGGATTATCATTGCTCGTCTCTTTTTGACACACCATACCAATGTACTTTGTCTTTTTATCAATAGATTTTATCAACCTGATTGATTTCTCCCTGCCTACAGATATGGGCAAACTTGAGCCAGGGAAGACCACTGTGTTTCTTAAAGGTAGTATTGGTAATTCGTCGGGGAGCAAATCTAAATCAAGATCTAGATTTCCTTCCATAAAATCTCCCGCAATAAATGATATCACGTTCGGATCGTTTTCTTCTAAAGCAAGTTTATGTATTTTTTTTTGAAGCATATTGTTTTGTTCAATCGTATATTTCTGATTTTATCCTCTTTTCATTTTAATAAAGTAAGAGGTTACTTTGTTAACGGAATATTCGCTATGTTTGTTTTAAAGTTTATTTATCGAGTTAATTATTTTGGAATTGTGCGAACAACCATATTAACTCTCCAAATTCCGTGCCAAACTACATATTAATTTCCGTATTATGTCAAATACCTTCTTTAAATTCAAGAATTTCACCATATATCAAGATCAATGCGCTATGAAAGTTGGTACAGATGGAGTCTTGTTAGGAGCGTGGACAAAAGTGGATGGGTGTGTAGATATCCTAGACATTGGAACTGGAACTGGACTCATTGCTCTGATGGTAGCACAACGAAACCAAAAAGCTACAATTGATGCCATCGACATTGATGAGCAATGTGTGGTGCAAGCGCAGCAAAATATAGCTAAATCAGCTTTTGCTAATCGTGTGTATGTTCAGAACAGTTCTTTTCAAGAGTTTTTGAAAAATAAAATCAAAAAGTATGACTTGATTGTGTCTAATCCTCCCTTTTTCCACAATTCATTAAAGTCGCCCAGTCAATCACGCAATCATGCTCGCCACACTGATTCTCTTTCTTTTTTTGATGTAATATCATTGGGGGTGAAACTTCTAGGAGAGGGTGGGCGAATAGCTTTGATTTTACCTCATGAGTTGAAGCAGACTGTAATCGAACACGCTGGCACAGTAAATCTTTTTGCCAACCGTATAACCAATGTGTTTCCATTGCCCCACAAACCAGCAAAGCGTTTGTTGATAGAGTTTGGGAAAACTCAAATTGAAAGGATCGAAAATAATCTAATCATAGAGCAAAATCGTCACCAATACACCGATGAGTTTAATGCTCTGACAAATGAGTTTTATCTCGATCGATAAGCAAGATCTGCACTATCGCTCAATCTATTGAAAACTTATTATTATCATACTCACTATTTCTATTTGTAGTGTAGATAAAATCGGAAAGCATACAGATAAAAGTGTGACAAGATGACACTATCCCCCTTTTTTACATTTGTCGCCGAAAGAGATTGCTTAAACCAGAGATTGAGAAATAGGTAGCTTTTCGAGCTTTAACTCTCTTTTATTTGCCAATCTTTTTCAAGTGTGATTGAATTTATGTAAGTTTGTTTTTATTGTTTTCGAGCCACTGCATTTATGAAAATGTATGTGAGCGTAAAAGTGTTTTATAACAACATAAAAGAACATTACTATCAACTACAAATTAAACGATAAACCTGCCCTCCTTCCTTTTGCACTCTATGGTTTGCAATGGTTGGCAATTTCTGTGCCAACTATTTTGATTTTAGGTCGTGTACTTGGTGAAATTCATTTTGATGATGCACCTTCTCAAATATTTTACATGCAGAAGCTTTTTGTATTGGCAGGAATTTTTTTAATTGTTCAGATTGTTTGGGGACATAAATTGCCGCTAATTATTGGTCCCGCCTCAGTGTTGCTCATTGGCATCGTCTCTTCGCTTAGCTTCTCATATTCTATTATTTACACTTCCGTTGCTGTTGGCGGACTCTTTTTGCTCCTCTTGTCGGTGAGTGGTTTGTTGACTAAGATTAGCTTTTTGTTTACTCCGCGCATCATTGTTGTTATATTGTTACTTATTGGATTCACTTTAGCTCCCGTAATATTGAACCTATTGTTCGAAAATTCAGCAGGATTTGAGAGTTTCCATTTGTGGTTTGCTATTGCATTGGTGTTAGTCATGCTTATCATGAATAAATGGTTTGTAGGAGTTTGGAAGTCAATTGTAGTGTTGCTTGGCTTAGTTTTAGGCACACTTGTTTCTCTTCAGTTTGGCAAACCCATGGAGCCATTCATGGCAACAACGTTATCAGACATATTATCATCCAATAGCACTTCATTTTTCATCTTCCCGCTTCAGTTTGACTTTGGGGTATTCATAGCATTTATGTTTTGCTATTTGGCGCTGCTTATCAATGAATTAGGTTCGATACAGTCGATGGGAGGGTTTTTAGATGTTAAGGATATGGACCATCGCACCCAGCGCGGAGTGGCAGTTACCGGAGTTTCGAATATTTTTGCGGGTATAAGTGGTGTTATCGGGCTGGTTGACTTCTCTTTTAGCCCTGGCATTGTATCGGCTACCAAATGTGCTTCGCGTTTTGTGTTGATTCCTGCTGGAATTGGATTGGTGGTGATATCATTCTTTCCAAGTGTAGTTAGTGTGTTAAATCAAACTCCTTCGGTGGTTATTGGTGCCATTATGTTTTATTTAATGGTCTCGCAATTAGCATCTGGGTTTCAGCTAATGGAAAAGCAAAAAGCCGTTATTGACTTCGAGACAGCTATTGTGATTGGTTTCCCCGTCATGTTAGCTGTATTGATATCTTTTTTGCCCAATGTTGTTGTGGAATCTATGCCTCTTATTGTGCGTCCCATTTTATCTAATGGTTTTGTGATGGGAGTGATTGCAGTTATTGTTTGCGAACATTTTATTTTTAGAAAGAAAGGGGAATAGTCATTATGAAAGCAGTTGTTTTTTATGATGATCTTTGTGGCTTTTGCAACTATTGGGTAAACTGGATTTTGAAGAAGGATGAAAAGCAAGACTTCTATTTTGCAGCACTGGGATCTGAGTTTACAGAAGAGTTTTCACATCACTTCAATTTTAAATTTCCAGCAGAAACTGTTGTGGTGTGGACCGAAGAGACGGGTTTCTTGCTGAAATCGAATGCAGTTATATTTTTGTTAGAGGTGATAGACCCTTCGTCTTTTAAATTAAAAGCAATGAAGCTGTTTCCCAAGTTTTTGAGGGATTTAGGATATTCGGTTTTTGCTTATTTTAGACGATTTTTCCCAATTAGAAGTTGTGAATTACCTTCATTAGAAGATAGAAGACGTTTCTTGACAGGTACATCATTTCAGGTCTTTATTAGTGAGTATAAAAAAGTTTGATGCATTCCATCGCCGTAAACAGATTAAAAAATAGTACTTTTGTTCGATTAATATTAAACATCGGAATATTTCTATGAAAGAAGTAAGAATATTAGATAAGGAATTTGAGCTATTTATCGATGCCGATACGATACAAGAAAGTATTAAACGTCTTGCATTCGATCTTAATGAAGATTTAAAAGGCAAGAATCCTATTTTTGTAGCCGTGCTTAATGGTTCATTTATGTTTGCTGGCGATTTGATGAAGCACATTACTCTTCCTTGCGAAATAACTTTTGTGCGCATTGCTTCTTATCGGGGGATAAGTAGCACCAACAAAATAAAACAAGTTTTGGGACTTAAGGAAAACATCAAAGATCGAACGGTAGTAATACTCGAAGATATTGTTGACACTGGTCATACAATTGAAATGTTGTTAGACCAGTTTCAATCACATAGCCCCAAAGAGATTTTAACTGCAACATTACTGTTCAAACCAAAGGCTGTGAAAAAAGATGTCAAGCCCGATTATGTGGCATTGGAGATACCGAATGACTTTATTGTAGGATATGGTTTGGATTACGATGGCTATGGTCGTAATTTGCAGGATATTTACAAAATCAAAATGTAAATCCGTAGATTGTAGCTTGTGAACTACTCAGTAGCAAGAAACAAAAGAGCTTAATTAATGGAGAATTAACCGTTTTTTAAAATTTTTACTTCAAAAAATAGAGAGCGTATCAAAAAAATATCTATTTTTGTATTTGAAGATAACGGTAAGTATTAACGAAAACACATTAAAAACAAAAACATGGAAGTTAAAAAAGCACCAAAAGCAAACATTGAAACACACAAGACTACTTTCTTCCTTATGGGATTGGTAGTTGCGTTGGCTGTTTTATTTGTAGGCTTTGAGTGGTCATCTACAATTTCTAAGTTAGATGAAACAGTGATTGTGCAAGATGTGCTGGCTGAAGAGGAAATTGAAATTACTCAACGCGATCCAGAACCGCCACCACCTCCACCACCACCAGAGCCAGAAGTACCTGAAATAATTGAGGTGACTGAAGAAAAAGTAGAAGAGACAATTGACTTATCCTCTTTAGAAGATGATCAATCGAGAGCTCAAGTTCAAACTTATACACCACCTCCACCGCCCAAACCAGTTGAAGAAGAAGCCACAGAGGAGATTTTCGTGGTAGTTGAACAGCAGCCAGAATTTCCAGGTGGAACATCAGCATTAATGAAGTTTTTAGGCGACAATATTAAATATCCTGTTATTGCACAAGAAAATGGGATTCAAGGACGTGTTATTACAAACTTTGTAGTAGAACGTGATGGAAGTATCTCGGACGTGCAAGTTGTGAGAGGGCAAGACCCCTCACTAGATAAAGAAGCTGTGCGCGTTATTAAAACGATGCCAAGGTGGACTCCTGGTCAACAACGAGGAAAGCCAGTGCGTGTTCGTTTTACATTGCCAGTTGTGTTCCGTCTTCAGAACTAAACTAAAAAAACACGATAATTTATTGTGTAAATTATAACAGTAAAAGCTGCTTTAATTAATTAAAGCAGCTTTTATTGATTCTAATATTAATCTTGCTCTTCAAATGATATATACATCAACCGACCTAGAAAATAAAATAAACTTAGCTGTAGATGAGTTGAACTACAACAAGCAACCATTGTCTTTATTTGAACCTATTAAATATATTTTGTCCATTGGTGGTAAAAGGATGCGACCCATATTGATGTATATGGCAACAAATTTATTTAGTGATGATATTGAGAAAACAACAGCTCCCGCTCTTGGAATAGAGATTTTCCATAATTTTAGTCTGCTCCACGATGACTTGATGGATAAAGCAAAAATTAGGCGCGGAGAGCCCACAGTACACACAAAATGGGATGCAAATACTGCTGTCTTGTCAGGTGATGCAATGTTAATCGATTCTTATAGCTACATCGCTCAAGTGCCTGCAGAGCTTTTGTCTTCAATTCTTGATGTTTTTACAACTACGGCAATGCAAGTTTGTAAAGGACAGCAATACGATATGGATTTTGAAAAACGGCTCAATGTAAAAGAATCAGAGTATATAGACATGATTCGCTTGAAAACTGCTGTGCTTTTAGCCGCATCGTTAAAAATAGGTGCTATTCTTGGCAATGCTTGTGAAGAGGATGCTAATCTACTGTACAATTTTGGGATAAATATTGGACTTGCTTTTCAGTTGAAAGATGATTTACTAGATATATATGGCGATCCGATAAATTTTGGAAAGAAAGTAGGTGGTGATATATTAAGTAATAAAAAAACGTTTTTGCTTATAAAAGCTCTCGAAAACAGCAGTAAGGGAGACAATAAAATTCTTCAACAATGGTTGGCAGCAGAGAAGTTCGATCCAGAAGCAAAAATAAATGCTGTTAAAGAAATATACGATGATTTAAATTTGAAGGATATTACGTACAAACTCATTCAAAAATATTATCTTGCAGGAATGAACTGCTTGTCGGAAGTAAATGTATCAGATGACAGAAAGCAGGAGCTTTTAATATATACCAATAGCTTGATGAATCGGGAGAAATAAAATATATCTATATAGTGTTGTTATAATACTTGATCCCCGCATATAGTCACGTTGTTTTTCAATCAATAAATAAATATGCCCTATAGAAGACTACCCAATACAGACGCCGCTCGTATAAAAGCATTAAAGACAGCTATCGATAAATGTGAGAGAACAGATTTTAATGATGTAGTTGTTTCAATGAAAACTCTATATAGAGCCAAGTCAGCAAGCGGGAAGTTTGAGAGGATGTACAAAACACACCAACACACTTTTGAAACACAGATTAGAGCTAATAAATCCTTTCAGAAGCAGATTAAAAATGCACGGATGTATTTATCTCATTTTGTTCAGGTGCTCTATTTAGCTGTTATAAGAAACGAAATCAAACCTGAAAACCTTGTTCTATACGGTTTAGAGAATAGCGAAATGTTGTTGCCTGATATCTCTTCAAATGAAATGTTGCTTGAATGGGGACAAAAAGTAATTTTAGGCGAAGAGCAAAGAATTGCCGAAGGAGGAGTCCCTATTTATAATCCTTCTATAGCAAAAGTGAAAGCTATGTACTCCATTTTCAAAAACGCTTATAATACTCAGCAAATTCATCAAAAAGCCACTAATCGCACACAAAAGGAAATTGCAGATTTTCGCACCGAAGTTGATGAGATAATTTTAGATTTATGGAATCAGGTAGAAGAAGCAAACAACAACTTGCCTCCTAAAAAGAAGATAGATATCAACAAGGAATATGGGATTGTGTATTATTATCGAAAAGGAGAAACTATAACATAATGCTAATAGACACACATGCTCATCTGTATGCAGAGGATTATTTTGAAGATTTTGACCAAGTTATACAACGAGCAAAGCAAAATAATGTAGAAAGAGTTCTACTTCCAAATATCAATGCCTCCACGATTGGTTTGTTGAAAAAGATAGTGCACGATAATCCCGACTATTTATTGCCCATGATGGGACTTCATCCAACAAGTGTGAAGGCTGACTATCAAAGGCAGCTGAATAGTATTTATAAAGAACTAAATAGTGACAACAATTATATTGCAATTGGGGAGATTGGTATCGACCTTTATTGGGATACTACTTATATAAAAGAGCAAACAGAAGTTTTCGAGACACAACTAAAATGGAGTATAGAAAAAGATTTGCCAGTGGCAATTCACTCTCGCAATTCTTACGATGAAATAGTGCAATCGCTAAATCGGGTAGGGGGCGAAAAACTACGAGGTGTTTTCCATAGCTTTAGTGGCGATTCTGATGATTTGAATGAATTGCTGAAGTTTGAGAATTTTTATATTGGGATTAATGGTATAGTAACATTTAAAAATTCAACTTTACGTGAAGTTTTGAAAATGTGTCCTATCGAAAAAATAGTATTAGAAACTGATTCTCCATATTTAAGTCCGGTTCCTTTTCGTGGTAAGAGAAATGAACCAATGTTTTTAGAACATATAAACAAAGTATTATCTGATATATACGTCATTAATCCAAATCAAATGGCACAGACAACGAAAATGAATGCTCAGCGTCTTTTTGCTTTAAATGTTTGAGAGACTGTTTTTTAGGGTAGAATATACGGTTTGGTGAAGGGCTGATAGATAAATTTATTTCATTTATGGATGGTATTGTTGGATAAATTCTCTATTTTTGTCATTAAAATGAGATGTAAGTGAGAAAAAAGTCGTATTTTGCAACGATTTCGTACGCTCTCCTCATTTTTTTGGAGAGATGCTCGAGTGGTTGAAGAGGCTCGCCTGGAAAGCGGGTATACGCCAAAAGTGTATCGTGGGTTCGAATCCCACTCTCTCCGCAATACCAAAAAAGAAATATGGTATTAGTAAAAAAACATGATGAAACGTTTGTAATTAAAACAAGTAATAACGTAAATAATCATTTTAAATTAATAACAAGTTAAATTCATTAATCCTCAAAAAATTGAACACACAATGAAAAAGTTATTTGCAATTTTCGCAATTCTAGGCCTTATGTCAGTAGGGTTGCAGTCAGTTCTTTTAGCACAAGACGCCGAAGCACAACCAGAAACTGAACAAGTAGCACCTCCTGCTGCACAAGATGACGTAGCTACATCTACAAATGTTGTTGAAGAGCCTACTGGTTTTCACAAAGCACTAAAAATTAAGTTTATTGAAGGTGGAGCATTCTTTATGAGCTTGGTTGCTATACCATTAATTTTGGGTTTAGCGTTTTCTCTAGAAAGAATTATTTATCTTAGTCTTGCTGATGCCGAAGTAGAGAGCATGTTAGACGAGATAGGTCATGCTTTAGACAGAGGTGACGTTGAAGGAGCAAAAACATTAGCTCGTGAAACAAGAGGTCCCATTGCTTCAATTGTATATCAAGGACTTCTCCGCATCGATCAAGGTGCAGAGGTAGTAGAACGCTCTGTAGTTTCTTATGGCGGTGTACAAGCCGGTTTATTAGAGAGAAACCTTTCTTGGATTACATTGTTTATTGCAATGGCTCCATCACTTGGTTTCTTGGGAACAGTTATTGGTATGGTACAAGCGTTTGACGACATTCAACGCGCAGGTGACATTAGCCCCACAATTGTTGCAGGTGGTATGAAAGTAGCACTTATTACTACAATTGGTGGACTTATCGTTGCTCTTATTCTTCAGCTATTTTATAATTACATCTTGAATAAGGTTGAAACTATCCTAAACAAAATGGAAGATGCTTCAATTACGTTTCTTGATCATGTAATTAGATATAATGTAAAACATAAAATTTAAATAACCCAATGGCAGTAACAAAAATATCTAGAATTTCGCGTTGGACACTATATGCTTTAACTGCAGTAACAGTTGCTCTTATAGCATTACTCTTTTTAGGAGGCAATGTTCAACCCGAAAATCAATACACGGAAATAGTCGGTATAACTGAACCTAACTTCACAAATGGGCTACTTTATTGGATATATATCTTGTTGGGATTAACAGTATTTGCTGTGTTTGCTTTCTCTATAATGGGGTTTATCAGTAATCTTAAGAACAATAGGAAACGAGCAGTCAATTCGCTGCTAACGCTATTTGTTTTTGCAATTTTGTTGATAATTGCTTATATTGCAGGGGATGGAACACCTTTGAATATTCTTGGATATGAAGGACCCGATAATGTGGCAGCAAGGTTGAAATTGACCGATATGTGGATTTACTCAGTATATATCCTTATGGGCTTAACTATCTTGGCAATGCTATTTAATCCTCTTATCAAAAGAATAGGTAAACGGAAATAAATTAATATTTCCAGAATAAATACAACTAAAAATATGGCTACAAAAAAAAGAAAAGTACCTGATGTAAATACCAGCTCAACGGCTGACATTGCTTTCCTTTTGCTTATTTTTTTCCTTGTTACCTCTTCCATGGATACAGATAGTGGATTGGCTAGACGCCTACCACCACCACCACAAGATGAAGATGAACTTACCGAGATGAAAGTTCAAAGACGTAATCTTATGCAAGTGTTGGTTAATTCAAATGACCAAACAATGGTTGGAGATATTCATTATGATAATCTAAGAGAACTCCAAGGGAAAACAGGTAAGCAAAGCTTAAAAGATAAAGTGAAAGAGTTTGTGTTAAACCTTAACAATGACGAGGATATGCCAGAGCTTTTCGAAGAAAACTTTGGTCCTCCTGTAGGGACATTGCAGGTAACGAAAGATCACGTAATATCTCTGCAAAACGATAACACAACCAGCTACAAAGCATATCTTGCCGTTCAGAACGAATTGGTGAAAGCGTACAATGAGCTAAGGGAAGAAGCATCTAGAAAGTACTTCAACAAACCTTACGAAGAGCTTTTAGTAGACGAGAAAGATTTAATAAACAAGGTATATCCTCAGCGAATTTCTGAGGCAGAACCAAAAAGTTATGGAGGAAAAAGATAATGGGAAAATTTAATAAATCAGGCGGACGTGAAATGCCAGCTTTAAATACCTCTTCTTTACCTGACATGATTTTTGCTATTTTATTTTTCTTTATGGTAACAACTACCATGAGAGAAGTTACTATGATGGTAAAGATTAGAATACCGGAAGCTTCTGAAGTACAAAAGTTAGAGAAAAAGTCGTTGGTTACCTATATTTATATGGGACAACCTCTCGATTCTAAGTATGGAAGTGGAACATTCATGCAATTGAATGATAAATTTGCAGAACCAGAAGATATTCATGATTATATTGCATCAGAGCGTAATATGCTTAGTGAGGCAGATCAGCAATTTATGACAGTATCTTTGAAGGTAGATGAAGACACTCAAATGCGTTACGTAACTGAAGTGAAACAAGCATTAAGAAAAGCTTATGCTCTTAAGATTAGTTATTCAGCCCGAAAGGGAGATAATGTACCATAAGAGCGATATTAAATTGAAATGAGAGAAAAGGCTAAATCGATATGATTTAGCCTTTTTTCATTTGATAATTTATCCATTACAAATTTGTTATTCTTTTAGCGCCTGCTATTGGTATTGATTGATGCATCTACAGGGAATAAGAATACATTAACCACTGTGTAAATGTCTACAAAAAGAATAACTTTCTTCCCATAGATTAGCTAATGCGTGCCATAAAAGAGACAAAAAACATTTCTTCCGTCGAAGATTGGACGAACAAAAGATGAAAACGCAATCTTCCATTGAAGAAATGTTTAGAAAAGCACAATTGAGCTTTTGTTTGGAAAAGATTGGAGTTTGGGGAGATAAATGCACCAAAAATTGAAGTAAATCTGATTTTATGCTCTTGTTTGTTCAATATTTCGCAGTAAATTTGAGTTTCGACTCTTTGTGCAGAGTAAAAACATCAAGGATTTGAGTTTCATCTGTTGTTTCTCAGAAAAACCACGGTGGATTCGATTTTCAACACTCTTTCGTCCAATCTTCCATGGAAGAAATGTTTAGAAAAGATTTTCGGTAGTGTTTGATGGATTTGAAACTCGGGAATAATGGTCAATGATTAATAGGATCGAGACTCTGAAATCTAATAATTAACCTCCTGTTACAACTGTGCTATTTATGTATTAAGAAGTTGTAGAAAGAGGATATTGATGAATGCCCTTTTGAAACAATAGATGAGGTATCTCCTAATTAGTGGAAGTGTAATGTAGTTATCTAAAAAACGTATAGAAGTGTCTGATTAGTTTTTTGTAAACTATCAGACACTTTTTGTTATTTGTTGCTTAGTCAACCCAATTCATAACATTTGAAGGAGGTCGCTTAGCCAATAATTCTTTTTTCATAAAGTCCATGTAAGGAGCGACATGATTGAAGAATTGATAAAACCCCTCACATAAATAGTTCAAACCGTATTCGCCATACTTATCGTAAATAAATCTATTTTTAGGACACTCGCCGTTGCAAGCAAATAACACGTTGCACTCTTTGCATTGAGCGGGTAGCTTATCGAATTTGTCTGCACCAAATTTAAGTTGCTCTTCGGAATACATCATGGTGGCGAGCGGTGTATCATAGATGTTGCCAAGTTTGTACTCTGGAAACACAAAGTGATCGCAAGAATAAACATCTCCGTTAAACTCCATCACACCAGCATGTCCGCAAGTTTTAGCCATTGTACACACTCCAGGTTGTTCGCCCACCCAGTTGGCAAGAGTGGAATCGAACATCTGAATAAATATTTTTCCAACATCATTGCGCACCCACTCGTCGAATAGGGTGCACAAGAAATTGCCCCACTGTTTGGGTGAAACACTAAATGGTGCTAAATCAGCCTCTTTGTCATTTGCACTGGCAAGGGATGTAGAAGATGATTTATCATTTTTCATCCGTTCCACAATGGGTGCAAACTGTAGGAACTCACAACCAATTTCTTTGAAAAAATTGTAGAATTCCAATGGGTAATCGGCATTATAATCGTTTACAACTGCCATGCAATTGTATTGCACGCCATGTTTTTTGAGCAGTTTTATGCCTTGCATTACTTTGTAGAATGAAGGTGCTCCTATTTTATTTTTTCGGTACTCGTCGTGAAAATCTTGAGGACCATCAATTGATATTCCTACTAAAAAATTATTATCTCTGAAAAATTCGCACCATTCGTCGGTAAGGAGTGTGCCGTTAGTTTGTATCGAGTTATCAATCTGTCTGCCCTGTCCGTATTGCTTTTGCAGTTCCACTGCTCGTTTATAAAACGACAATGGTCGCATCAAGGTTTCGCCACCGTGCCAAGTAAACATTATCTGCGGAATAGTTTGCGACTGAATGTACTCTTTTATAAATCGCTTCAAGAGTTCATCGTTCATCACATGACGAGGATTATGAGTATATAGTTTCGATTTCTCAAGATAGTAGCAGTAGTCGCAAGATAGGTTGCATAATGCCCCTACAGGCTTTAGCATTACGTATAATGGCTTCGAAAATGGTGCAAATGTGGACATGTCAGTAGAATTTATAAAAGCAAAAGTAAACATTTTACCTCTATACGAGGTTTATGTTGTATCAATAATTGTAAAAAATGTGCGACAACAATTTACATTTAAATTTACTGTTGGAAAATTAGAGAGTAATATTTTTTTCAGTTTTTTCTTAAATAACTAATATAACATTTTGAATTATGGTCAATAAAGAAGCTTTAGTCAATGCGGGATTATTAATTCTGCGATTAGGAATTGGTGTAATATTTATTTTTCATGGTCTTCCCAAGCTAATGGGAGGTGCAGAAACATGGACAGAGATAGGATCGACCATGTCGATAGTTGGAATAACGTTTTATCCCGTGTTTTGGGGATTTATGGCAGCAGCATCGGAGGTGATAGGGGGAATATTTATCATAGTGGGACTATTACATCGTCCTGTGGCTTTAATGTTAGTCGTAACTATGGTTATGGCTCTGTTGGTGCATGTCACAGCGGGTGATCCTTTTGGCATTTACTCCAATGCTTTAAAAGCTCTGGTTGTTTTTATTGCATTAGTTATTACAGGACCAGGAAGGTATTCGCTTGACTATTTGTTTTTAAGACCAATTTCATAATTAATTTCAACAACAAATACATTAAGAGTTTGATTATGATGGTGATATTGTAGGAGCTTGTGTTTTGGTGAGAAAAAGTATAGACATAAAAAAAGGGTAAGCTTACTACATCGCGCCGCTACAACCAAATACCCTTGCTGCGGTCAAGCCCTGGGGGGTTCTTCGGGAGCTGGCCGTGTAGGACTTACCCAACTGCAAAGATACATAATTTTATTTCAATAGCAAAAAACGCAACTATTTTTTTTCGTTTATTTATTTTTCTGGCTTTTTGTTTTTATTCCTCGATTGCTGTTTTTCTTTATTACTCCCAAATAAGTGCTCACATTTATAATCTTAGCCCTTATCAGGATTTTATGCCCAAAGTATTCTGGCAATAGAATCACGGGTTATTTTTTTCTTTCATAATCAGATGAGAGGAACGCTTCTCTGTTCTGTTAATCGAAAAACTCATGAGTTCTTATTCATCACACAAATAAACAAACTCATAGTTTTATATCTGATTCTTCTTCACCCTCCACATTGTTTACTCATTTGTGACCCAATATTTAGATGCCAAAGTTATTTAAATAAAAAATAAACTCGTATATTTGTTATTTAAAGGATCTATTCCTTGTTGTATTGTAGTACTACAGCAAGGATAATCCTTTTTTATTATAACCACACAACATCTAAAACATAAATGTATGAAAATTGTAGATCGTTTTATCAACTATGCGAAAATAGATACGCAGTCGGATGAAAACAGCAACGACACACCCAGCACAAAAAAACAGTTTGATTTAGCTCGCTTGGTGGAGCAAGAGATGAAAGAGATGGGATTGGAAGATATTTCATTGGATGACAAATGTTATCTAATGGCTACACTACCCGCCAATACAGATAAGAAACTTCCAACAATAGGCTTTATTGCCCATTTCGATACAAGTCCCGACATGAGTGGCAAAGATGTAAATCCCCGAATAGTGAAAAACTACGATGGAAAAGATATTATCTTAAATAAAGATGAAAACATTGTGATGTCGCCCAACGATTTCCCCGAGTTGCATGATTATGTGGGTGAAGACCTCATTGTAACCGATGGAACCACTTTGTTAGGAGCTGATGATAAAGCAGGAATTGCTGAAATTATGAATGCAATGCAATACCTTATTGATCATCCCGAAATAGAGCATGGAAAG
The DNA here is from genome assembly GCA_964640575.1 of uncultured Dysgonomonadaceae bacterium. Classification (GTDB taxonomy): domain Bacteria; phylum Bacteroidota; class Bacteroidia; order Bacteroidales; family Dysgonomonadaceae; genus UBA2632. The sequence continues at coordinate 82,338 of CAZXGV010000001.1, forward strand.
ATTAGAATTGGTTTTACACCCGATGAAGAGATTGGGCGCGGAGCCGACCATTTCGATGTGAAAAAGTTTGGTGCCGATTGGGCTTACACTATGGATGGCAGTGTGTTGGGAGAATTGGAATATGAGAACTTTAATGCAGCAGTAGCCAAAATATCAATCCAAGGGAGGAATGTACATCCTGGCTATGCAAAAGGCAAAATGATAAATGCATTGCATGTTGCCAATGAGTTGGTAGCAATACTTCCTGTTAACGAACGTCCCGAATTTACGAGCGACTACGAAGGATTCTTCCATTTGATAGAAATGACAGGAACGGTGGACGAAGCCAGTGTGAGTTACATTATTCGCGATCACGACCTCAGTTTGTTTGAAAGACGTAAAGAGCAAATGCAACAAGCTGTCGATTTTCTAGATACGAAATATCCTGATGTGTTGAAACTTGAAATGAGAGATCAGTACTACAATATGCGCGAAAAGATAGAGCCTGTGAAACACATTGTGGACTTAGCTTTTAGAGCAATGGAAGCGCTAGATATTAAACCCATTGTTAAACCCATTCGTGGAGGTACTGACGGTGCTCGACTTTCGTATATGGGATTGCCTTGCCCCAATATATTTGCTGGAGGAGTCAATTTCCATGGTCGCTTCGAGTTCCTACCTATCAAGTCGCTGAAGAAAGCATCCGAAGTGGTGGTAAAGATTGCACAGCTTGTTGCTGAAGAAGCAAACTAATCAGATTTAATAATATAATTAATTATAAACAAATATGAAACAAACACCATTTACAAATTTGCACATCGAGTTAGGAGCTAAAATGCACGAATTTGCAGGATACAATATGCCCATTGAATACACTGGTATATTAGACGAACATGCCACAGTTTGTAATGCAGTGGGTGTGTTTGATGTGTCACACATGGGAGAGTTTTGGATAAAAGGACCCAAAGCGCTTGAATTGATACAAAAGATTACGAGCAACGATGCTTCAAAACTAAAGATTGGAAAAATTCAATACACCTCTTTTATAAACGAAAAAGGGGGCATTATTGACGACTTCTTGCTCTATCACATGGAAGAAGAAAAGTATATGTTGGTTGTAAATGCCAGCAATATTCAGAAAGATTGGGAGTGGTGTAAAAAACATAACACAATGGGTGCAATCTTAGAAGATGCATCTGAACATACAGCATTACTGGCATTGCAAGGTCCTAAAGCAATAGATGTGTTACAAAAGCTAACCGACAAAGATTTATCTGCAATACCTTATTATGCTTTTGAATATGGAACTATTGCAGGTGTTGAAGATGTTATTATTTCTAATACGGGTTACACGGGTGCAGGAGGGTTCGAGCTTTACTTCTATCCCAACCATAGCGAGACAATATGGAATGCTTTGTTTGAAGCAGGCAAAGAGTTTGGTATCAAACCGGCAGGATTAGGAGCACGAGATACTTTGCGCTTAGAGATGGGTTTCAATTTATATGGAAATGAAATGACCGAAGAGATAACTCCATTGGAAGCAGGATTGGGTTGGATTACTAAATTTACCGACGGCAATGATTTTATAGGGCGCGATGTGCTTGAAAAACAGAAATCTGAAGGTGTTACTCGTAAACTTTGTGCCT
>CAZXGV010000002.1:0-60971 GCA_964640575.1 uncultured Dysgonomonadaceae bacterium
GGAACAAAGAAGAGCGAATGCGCCAAATGCAATCGGAGGCAAGGCAAAGAAATAAAGTACGTAAGTAAAAGCGAACATTACCAAAAAGAGTGGGTCTTTATATTAAACTACAATAAACATGTAAAGCTTTTTGTGTATTAGCGCCTATACGTACACTAATATAAAGAGCGATGAATAATGAGGGTTAACTCTCTTTCTACGAAACGTAGGATACACAATATTAATTTAAAACTCAATAATCTTAAAAGCAACCAAAATGAAAAAGAACTTTACACTTATTCTAGGCCTCTTCCTTCTTATGGCTTGTACGAACAAAACACAACCCGAAGAGCCCGAAACTCTATCTGGTTTGAAGAAAAGCAACTTTCAAACAGAGATTGATGGCAAACAAACAGATCTCTTTGTTCTAAAGAACGATGCGGGTATGGAAGTTTGCATTACAAATTATGGCGGTAGCATCGTATCAGTGATGGTTCCCGATAAAGAGGGGACACTGCAAGATGTGGTGCTAGGATTCGACTCTATTGCTGACTATGTCAACATTCCAAACAACTTTGGTGCTACAATCGGTCGTTATGGAAATAGAATAGCAAATGGATTAATCACTGTTGATGGACTAGAGTATCAACTTCCACAAAACAATGGAGAACATACATTGCATGGAGGTGACGAAGGCTTTAACACTAAGGTTTTCGATGCAGTTCAACCTAATGATCAAACTCTTGAGTTGTCCTACACGTCTGAAGATGGCGAGGCAGGATTTCCTGGTAATTTAACCACTAAAGTTATTATGACACTAACCGATGATAATGCTATTGACATTCAGTATGAAGCAGAGACTGACAAGAAGACTGTTGTTAATCTCACCAATCACTCCTACTTTAATTTGAGTGGAAACCCCGAAAATACAATCTTATCTCACAAACTAATGATTGATGCAGATAGCTTCACACCCATTGACGCTACCTTCATGACAACTGGAGAGATTGCAGATGTAGAAGGGACTGATATGGATTTTAGAACTCCGACTCTTATTGGGGAGCGAATCGACAATTATGATTACGAACAATTGAAATATGGTGATGGCTACGATCACAATTGGGTGTTGAATAACCCTGGCGATATATCAAAAAAAGCAGCAACGGTTTATGACTCAACAACCGGAATTGAATTGCATGTTTATACAACAGAACCTGGCATGCAAGTTTACACAGGCAACTTCCTAGATGGAACGGTTACTGGGAAAAAAGGAATTGACTACAAAAAGAGAACTGCCATCTGTCTTGAAACACAGAAATATCCTGACACTCCCAATAAACCCGATTGGCCTTCCGCTTTTTTAAGTCCTGGAGAAACTTACACAAGCAGATGCATCTATCAATTTTCAGTGAGGAAATAGGTTTCAAATAAAAGACACACCGTCACCAAATATAGGAAAAGCCAAAAGTGATTATACTTTTGGCGTTTTCTATATCAATAATTGGCACAACAATCATTCAAGAATGTTGCATATCTCCTGATTCATCTTGTGCACTTTTGCCTCATCTACTTTCACAATCTCCCGATCATACGTCATCAAACCATTCACTTCTATCTCCACATCTGTGGTTTGTGTATAGATAGCAGCCGAGAATCCTTGACGGATAAGCTGTTTTAGCTCTTCTGCATATTTTAGATATTCATCTGTCACCTCTTTTTCAGTGTCAAACTGAATATAGCCCCAATTGCGATCAGGCTCCCACAAATGACCTTTTATTGCTCTACCTATCCCACCATACTCACCCAATACAGTTACCCGTTGCGCATCGTAGAGATACAACTTTGGATTGGGATAGTTGTGCAAATCTAATATGTCTCCTAGTGTGTAATGATTTCCACCACTAGCAGGATTCACTAAACGTGTTGGATCGTATGCTTTTGTCCAATCACTGATTTCTTTCGTTTTAAATTGTCCCCAAGCTTCGTTAAAAGGCACCCAAACTCCAATAGATGGATAAGAGTAGAGATAATCAATAAGTTCTTTCCACTCTTGTCGGAAATTATCTTCCGACTCTTGACTTCGCACTCTTTCAACTCCTGTAAAATATTGGCGCATTTGCCACTCAGGACTTTTATCTCCATTGGGCATATCTTGCCACACAATCATACCTAACCTATCGCAATGCATGTACCAACGAGCAGGTTCAACTTTCACATGTTTGCGAATCATGTTGAACCCCAAATCTTTTGTTTTTTGTACATCATACAACAATGCTTCATCAGTTGGAGCTGTGTAAAGTCCATCGGGCCACCATCCTTGATCAAGTGTTCCAAACTGAAACAAATCTTTGTTGTTGAGCTGCATACGAACAATTCCTTTATCATCTCGCTTCATAGAATACTTTCGCATTGCTGCATAACTATTCACCTTGTCAATTTGCTTATTGTTACTCCACAATTCTACTTCTACAGTATATAGACATGGATTGCTGGGAGACCACAGTTTCATATCTGCTGGCATGCGCACTTCCGCTGGCATGTTATTAATAGCTTGAGCACTAGCAACAATTCGATTGTCATCCTTGACAGTAACAACAATTTTATCCGATAAACTAGCATCATTGACAATTGCGTCAACTTGTAGTATTCTCTGATCAATATCAGGTGTAATTTTAATAGCCTCTATATGCTTTTGGGGTACAGGCTCAAGCCATACTGTTTGCCAAATTCCACTTACAGGTGTGTACCAAATTCCCCCAGGTTTGTTAACCTGTTTCCCTCTTGGCTGAAAACCTTCATCGGTTGGATCCCACACTTTTACAACAAGTTTGTTAGAACCAGATTTTTTCAAAGCAGGTGTAATATCAAAACTAAAAGGAGTGTAACCACCCTTGTGCTGACCAACCTTCACATCGTTGACCCACACATCGGCTTTCCAATCTACCGCACCAAAATGCAACAATACATTATTGTCCTTCCATCTAGGGGGAGTAGTAAATTCACGGTGATACCACAACTCGTTGTCTTTGCCTAGCATTTTCTGCACCCCCGAAAGACTTGATTCAACTGCAAATGGAACTAATATTTCTCCATCAAATTTAGTTGGTTCTTGTTCCCCAACTGGAAGTATTGCATAACTCCACAAACCGTTTAGGTTATGCCACTCTGGTCGCTCCATAATTGGACGCGGATATTCAGGCAAAACATTGTTCACATCAATCTGTGATGCCCACTTAGTTTTAATTTTATCGCCCGCAGGTTGCCATTGGCCAAAAATAGGAAGGGATAATAAAAACGTCACAAAGAATGTTGCACTTGTTCTCATAATACGGTATATTTTAAAATAATAAACTGAAAATTCTCTACGAAACAAAAGCTGATGCAAGATATATTATTTTTTGTAAACCTACAACTAAACAACTACCATTACTCCCTCTATATCCCCAATTCTCTTATTAAAAACAGAACAAATACAGAAACCACGTGGTATATTCTTTCTTTATCCAGAAGCCATTCTTTTGTATTATGACACCCTTCAAAACTAGTTACAACTTATCACGAATAAGAAGCAAATAAATTATAGTAATCAATAAGCTTTCAGCTGCTCAGAACCTTTTAAATAATAAAAAGAGAACATTCTCTTTATTTAACCTCAAATTTATTTAACTTTGTGAAGCACATTAAAGATTTTGTGATGAAAAAATATAAAGTATTTACTTACGCCTTTTCAGTCGTAGCTTTATTTTCGTTTGCACAATGCACCTCTAATGATAAGAGATTACATAAGGAGCTGTCTCGAATGGCTACAAACTTGAATCAATCCACGCCGGTTGCATTGGACCAACACACTCGGTTTGATAGTGTGGCGGTAACTTCTGACAATATCTTTCAGTATTACTATACAGTTACAAACATAGGGAATCCTACAAAGTTGTTGAGAGAGAAGAAAGAAGATATATTTTACAACATGGAAAAAGCATTTGCAACAGATAAGTCTCTGCAAATATTTGTAGAAAACAAAGTAACCTTGGAGTATATTTATAGAGATACTTCACAGAAAATTATAGAAGTCATAACAATTGATGCCACTAGCTACAAGTAAATGACTTCTCTACAAGATTAAAAGTCTAGTACTAATTAACAAACCTAAAACTTACTTTTTGATATGAATAGATATTTTTATATAGACTCTGAAGGGAAGCAAAAAGGCACTTTTACACCCGAGGAACTAAAGGACGAACATATTGGGAAAAACACCCTAGTGTGGACACAAGGCATGGAGGAGTGGAAGAGAGCCTATGATGTTGTGGACTTGCAACCTCTGTTTGATATATCATCAACAGCACACAATCATGCAGGAGCAACATCCACTACAACCCAACCAAATGCGCCTTATCAGCAATCAGAGGAACACGCACTAACCATGATGCCAAAAACATGGATGGTAGAATCTATATTGGTAACAATTTTACCTTTTGTGTTGTGTGGAAACATTTTAAGCTTATTGGGCATTGCTGCTATAGTAAATGCTTCGAAAGTTGAATCGCTCTTTCGCCAAGGGCTTTATGCTCAAGCTAACGAGGCATCAGCAAACGCAGCTCGATGGACAAAAATAACATTCTGGATTGCTATTGGAGCAATAATACTGGCTATTGTAGGAATTATCATTTTTGCTGTATTTTTTGGTTCAATTGCGGGATTGGCAAGTGTGCTTTCAGTTTAATACACGTAGAACGTAAGATAAAACTATATATATATTACAATATGGAAAATCAATACCCACCCACACCACCAGTTCCAGAAATGGATATACCTGTGAGACCAAAGTCATGGTTAATAGAATCTATTCTTGTAACTATTTTTTGCTGTTTGCCATTTGGCATTGTAGGCATTGTGAATGCTGCTCGCGTAAATTCTCTTTATGATCAGGGATTGTATGAAGAGTCTATTCGCATATCAGCCAATGCAAAAAAATGGTCTAAGTTTGGCTTGATTGCAGGCATTTTATACCTAGTTTTTATAGCTATAATGGTCTCAATGGGACTGTTTACGGGTATGAACATGCCAGGAGCAGAAGGGTTGACATTTTAGAGAATCACTCTTGTGAAAAATAAGAAGAGATTACTAATTACAATTGCAATTATATTGACTGCAATCTTATTGCTTATTTTCTTTTATATTGACCCAACTATTTACCCTTTCTTTCCAAAATGCCCATTTAGGGTAGCAACTGGATTTGAATGTCCTGGATGTGGATCACAACGAGCGTTTCATCAGTTGTTACATTTGAATGTGGCAGCTGCTTTTCGCCACAATCCCTTGATTGTTCTTTATGGACCTTATGTTCTAGTGGGACTCTATTTTGAATATCTAGGAGGAAAGAGTAAACATCGGCGAATTCAAACTTTCCTCTTTGGAAAGCAGGCTGCGGTAATTATATTAATTTCAATCATCATTTTCTGGATAGGAAGAAACATTTTTTAAAAACACTCTTTAATTATTTTATTATGAAAGTATTCTATTACTCATTACTCCTCGTTTTACTCTCTTTTACGATTGGTTGTGGAGGCGAAAGCAGTAAACAAAAAAAAGAAGATCAAATATTTAAGATTGCAAGTTATAATGTACGCAATGCAAAAGGAATGGACAATGTAACCGACTTCGATCGGGTTGCCAAAGTCATAAACGATATGGATGCACATGCAGTTGCTATTCAAGAGTTGGACAGTGCAACAGAACGAAGTAAGGATTTGGTAGTATTGGATGAATTGGCAAAAAGAACCAACATGTATGCTTCTTTTAATGGTTCTATTGAATATAGAGGAGGTAAATATGGAAATGGTATCCTGACCAAAGAAAAACCATTGAGTCAAGAGGGAATTCCATTGCCTGGTAGCGAGGAGAAGCGAAGTTTGCTAATTGTTGAATTAGAAGACTTTGTCTTATGCTGCACCCACTTATCGTTAACTGAAGCAGACAGACAAACATCGATAAACCTTATTAAACTACACACTGAGAAGTATGATTCTAAACCTGTATTCTTGGCTGGAGATTTAAATGCTAAGCCCGAATCGAGTGAAATTAGAGTTTTGTCATCAACTTGGGCAATGCTGAGTGATCCTACTGAGCCTACATTCCGATCGGACAATCCTGATAGAGTAATTGACTACATACTTCTGAAACCCAACGATAAGTATAGTCACAAAATAATTGGCAGAGGTGTAGTAGATGAACCAATGGCTTCAGACCATCGTCCCTTGTGGGCAGAGGTGAAAATTGAATGGCTATAATAAAAATTGACTCAATAATTAAAACGTCCGCTTTAAAAACGGACGTTTTTTATTTATTGTAATTACAAAGACAATTCTATATCAGTTCACTCTAAAAACATACAATTTAGATTTAATCCATCAATTGCAACAGAGCAACAGTATAGCAAACTTATGATAATATAAGAACCATCTACTTTTGATTTAGCTTAAGCGAAGAACAGTTTTTGCCGCTTCTTGACGTAACTCTTCTGATTCTCCAGCATCATTGGCTAATTTATCGCAATAGTCTATAATTTGCTGCTTTTGTACAGACAATGTGAACCAACCGAGAGCTTCAATCATTTTAATCCTATGCTCCTCATTATCGCTCTTTTCTAAAAAGTCGATAAACGATGGAACACCCTGATGATAATTATAATTTCTCAGTGTACTTATCCAAAACTCAAGTTGATTGTCAGAAGTTTCAGGATTAGTGATTTTATCTAAAACCTCCTGATAACTACTGTTGGCATTCACAAAGACTTTTTCAATCTCTTTCAAGGCTTCATCCTTCTTAATTAACTCATTTGCCTCTATCGACTGTTTTTCAAATTCTGCCATCACCTCCGAATTATTGAAAAACCTACTGTTATTTATGTAATTAAATTCGACCCTTTCTGAAAGATTGGAAAATGCAAGTTTTACAAAAGAGGGGATTAGTTCATCACTCCCATTATTGCCAGCCATGATAACAGCTAGACGCTGTATTAATTCATAACTATCACTTAATGCAAGTTTTAGCAATTCAATAAAGTTATTATCATTTAAGTTTGAAGAAAGTTTTAAACACTCTGTCCTAACACTACCTAAATCTGAGTTTTTATATGTAGTGAGAAGTAGTTCTGAAATCCCATCGTATCCATTATCATAAAGCTTTCTCAAAGCAAGTGCTTGTACATCGGGATATTTTGAATCAAGAAGATCGAGCCAAACTTTATTATCGCCTGCATTCACAACCGATAGTTTTTGAACATCTAAGGAAGGATCTATCGACTTGAAGCGAAATGTGGGATCGCCTATAATATGTGTTTCCAAATAACAAACTTTTCGATTCCATTCACCTATACGCATTCCGAGTGAGAGTAAACCTACCATTTCTTGTGGCCATTTGTCCTGAAGTGAGTTTACACTATTAGCTTGATTAGCTACAGAATTACCATCTGCAAAAATGTATGCTCCTGCTAAATACTCATCCTCATGAAATGCTCCATTAAAACATGCATCCAAAATGGCAAAGCGCACATTGGGTTTATAATCATATATATCAAAATCGGCTAAAACAAGATCGAGATCTGCATTCCATAGACTATCTTCCTTTTGCACATCATTGTCAAAAGCCCCATTGAACCACGAAGGAGGAATACCAAATCTCTCATTATAGTCTTGTTTTATTTTAAAATGCTCTGAAGAACCTTTGTCTTTTGATCGATTTAGTCGCACTCTTAAAAATCTCTTCACTAAACTTATTTGCTCTTCATAGGCATTAGTTTTAGGCCAACCACTTAGATACTGCGTATCCTCACTGCCATGATGATGCAACAAAGCAATATCTAAATCATCTCGCTGCAACTCCGACATAAACTGAAATTTAACAACATTAGCCCTACCATGGTCGAGAAACTCCACATTGACATTGCCTAGCAATTGCTGGTCAAGAACTACTTGCTCATCAAGTCTCGCAACCATAGATCCCGAATTGTAACCATTGCCTGCAAAGAAAAAGAACTCGTCAAGCACATTTTCTGCCTGATGCTGAGATACTACTTTTTTCATGTAGTTTCTGAGTAGTTCATATTTATTTTCAACTTCGGGCATTTTTATTCTTCCCGAATAAATATTTGGAGAAATATGCTGCTTAGAATCAAAGCTTAAGGAGTAATAATGATTGAGTTGGTTTATTGTGTCTTGTCTTATATAGTTCCATGTTAAATCGAAATCGTCATAAAATCGATCTGTAGGTACATTAGCTGTTTCTAAACCAAAGCGTTTTTGATTCATTTTAAAAGCACTGGTCATATGTTGAGCATCAATGACACAGGCTATAGGAACATCTCCAATAAATACTGCACCTTCTATGGGATTGTCAGCTGTGTAAAGACTGTATAGTTCAGCCTTTAAAGAATCAGGTAAAGTGAAATCTTTTACAATGAGGTGCGTTTCAAGTCCCTCTTTGTTCAAAATATCAGCATAAGCATCTATTTCAGCCTTCGCATTATCATAACTTTCAGTATCCACTACAATGGCGAAACCTGTTTTAACCTCATTACAAGAATAAAAACTCGTGATTAATAATAAACTTAACACAGATAGAATTAAAGACTTCATATATTCCAAATTAAATTATTTAAATAAGTGATACCTGTTCATTTTCTGTTTCGGCTTCACTTTTTGTATACTTTCAACTGATTCATTGCGTTTAATAAAATAGATGATTGGTTGTGACAAATTCTCGACTCTCGACTCTAATTTTTCAGCTACTATCAAGCACTACTACGAAACTGATAAGGAGTATTTTAAAGCAATAACTCTCATCAAAATGTCTGATAAAACAATCAGAGATTTTAGTTCCTATAGTTAATAGTCACCTTTAAAAGACAAAACAAACTATCTATTTAACTACAAATATAGCTTTATTATTCTAAACAGACACCAATGACAGCATTTTAGCTATACTTTGCAATGCATGGTTTAAAAATAAAGCGACACGCCATAGAATACACCCGAAGTATAAGGAGAATTTGCATCTTGCACCACATCATAATATATCATTGCATGAGTATTGCCCAAACGCAATCCTGCACCAATAATAACAGATGGCACAAGGACATCTGATTTATTGTAGCTCCCTTCCATATCCTTCGAGCTTTTCCATATATAGTTAAGTTCGGGTTGTGCGGATAAGGCAATAAAACTTGTGGGGTAAAGATAGGCAAAGGCGTTTGCACCCACGGAGTTGTTAGTATGGGTCGTTCTGTCGCTACCGTAATTGTATTTTCTTTTCGAATGATAGTAGCTCACTCCAATCCCCGTCATTACATATTGGTTAAATTGGTATCCCACTTGCGGGGCGAAACGCAATAGGTTGTAGTGGTTGGATAAACTTAATCCTAGGTTGAGACCAAACCTTAGCTTTCTTGCATCAAAACCTGTTGCAATCGGAGCTTGTGATTGCATTCTCCGTCTTTGCTGGTTTTGTTTGGCAACACCACTTCGAGACTGTTGGTAATGATGAATGTTTCTTGCATCATCTTTCGAAACACGAATAGTGTCATATCTGAAAGACTCTTGAGAATAAGACAGTGTGGACAAGAGGATAAAAAGACTAACTAGTAATTTCTTCATAGTGTGATAAACTGATTATAAACAAAAATAGCAATAAAATTAATCAATCCTCATAACTATGGTGGGTAATCTATTGTAAAAACAACTTATTGCAACAAAATGACTTGAAATTAATGTGTCAATAGGGTACAAAATAAAGGAACCGAATTAACTCGACTCCTTTATCAATATATTGTAATATCCTCTATTCTGAGATTTTACTCAGCGGGTTGCTCAGTCTGTGACTCACTAGGAGCTGGCTGAGTCGGGAGAGGTAGTGTTGGGTTTACATCAGGTGCTGTAGAAGGACTAAGCGGTGCTGGTTGTTGAACCTCAACTTGAGTTTGAGGCAAAGCTGAACGTTTCGCAGTATACTTAGCTGTTACAATGCTAAGAAGCATAATTGTTATTGCTAGTCCCCAAGTAGCCTTTTCAAGAAAATCCGTTGTCTTTCTAACTCCCATAACTTGGTTGGATGAAGAAAATCCAGCTGATAATCCACCACCCTTGGAGTTCTGAACCAAGACTATAAGAACCATACAAACAGCTGCAATAAGGATTAAAATTGTGATAAAGATATACATTTTGTTGTTTTTATTTTTTGTTTTTCTCGTTGAGAATCAAATACTCTAGAAAACGTATTTGGTCTGCAAAGTAAATACTTTTTTTTGGAAAATTCAAACTTAATCTTTTAATAATTGTAAGTGCCTGTTCATATTTCTTTTGTTTAATATAAACTTGCGCCAAAGTTTCGGTCAAGAAGGTATCATCATCTAAAAGATTATCAACATCTTGCGTCGACTCCTGTTTCTCTTCTCTCTCCCTGTTTTTGTTAGAAAATAAAACTTCACCTTCCGAAGATTTCTCTAAAAATTTATCCACTAATTGTTGATGTTTCATAGGTTTCACCTCATCGTCATCATCATCAGGTTGTTTTTCTTTTGTTTCAGTATGCTCTAGATAGGCTAAATAATCGGAAGAAACAATTGAATTACTATCTAAATTATTAATTTCGTTAGCTTTATCTTCCTCATCAACATTCTTATCAATCGATTGCAGAAAAGAATCTAATAACTTTGTGGTTCTATCCTCACCAGACTCATCTTTAAAATCTATATTTGGAAAAAAACGCGAGAATCTATCATTATTTAAATAATAAAAAAGCTTTTCACGATCACTACATGTAACAGCTACATTCCTTAAATCTGATAAGAACTCTGGGTGATCTGAATCTTTTCTGCATTTTAACAACATCAACTTAGCTGTCTGAAAATAAGGATATTTCTCAACCATTTGCTCCAACTGGAGTGTTGCATTGTCGTCAAGTTTTTTATCTCCTTTCAAATATGCATAAAACAATTCTTTCTCCAAAATCTATCTTGTTTTTTTAATACTATCTGTTTGTGGAAGTATTACCAATTAGACATTGTACTATTAAAAATTTGATCCACTATTTCTTTTACTAGCTCACCTATCAATTGGTCTTGAACATCTGTCAGCATTCTATCTGCAGGAAAATTTCGATAGGCCGAAAAAGATTCCTCTTTGTCTTGACCCTGCGCTTTGTTGTTTCTATACCTCATGCGGATAGTTAAAGTTAGCCTTGTTTCAGATGCAAAAGAGTCTTCTTGCACAGCAAGTGGAGTTAGTGAATATCCAACAATTTCACCCTCCATTTCCAAATCAGCATTCTGCCGTACAAACTGTAAACGTGTACTTCGAGTAAACAAATCTTTCAGCTCCTCATTAAACCGTTGTTCTAAAGGAGGATATACCAGTGGTGCCTGATTTGGAAAGTCAGATATTTGTATAGTTTTGGTTAGATCGTAATCTATTGAAGCACCATTAAACTTATACGAAAGTGTACATGAGCTTAATAGCAAAACAAAAAAGACGAAAAATAGGATTTTTTTCATACGTTATTTATAAATCGTCTAATTCATATTCATTTATTTTTCGATACAGTGTACGTTCTGAAATCTGTAACTCTCTAGCTGCTTGCCTTCGGCTACCGTCATTACGCTCCAAAGCTTTTATAATCATATCACGCTCGACCTCCTGCATGGTCAAAGTCTCCTCTACATATTCTGCTACATCTTGAACATCTTCCTCACTGTCGTCATCTTCCCTTGCAGAAGCAAAAGGAGCTTGTAAAAACTCCTCACTGTATTTTACAGGAATTCGATAAGATGAATCACCTGATAAGTCATCTTCTAAAAAGGAAGCAGTTTTGGCAGAGGTTTGATAGTCGGAGTCTTTTGACATTATATCTCTCACAACTTGCTTTAAATCATTTAAATCCTTCTTCATGTCGAACAAGACTTGATAGAGAATCTCTCTTTCGTTGGCAAAGGTTCTACCAGCACGACCCTGAGCTCGTGACCCATGCACCCGTACCATGCCAACCTCTTGCTTAGGCAAATAACGCTGCATTATTTCCGAGGTTATTAGCCTTTCTTGTTCAATTACAGATATTTGCTCTGTTATATTTTTTAGTTGACGTATATTACCTGGCCATCTATAAGCTCTAAGCAATTCCTTAGCCTCATCAGTGAGCGTAATAGGAGGCATCATATATCTTTCTGCACAATCACTTGCAAACTTACGGAAAAGAAGTAGAACATCGTCCTTCCTATCACGTAGTGGAGGGATACGAATGGGTACAGAGTTGAGACGATAATACAAATCCTCTCTAAACTTCCCTTTTTCAACTGCCTGAATCATATTCATATTGGTGGCTGCAACAACTCTGACATTACTTTTCTCAACTGTAGAAGATCCTACTTTTATAAACTCGCCTGTCTCTAGAACGCGAAGTAAACGAGCCTGTGTAGATAAAGGCAGTTCTGCTATTTCATCTAAAAAAAGTGTCCCCTCATTGGCTGATTCAAAGTATCCTTTACGACTCGCCGTAGCTCCTGTAAATGACCCTTTCTCGTGCCCAAAAAGCTCTGAGTCTATAGTTCCTTCGGGAATAGACCCGCAGTTAACTGCAAAGTAAGGTCCATGTTTTCTTCTACTGTATTGATGTATAATCTGAGGAAAATTTTCTTTTCCCACACCACTTTCACCAGTAATAAGAACAGACAAATCGGTAGGTGCTACTTGAAGTGCAGTATCAATGGCTCGCTCCAACTCATGAGACATCCCAATAATGCTAAAGCGCTGTTTTACTTGTTGTATAGACTGTCTAGACATATTTTTAATAGATATGGTAATCGCTCATAAAGCGAAATAAGTTTATTCAAAGTTAGAAAAATTATTTGGATTTATTCAATCCGTATGTTTTAGTTTTCAAAAACTTTCCAAATTGTTCAAGGTCTGAATAGCTGTTTTGCTCCTCCAAAGTAATAGGTTCTCCAACAGTAAATACTATCTCTTTACCCTTCTTATTATAGAGTTCGTGTCCTAATCGAAGAATACGCACCCTCCAGTCTATTAAGCCTAAGGAGTAAAATAAACAAGAATTTCCTCCTGAAATATGAATCGGAATAACAGGAACTTTAGCAAGCTTAATTAATTTCAAAACAGATGTTTGCCATTCTCTATCTTCTATTTTCCATTTGCCGTCACTTCTAACAAGATTAGAGATAGCACCTGCTGGGAATAATCCTAATGGATTCCCTTCTCTTAGATGAGCTATACACTGTTTTACTCCACCAAGGCTCGACACATTATTAAACGCACCACTGTGATTAGGATTTACAGTAATAAAGTGTTCAGACATAGTGTCAATCATTCCTAAAATGAAGTTTACCATCATCTTAAAGTTTGGATTATATGAACCAAGCTGTTCAATGTATGCAATGCCATCAACATGGCCATAAGCATGGTTTGAAACTGTAATAAATGGTTGGTCTTTATATTGTTCCAAAATCTCTTTATTAATTAGTGTTCTTTTCATCCCCAAACCATCAAGTAAATGAGTGCAAAAATCTATCCCAGTGAGATGTTTTGAATGATCGTATACTCTGTTCACATTATCAAGTCCAGAAATTTTCAGTCCTAGTTTTGCTAGCGCACCTCCATACTTCTTCCTAAAGATAGGATGAGATTTCCTAACATCTTCAAGTGGAATTAATTTCTCTTTCATTGTCAGTAAAAATGAACCGTAAAACTCTTCCAATTTATAAACTGGTGTAAGCTTTACGGTGTAATTTTGAAGGAAAATAGAATAGTAATCTATTTTATCCTACAATATCCTTTATTTCGCTTATTATCTGTTTACCTAATGCAATAGCTTCTTCTGTTGATGGAGCTTCGGTATATATACGAATAATAGGTTCTGTATTTGATTTACGCAAATGTACCCATCTATCTTTAAATTCAATTTTCACACCATCAATATCTATTATATCTTCTTCTTTATACTTCTCCTTCATAGTCAAAAGGAGCTCATCAACGTCTATTTCAGGAGTTAAGTCGATTTTCTGCTTCGACATATAGTAAGAAGGGTATGTTGCGCGAAGTTGGCTCACTTTCATATTCGATTTTGCTAGATGGGTTAGAAAAAGGGCAATACCCACAAGAGCATCTCGTCCGTAGTGTGATGCGGGATATATAACCCCACCATTACCCTCACCACCTATAACTGCATTAGTCTCTTTCATTTTAGTCACCACATTCACTTCGCCAACTGCAGCAGCTGAATATGTTGCTCCATGCTTTTCAGTAATATCGCGCAAAGCACGAGTAGAGCTTAAATTAGAAACAGTATTTCCAAGAGTATGTGACAAAACATAGTCTGATATCGCAACCAATGTATACTCCTCACCAAACGGCTCTCCATTTTCGCTTATGATTGCTAATCTATCTACGTCGGGATCTACAGCAAAACCAACATCTGATTTTGTCTCTTTAATCGTTGAAATAAGATCAGTTAAATTCTCAGGTAGTGGTTCAGCATCGTGAGAAAAATCTCCATGTGCTTCGCAATGAATTTCAAACACTACTTTCACACCTAAAGCTTCTAGTAGTGGAGGAACAGCAATTCCACCTACAGAATTAACACAATCGATTGCAACTTTGAAGTTAGCCTCTTTTATTGCCTCAACATCCACAAGGTCTAGTGACAAAACATCCTCTATATGAGCTGCCAAATAATCTTTTTTTGTCACTTTCCCTAGATCATCAACTTCAGCAAAATAAAAATCTTCAGCTTCAGCAATATTTAGTATCTCCTCACCTGCTTTTGCGCTTAAGAACTCACCCTTTGAGTCTAATAGTTTAAGAGCGTTCCATTGCCTTGGGTTATGACTAGCAGTTAGAATAATACCACCACTAGCATTTTCTTTTGGCACAGCTATTTCTGTAGTAGGAGTGGTAGCTAAGCCAATATCAACAACATCAAATCCCATCCCCATTAAAGTAGCAGTTACCAACCTGTGAACCATATCACCTGAAATGCGAGCATCTCTGCCAACAACAATTTTAGGAGAATTGCGCTGAGTGGTTTTTTTAATGTATGTAGCATAAGCAGCTACAAACTTGACTGTATCAACAGGTGTGAATCCATCGCCAACTTTTCCACCTATTGTTCCGCGAATACCTGATATTGATTTTATAAGTGCCATTTGGTTAAGTTTTAGATATTATTTTAGTAAAAATCGATAGTCTACAAGTTCGTAATAAGCCGTTTTATATGTTTGTTGATCACTAGCCAACCCCATATTAAATGGTACAATCATCTTCACTTTTGCACGATCGCTTACATTTTTCAAGGGCGCGACCCAAGCGGTTGCGGTGTAAGTTGCAGAATTGCCATAAACCAACACTTCGGGTTGCAAAGCGCTTGTGTTTGAGTAAATTGCAGTGTCGGTACTTTCAATATATCTTAGTCCATCAAAACGGACATAAAATTCCTCACCTCCCCTTATCCTTCTACCATTACCCGAGTCGATTACATTGTAGTATATGCCTGATGAAGTGTCAAAGTAGAAATCTTTCTCTTGAAAAACACTATCTTTTGGATATTCACGCAACACATTGATATTATTTTTATCAATAAAACGTTCTATTTTTTTTCTCTCATCACTAAGGCGTTGTGCATATGTTCTATCTTTATTGCAAGAAGAGAATACTCCAATTGCAACAATTGTTATTAAAGACGCTATTATAATATTTCTCATTTTTCTCATTTATAATATTTTATCCGCTAAATCTGTTGCAAAATTAAACATTCCACTTTAATTTAGTAGTACTTTAGAGTTCTTAAACTATTATCTATTCTTAAAATAGAGATTATAATACTAAATAGTTGAGTTTTGTAATTGTTCTAAGTACTTTTCCAGTCCTTCTTCAAACAACAAGATCGCATCTTCAATTTTACCATAGAACTCTCCACCGGAAGCATTGAGATGCCCTCCACCATTGAAATAATCAGCAGCAAACTTGTTAGAAGGAAATGTACCTTGTGAACGAAGTGATATTTTTACCAATTCATCGTCTTCACGAATAAAAACAGAAAACAAGATGTCCTTAATACTTAATGGGTAATTCACAAAACCTTCGGTATCTCCTTTTGCAAGTGTAAACTGCTTTTGATCTTCTTTCGATAAATATATAAGCGCAGCCTTATGTTCAGGATATATTTTCATGCGTTGAGACAGTGTAAAGCCAAGTAGTCTGATACGCTGATCACTATAATTATTAAACACATTTCTGTATATAAGATCACGATCTATCCCCTTTTTCAGCAATATGCTTATAATTTGGAATATCTCTGGATCGTTAGAGTTATAAGTAAATCCACCAGTATCAGTCATCATACCTGTATAAATGCATTCGGCAACAGTTGTTGAAATTTTATCAAATCCACCTATTTGAGTCATGAGTCTAAAAACAATTTCGCTAGTAGATGATATCTTTGGATAAGAAATAACAACATCAAAATCCTCATCTGGATCAAGATGATGATCTACGAGGATTCTTTTTGCATCCGATTGCTCGACTAATTCTCCCAAAGGACCAATTCGCTTCAGGGTGTTGAAATCTAAACAGAAAATCAAATCTGCGTTTTTAATAAGAGCTTCAGCTACCGTGGGTATGTATGTGTTTATCACAACATCTTTTATCCCATCCATCCATTTAAGGAAATAAGGAAATGCATTTGGCACAACTACCCTTGTCTCTTTGCCCATACTTTGCAAATAATGATATAGTCCAAGTGAAGAACCCATTGCATCTCCATCGGGAGACAAATGAGTGACTATAACAACTTTCTTTGCATTTTCAATTAATCTCTGGGTTTCATGCAGTTGTTTTTCTTCAATTAAAGGAGTAAGTGATAAAGATGTATTCATAAAGTTTTTAAATTCGCTAAAGCAGTAACGTTGTTTTTTATAAGATGCAAAAATACTAAAAATTTACACAGAATGCACCTGAATTGGAAATATCATGGAAAGTGATGTTCAGTTTTTCGCATTCTTTCTCCATTTTTGCTGCAGCATATCTAGCTATGGAAGAATCTATGATTACTCCTTTTGGTTGAAAGAATGTGGCTAGCTCTGTTACCGAAAAACTATTATCGGAGGCCAAAATAAGGAAATCGACGGGAACAACGTAGTTGCTTTCCTTTGATTTATAACTGTTTTCTGTAAGTAAAATGACTTTTGCTGATGGATGTGAAACAACTAAATTTGAATTAACTTCTAATGCTAACTTTTCCCCATTTATCCTATACCCTATATCGGATTCATTGTAACTATTGTACACAACAAACTGATTAGCGGGTTGGTTGAAGAACGATAAGGTATGTGTTATTGATAAGAGTATCACTAATACAAGACACATTATTAACTGCCTTGTATGCTTATACAGTATAAACTGAGAAAGAAATATTATTATTGCAAAAATCAAAAACACCTGAACCAGTGAAATATGATGTCCTTCTAAAACTGACATGGGTAAAGACTCGAACAAGCGAACAACTTGCAAAACAGTTTTAATAAGAAACTGCATGAAAACAATTATCACATTATATACAATCTTTAGAAAACTGAAATTAAAAACTGGAAACAGGGATAAGAAGGTAAGCAAAACAGCTGAATAAATAATAATTGCAATAGAAGGCAATACTAAAAGATTAGCTATAAAGAAATAGCTAGGGAAAGTACCAAAATAATAAAGCACAAATGGGAACACTCCTAGTTGTGCTGCAAGCGAAATTGTAAAAAGACTCCAAATGTAATCGCCAGTTTTGGTTTTTGGAATATATATCTTTGAGAATTTTGGCTGAAAAAACATAATAGAAAGAACAGCTGCAAAGCTCAACTGAAAACCAACGTCAAAAAGATAAAACGGATTAAGAGCTAGAATAAAAAAAGCAGTTACTGCAACTGTGTTATAACTTAGACCTTTTCTTCTGAATATGTTGCCAATACACAAAAGAGACAACATAATTGCTGCTCGAACAACAGAGACTGGCATACCTGTAATAAAAACATATCCCCACAAGCAGAGCAAAACTAATATCTGTTTTAAAATAAGTGCTTTCCCACGTTTACCTAAAAAAGAGAAGAAGAAGGAGATGATAATATATACAAGACCCACATGCAATCCGCTTACAGCCAGCACATGCGAAGTGCCAGAAACACGAAAAGCCTCTTTTAAGTCGTCAGACAAATCAGCTTTGTAGCCCAATGTAATCGCCGAAAGGAATGAGCTTTCATCATCCCCAAATTCATAGGTTTTATAAACATCTAATATCTTAGCTCTTACTCGCAAAGCTTCCGTTTTTATGGAACGACTCCGCTGGCCAGTATCAATCCAATCTAGGGAGCTAAGGTATGCACTTCCTGAGAAGCCTTTATTTTGCATGAACCCTTTATAATCAAACTCATCAGGATTCCCTAAATTTCTGAATGGCTTTATAAAAGCATTAATTAATATATTGTCTCCTGGTTGTAGAAGCAGACTGTTAGTATCTGGTTCAAAATACAAGATTACTTTTTTATCGATTGGATATGTCAAACGAACTTCACAAGCGAGAGAGCGCTTTTTATGCTGAGGATAGTCTAGTATTTTAGCAGTATAAGATGATGACTTCTGAGGAAAGTTGCAAATAACAAGACTTGTACGATACTGACAGTATTGGATAGTTAAAGAAAACAGTAGGAACATCAACCCTGCACCAAACAGCCATCGTAATGCAAAAGAGAGATTTTTGGGGATAAAAAAAGAGAGAAAAATTATAACTAACCCAATTGCTCCAATTGGGAAAAGGTTAATAGAAGGAGAGATAAACTTAAAAAGAAGTATCCCTATTATAATTGGAATCAACAATCTTAGAAACGGCGTTTGTCTCATTTTGATTATGTTGAAATACTTTACACAATCTACCTAAAAAAGCATATCCCTTGCTATAACTTATATGAAAATTACAACATTTTCAGCTGATGAATTCTCTCTTCAGGATTGTCTGATGAAAAAACAAAACTACCCGCAACTAATACATCAGCTCCTGCATCAACTAGAAGTCTTCCAGTTTTCAAATCTACTCCACCATCTACTTCAATAAGTGCATTAGATTTTTGCTGGAGAATCAAATTTCGTAAATCGTCTACTTTTGACAAAGTAGAGTCAATAAATTTCTGACCTCCAAATCCTGGATTCACAGACATGAGAAGCACCATGTCCAAATCACGGATAATATCTTTAAGCAATGAAACAGGTGTGTGAGGATTGAGGGTAACACCAGCCTTCATCCCTTTTTCCTTAATTGCATTTATAGTTCTATGAAGATGGGTGCATGCTTCATAATGAACATTCATTATATGTGCACCCATAGCAGCTACTTCATCTATAAACTTTTCGGGTTGCACAATCATTAAATGAACATCCAAAGGTTTATTTGTTATTTTTTTTAGCAAATTCATTATTGGGAAACCGAACGATATGTTTGGAACAAAAACGCCATCCATGACATCGAGATGCAACCAATCGGCTTGACTTTTATTTAGCATTTCAACATCACGTTGCAAATGTAAAAAATCGGCAGATAAAAGAGAGGGGGCAATTAAGTGACTCATAACTTATTATTTTTACTTCAAAGATACAAGATATTTAATTAAAAGGAAAAAGATAAACACAAAACAGTAAAGCATGTTACAATTTATATTGTCATACTACTGGAGTAGTGATGAATTGTTACAAAACTGCTTTCATACAAAACCCTATACTTATATTATGTGAGAATAACAGAGTGAAATATTTAAAACAAGGTTTAATTAATATCCATAGTAAGCATTTTATAGCTATCTTTGTACATTAGATTTTTAAATAAAAAAATTACAATGAAAAAAATTCTATTTTTAAGTGCTATCGCTGTTTTATTTGCAGCATGCCAAAATAAATCTGAATATACTGTTCAAGGAACTATT
Source organism: uncultured Dysgonomonadaceae bacterium (assembly GCA_964640575.1). Lineage (GTDB taxonomy): Bacteria > Bacteroidota > Bacteroidia > Bacteroidales > Dysgonomonadaceae > UBA2632. The sequence goes on from CAZXGV010000002.1 coordinate 19,991, forward strand.
ACAGGTGAAGAGTTCGAAGGGCAACAAGTATATTTAGAAAAATGGGCTGACTCTATAATGGTACCTATTGATTCAACCATTATTATTGATGGTAAATTTACAATTAAAGGAAAGACAAACTCCCCCATACTGAGTTTTATGACTATAGGTGGAGAGGGAAGCAATGTTCGCACAATGTTAATGGTGGAGCCAGGCACAGTTAATGTAACGTATGACTCTAGCTTTCATATTACTGGCTCTTCAATCAATAGTGACTTTACAGACTACAATGCAAAACAAGAGAGTTTGAACACCCAAATTCGAGCAATATCACAACAGTACAATGTGGCAACATCAGATGGAACGATGAATGAAGAGTTAGATGAAAAACTTAAATCGGATTTCAACAAAAAAGTTGATGAATCAAAGTCTTTAACTTTTGATTTTATAAAATCCAATATTGACAATGAACTAGGTCAATATCTATTTATGGCATCTTCAGACATGTTTGAAATTGAGCAACAAAAAGAGTTGTTGGCTTTGACAAACGAAGAGTTCAAATCAACAAAAAACATAAAACGTATTATAAATCATATAGAAACTCAGGAAGCTGTTGCTATTGGAAAAAACTTCATTGATTTTACAATGAAAAACCCAAAAGGTGAAGATGTTTCATTATCCGATTATGTTGGGAAAGGAAAATATGTTTTTGTAGACTTCTGGGCGGCTTGGTGTGGTCCATGTATTAGCGAAATGCCCAACGTTGTTGAAGCTTATAAGAAATACAAAAATAAAGGTCTTGAAATTGTTGGAGTATCTCTTGATCAAGATAGAGACGAGTGGATTCAAGGAATTGAAGACCTGAATATGACTTGGCCTCAAATGTCTGACCTTAAATTATGGGAAAGTGAAGCTGTAGGATTATATGCTATTAGAAGCATTCCTCACACAGTTTTACTAGATAAAGAAGGAAAAATAATTGAAAAAGACTTACGTGGAGAGCAACTTCATGAGAAATTAGCAGAACTCATGGATTAAGTGTAACTATAGATATAAAAAGATAGAAAAACCGTACTTTTAAAAAAGTGCGGTTTTTTTGTTCCTCTTTAGAAGTTAAAATCAACTTTAAAAGAGCTTTTTCTGATATCTACACATAAATCAAGGGAGCTATTCGAATATTATAATTATTTTTGTAAAAACGAATGACATCATGAAACGAGAGAAATCATACATTTTACTTATTTTTATCCCGTTTCTTCTCGTGGGCTTTGTTGATACTTCTTTTGCACAAAGAAGTCAAACCTTTACGGTTGTATTAGACCCAGGACATGGCGGGAAAGATCCAGGAGCACTAGGAGCAATTTCTAAAGAAAAAGATATAGTACTCAGTGTAGCTAAAAAACTAGGAGAAAAGATAAATGCAAACTATAATGACGTAAAAGTGGTGTACACTCGTTCAACTGATAAATTTATACCACTCAATGAGCGTCCCAAAATTGCTAATAAAGCAAATGCTCAATTGTTTATCTCTCTACATTGCAATGCACTAGATAGGCGAAGAAGCTCGCCACAAGGTGTCGAAACTTACATATTAGGACTTCATCGTAGCGAAGATAACCTTGAGGTTGCCAAAAGAGAAAACTCTGTGATTGTATATGAAGACAATTACGAAACAAAATATCAAGGATTCGACCCAAAAGAACCTGAATCATATATTATTTTCGAGTTCATGTCGAACAAGTTTTTGGAGCAAAGCCTCAACTTTGCATCTCTCGCTCAACATGAACTTGTAAACGGAGCAAAAAGGACCAATAGAGATGTAAGACAAGCGGGATTTTTAGTGCTACGCGAGGTTGGAATGCCAAGTGTCCTTATAGAATTGGGTTATATAAGTAATCGCACTGAAGAAAAATATTTGAACAGTGAACACGGACAAAACGTTTTAGTGAACTCTATCTATAAAGCTTTTGCAGAATACAAAAGAGAATACGATAAAAGAAACAAATATGCTGTTACTGGAAACTCAAATTCGAATATCGCTTCTAATAGCAATAATCTATATGAGTCTGGTGTAGAAGGAAATGAGTCTCAAATTGAGTACAAAGTTCAGTTTTTGATCTCTAATAAAAAATACAGTGAAGGTGCAAGTGTGTTTAAGGGGTTGAAAAACGTAGAGTATTATAAAGACGGTACAACTTATAAGTACACCCATGGAAGCGCTATGAACGAAAAAGACATATTGCCATTATTAAGAGAAGTAAAAACAAAGTTTAAAGATGCTTTTATTGTCGAATTCAAAGATGGAAAACGAATTAAATAAAAAATCGTCTAAAACACAAACACAATATAAACATGAAAACTTGGAGTAAAAACGTGAAAATTGGCTTTGCTTTTTTAGTAGGCCTCGCAATGATTTATTTTGGCATCAACTTTCTAAAAGGTGTCAATATCTTTCAAAAACAGAATTCTTATATTTCCATATTTGATAATGTGCATAATCTAAATGTATCTTCCCCTATACTAGTTAATGGTTATCAAGTAGGCTTGATAAATTCAATACACATGATTGAAAACGACTCGATGAACCTAGCAGTTGAAATAAGATTACACAAAGGATTTAAAGTGAAGAAAGGAAGTAAACTTGAATTTAGCACAGATTTTCTAGGATCTTCATCTGTAAATCTATTAATTAATCCATATACTACAGAGTACTTGTCGCCCGGTGATACTATTTCAGGCACAAGAGCAGTGGGACTGATGGATGGTGTAGCCCGTGTGATACCCAAAACAGACTCTATTATGTCAAGACTAGATTCAGTGTCGATATCCCTTCAAACCATAGCCTCAAGTCCTTCATGGATGGCGGCGATAGAGTCTATGAGCGAAACAATGAAGCAGCTAGAGACTTCGAGCGCTAGCTTAACCAAAGTAATGGCTGATCTTGAAAATAATATGCCAACTATAGGTAACAATTTTGCAGAGATTTCTTCAAACTTCAAAAAAGTAAGTAAGGACTTATCTGAGATTGATGTGAATAGCACGTTTAATTCTTTAGACTCCACAGTTGCAAATCTCAAAACTTTATCCAAAAGCTTAACTAGCACAGACAATTCACTAGGGAAACTCACCAATGACACACAGCTTCACGATAGCATAACTAGCACTATCAATAGTGCAACGCAACTGCTTGAAGATATTAGAAAGAACCCTGAAAAGTATCTTAGCGTTAGATTGCGATTGTTTTGATAAGGAGTTATTGAAAACTAAAAATGAAATTCCTTACTCCATCATACCCTAACACGCTCTGTGTAAAATACAATCCTATCTTATATTGCATTAGTTGCTGTTTTAAAGACTATATTAACAATTTAAACTACTGAACGATAAGAATAATGAACTACTTACAAATATTTGAAAAATGTCTGTTTATTTCAGAAAATGTTACACGCAGAATCTCTTATTTGGAACCTGTCCAAATAAGGCTTCATAGAAACATACCAACTATACACTGACTATAAAGCTTTTCAGGTATAAAACATCACCCTTTCAAATAAGACGTAACTTTTGTGTAATAGAACTATATAGTATTGATAATCAGTAAGCGGATATAACAAAAACCACACAACAAGCTGCTTATCAACTAAATACAATTAGCACGTTGATTACTAAAGAATTGTTGAACTTACATATTTGAAGCAGAATAATATATTTTGTTTTGTCATTTTTTTTTACAAAATTTGTGTAGCAATTTAGAAATCACACATATCAAAAAAACATCTTATACACTCAAATGAAAACTGATTTTAAAAGTTTATGGAAGAACTGTCTAAAAATTATCGGAGATAATATTTCCGATGATGCATACAACACATGGTTTGCCCCTATTATACCTATTAGTTATCGTGATAATATATTTACAGTTCAAGTTCCTAGTCAGTTTTTCTACGAATACTTAGAAGAAAAGTTTATTGACCTTATCCAACAAACTCTATATCGTGTGATGGGTGAAGAAACTATTTTGAACTATCGTGTTGTTGTTGCATCTGCAAGCAATACAGCAGTTGAAATCAGAGGAGAATCAAAAAAACAATCATTCCCTAAGCCTGCAGTTACCCAAACAAGCAAAGTACCTAGCCCTTTTAATAGAGTAGAACCACAAGAGTTCGACTCCCAGATAAACACTAAATACAGATTCAGCAACTTTTACGAAGGAGACAGCAATAAACTAGCTCGTACAGCAGCAGAAGCTGTAGCAAAGAACCCAGCCAAAACAGCATTCAATCCCCTTTTCCTTCACGGATGTTCGGGTGTGGGTAAAACACACTTGTGTCACGCTATTGGCACTAAAATTATGGAGTTGTATCCTGAAAAGAAAGTTCTTTATCTATCAGCTCACCTTTTCAAAGTTCAATACACTGATGCCACTCGCTTTAATACAGTAAACGATTTTATTAATTTCTATCAAGGAGTTGACATCCTAATTATTGACGATATACAAGAATTTTCGGGTCTTGTAAAAACTCAAAATACATTCTTTCATATATTCAATCATCTGCACCAAAACAACAAACAGCTTATTATGACTTCTGACTGTGCCCCAATGGACATGGTTGGTGTAGAGGAACGTCTGCTTACTCGTTTCAGATGGGGACTTACAACACAACTAGATCGTCCAGAGAAAGCATTAAGGAAGCTAATTTTACAGGAAAAGATTACAGCCGATGGCTTAGAAATCTCTGAATCTGTTGTTGATTACATTGCTGAAAATGTTACCGATAATGTTCGTGATCTGGAAGGCATTGTTGTATCATTGATGGCACATTCCATTATTAATGATGCAGAAATAGACCTAACACTTGCTCGAAGAGTAATTGAACAAAGCATTAAGTTTGAGGTAAAGAAGATTACAGTTCAAAAAATTCAAGATGTAGTATGTGATTACTTCAACATTAAAAAAGAACTTATTCAGTCTAAGTCTCGCAAGCGTGAAATTGTTCAAGCCCGACAAGTTGCCATGTATTTTACCAAACTGCACACAGAGTTATCTCTTTCTCAAATTGGGTCTCATATTGGAAAACGTAATCACGCAACAGTCCTTCATTCATATAATACTGTAAAAGGACTGATTGAAGTTGATAAAACTTTCTGTTCTAATCTTAAAGAAATTGAACGAATGTTGCATATCTAACCCCTACAACTTATCGCTCAATTTTTCTCACATATCACTTTCTGCTTGACTAATGAAGGGAAATCTTTATATTTGCACTAGATTTTAAACTCATACTCTTCACTATGACACGCAAAGTATTTTTCATATTGTCTATTCTTCTATCTTGGAGTCTCTATTCACAGCAACCTCTCAAAATTGCTGTTATAAGCGACACGCATTATTTATCCACGAAAGTAGCACAGCCAAGTGCAGCACTTCAAAAATTTGAAGCTGCTACAGGAAGAAACACTGAAGAATTACACGAAGTACTCAGACTCGTGCTTTCTAAATTAAAAACCTACAAACCCGATATTCTCCTCATTCCAGGCGATCTAACTAATAATGGGGAGCGCGATAGCCACATAGATTTTGCAGCAAAACTACACACTTTGGCAACAAGTGGTACACGTGTTTTTGTATTACCAGGCAATCATGATGTAAATGTTCCAAATGCAAAGGCATTTATTAGTGAGAACGCAATTCCTACTCCAAGCATTTCGGCTCAAGAGTTTGAAGAAATATATGCACCTTACGGTTATGATAATGCAGCAAAACGAGATAATGCATCACTCAGCTACTTGAGTGAGATAAACGATAGTACTTGGCTCTTGGGTATCGATAGCAATAGATACAAAGAACACACGACGACTACAATTTCATCTGGAAGGATTCATCCAGAAACTATGCAGTGGGCATTAGAGATACTGCGTGAAGCTAAATCGAAGGATATTTTAGTTTTAGGCATGATGCATCACGGTTTAGTAGAGCATATTCCCTATCAATCTACTTTTCTTCCAAACTATTTGATTGATAACTGGAAAGAAAATGCTAACATATTGGCTGACCACGGACTAAAGATAATGTTTACAGGACATTTTCATTCAAATGACATAACCTTACTCACAACTCCACAAGGAAACAAAGTTTACGATATAGAGACGGGAAGTCTAGCAGGATATCCTTTCCCTTACCGACTAATCACTCTATATAACAACGTACTTAGTATTGAAACTGAATTTATTGAATCGATTCCTAATAATGCAAATCTTATGGAGGAATATCGCCAAAAAGCTGAGGATCAAACCCGTCGTGTAGCAAAGTCAAAAATTGAATCAATGTCCTTAGCAATTCCAAACGAAATGAAGAATGCTGTTATTGATTTAGCTGTAAAAATGCATTTGCTACACATGAAGGGAGACGAGAAAATGGACGAAGAAATGTTGCAAATGGTTGAGCAGTTGAGAAAATTAGTTGGCGACTCTGATGCAGACTTCTCAACATTTGAACTTGATTTCCCACCTGCCGACAATTCCTTAGAAATAGTGTTATGAAAAAAGGTGAAGAAAAGGCACCTCTCTCTTTTTACATGAAAAAAGATATAGTAGAAGCCGGATGTGATGAAGCGGGAAGAGGGTGTCTTTCGGGTCCTGTTTTTGCTGCTGCTGTCATTCTTCCTCCATATTTTCAGTGCGAGCTTCTGAACGACTCCAAACAACTGTCAGAAAAAACACGCAATCAGTTGCGAGTAATTATAGAAAAACAAGCAATTGGATATGCAGTTGCCAGTTGTTCGACTGATGAGATTGATAAAATTAATATTCTGTGGGCATCCGTCAAAGCAATGCATCGTGCAATTGCTAAACTTAATCCATCTCCCCAACATATACTAGTAGATGGAAACAGGTTTAAAGATTATGAGGACATACCTCATACATGTGTAGTAAAAGGTGATAGCAAGTTTATGTCGATAGCCGCTGCATCTATCTTAGCTAAAACATATCGAGATGAATACATGAAGAAACTTCATCGCAAATTTCCAGTGTATGACTGGGACAGGAACAAAGGATATCCAACACGTACACATCGTGAAGCAATAAAAAGATACGGTATAACTCGCCATCACAGAAAGTCGTTCAATTTAATAGCTTCAATCCAATTAAACGGTATGTGAATTCTATAAAATTGAATTTGTATTGACCATCCGAGGTCCCGGTAGAATCCCTGCAAGCTGTTTAAAACAAACCCCTTACTCTTCCACCTCTTTCATGGATAGTTGAATACGTTTACGCTCAGCGTCCACAGACAAAACCTTTACTTTGACATACTGATGAAGCGACACCACATCAGTAGGATTGGAAACAAATCTATTTGCTAATTCCGAAATATGCACCAATCCATTTTCTTTGATACCCACATCAACGAAACATCCAAAATTGGTAATGTTGGTCACAATTCCTGGTAGGACCATCCCTTCTCTCAAATCGCCAATTGTTTTTACTGTAGCGTCAAACTCAAAAGTTTCCACCTTACTGCGAGGGTCACGTCCTGGTTTTTCGAGTTCCTCCAAAATATCATTTAAGGTTTCCAATCCAACAGTTTCCGATTTATATTTGTTGAGGTCTATCCTATCCTTTAGCGATTTATCGTTGATTAAGTCCTTAACTGTACCATTCAAATCTTTGGCTATTTTCTCTACCACATGATAACTTTCAGGGTGAACTGCTGAATTATCCAATATATTTTTTGCATCGGGAATGCGCAAGAAACCTGCACACTGTTCATAAGCTTTTGGACCTAATCGTGGCACTTTCATCAATTCTTTTCGTGATGTAAACACTCCATTTTCTGTACGATAATCCACAATATTTTGCGCCAAAGATTCACCCAAACCCGATACATACACAAGCAAATGCTTGCTTGCCGTATTCAAATTCACACCTACTAAGTTTACACAACTCTCTACTGTTTGATCTAAAGACCTCTTCAATTTACCCTGATCCACATCGTGCTGATACTGCCCCACTCCAATAGCTTTTGGGTCGATCTTGACTAACTCGGCAAGCGGATCGCACAACCGTCTGCCAATAGAGACAGCGCCACGAACCGTTACATCATAATCGGGGAATTCTTCGCGCGCAATCTTAGAAGCAGAATAAACAGATGCACCATTTTCGCTTACCACAAATACTTTCACTTCTTTTTCGTAGCGCAGATTGGTAATGAAATGCTCCGTTTCTCTGCTTGCAGTACCATTACCAATAGCAATTGCATCAATCTTATAGGTTGAAACTAGCTTTACAATCTTATTCCCCGCTTTCGAAAACTCATTGCGTGGTGGATGGGGGTAGATAGTTTCATTGTGAAGCAAGCTCCCTTGCGCATCCAAACAAACTACTTTACAACCACTTCTAAATCCAGGATCGATAGCTAAGACTCGCTTCTGGCCTAATGGTGGTGCTAATAAGAGCTGACGTAAATTCTCTCCAAAAACTGCAATTGCTGCATCATCCGCCTTCTCTTTAGAGAGAGCTGCAAATTCTGTTTCCATCGATGGTTTCATCAATCTTTTGTAACCGTCTTTCACTGCATCCTCGATATGGTGCGAAGCCTCAGATGAGTTTATTACAAATCGTTGAATCAATCTGTTGGTGCACCTCTCATCATCAGGTGAAATAGAAACTCGCAAAAAGCCTTCCGATTCGCCACGCCGAATTGCTAACAATCTGTGCGAAGGACAACGAGACAGAAGTGCAACAAAGTCGAAATAATCACTGTACTTTTCCCCCTCCTCTTCTTTTCCCTTTATTACTTTTGAGGTTATTTCAGCCTCTCTATCAAAAATGCTTCGCACATCTTGTCGAGCGCGTGCATCCTCGTTCACCCATTCGGCAACAATATCTGAAGCTCCTTTCAGAGCGTCTTGCACTGTTTCCACGTCATTGCTAATAAAACCCTTAGCCCTATCAATAGGTGACCCGTGCTGTTGCTTCATCAGCCAAGTAGCTAAATCTTCCAACCCTTTTTTCCTTGCAATTTCAGCTCGTGTTTGACGTTTGGGTTTGAAGGGCAAATATATATCTTCCAACTCAGTACTATTCCAACAACTCTCAATCTTTTTACTCAACTCATCCGTCAATTTTTCTTGCTCTGTGATAGTAGCTACAATAAACTCTTTTCTCTTTTGAAGCTCTTTGAAATTTTCGTTTTGAGCCTTAATATTCTCAATAGCCACTTCATCGAGACCACCTGTCATCTCCTTTCGATAACGACTAATAAAAGGTACAGTTGCACCTTCTTGTAAAAGACTTATTGTGTCTTCTACATTTTTATAACTCAGATTGAGCGACTTGGAAATAAGTTGAATAATTGCGGACATAATATCTTTGTTTTTATAGAGTACAAAAATAGGAAAAAATATGGAACTTAATTATTATCTTTGTGTACAAACAGAATTAAAGACTTATGGCAAAACTTAAATCAGTATATTTCTGCAGCAGTTGTGGTAACGAATCTCCAAAATGGATGGGTAAATGCCCCGTTTGCAACGAATGGGGAACATTTGTAGAAGAATTGATACGAAAAGATGGTGCAGCAAAAAATGAAGACACCCGATCTTTTTCTAAAGGTACAAATGTACCTCAACCCTTAAAAGAGATAAGAGCAGACGAAGAGCCACGCATCGACATGCTAGACAATGAATTGAATCGAGTGTTAGGTGGTGGATTAGTCCCAGCATCGTTGGTGCTTATTGGAGGTGAACCAGGAATTGGCAAATCAACCTTGGTTTTGCAAACAATTTTGAAGCTTCAAACTGTCAAATCACTCTATATTTCGGGCGAAGAGAGTGCAAGGCAACTAAAACTTAGAGCAGAACGTATTAATATCGAAAATGACAACTGCCTGATTGTGTGCGAAACCAATCTCGATCAAATATTTGGACACATCAAAAACACTAACCCCGAACTGGTTATTATTGATTCTATTCAAACCATGTATCTTGATTCCATGGAATCATCTCCTGGCAGTATATCGCAAGTGCGCGAATGTGCCTCTGCTATACTTAAGTTTGCGAAACAATCGGGAATTCCCGTCTTAATGGTGGGGCACATCACCAAAGATGGCAGCATTGCTGGTCCCAAAGTGTTAGAACATATTGTAGATACTGTGTTACAATTCGAAGGAGACCAACACTATATGTACAGAATACTGCGTAGCATTAAGAACCGATTTGGTAGCACAGCAGAGTTGGGTATCTACGAAATGAATCAATCTGGTTTGCGCGAAGTGAGCAATCCCTCTGAAATGCTACTCACAAAAAATCATGAAGAGCTTAGCGGTGCAACCATATCAGCCACCATTGAAGGGGTGCGTCCTTTTCTGATTGAGACACAATCCTTGGTTAGTTCAGCCGCCTATGGCAATCCTCAGCGTTCAGCTACAGGTTTCGATATTCGCAGAATGAACATGCTACTTGCTGTGTTGGAAAAACGCGCAGGATTTAAATTAGCACAAAAAGATGTTTTCCTGAACATTGCTGGTGGACTCAAAATTAATGACCCTGGCATGGACCTTGCTGTCATCAGTGCTGTACTTTCATCAAGTTTAGATGTTGCTGTTGCCAAGGATACTTGCTTGGCTGGAGAGATTGGCTTATCGGGCGAGATTCGCCCTGTTAACCGCATCGAGCAACGTATCTTTGAAGCAGAAAAGTTAGGATTCTCGCGTATTATCATACCCGCCAATAATCTGAAAGGATTTACTTCGAAAGTTTCGATAAAGATTGAAACTGCACGTAAAGTAGAAGAGGCTTTCAGATTGCTTTTTTCATAGTAATAGTATCCATAAAAAACAGTAAACACCCCATTAAAGCAAAATTTCTACTTATATTTTTTTTAATATAAAAAAAACAGTATCTTTGCAACCGCTTTTGAAAAGCATCGGTACCTTGGCCGAGTGGCTAGGCAACGGTCTGCAAAACCGTCTACGGCGGTTCGAATCCGCCAGGTACCTCAAATTAAAGTTCCAATCTCTTGTTGAGTATAGTATACTCAATAAGTTTTGGAACTTTTTTTTATTTTTCCATTCAGTCTACAATCAATATCTCCTAGAAGACATGAAATAAAGGAGTTAACTGAATCATAAAGCTACTGCCCCAATCCTTCCTGACTTGCCCACCTCTTATAGTCATGAAAACAATTATTATTCGATTTGATAACCAGTCGAATCACACACCCCCCCTTGCTTGCGTGGTTAGGGAAGGGAGATGTTATCTTCTCATTGTCTTTAACTAACGAATAAGAGGACAGAGATTTACTCATTCAAAAAACGAAAATAGTCAATTCATAAGAAGAATGCTGTTGCAAGAGTCAGTTTTACAGACCCCCACAAACAATCTGTGCGATAGGTCTTGATTTTTGCTTCCTCCAGTGACTAGGGTACATTTATCAATTCAATATTGTAGCTACTGAAAAAGTTTATCACACAAAAAGGTTTTCCTTTCAGTTTTTAACGAAAACATAGAAGAAAAGTGACACAAAACATTTCTTCCGTCGAAGATTTGCTGAACAACAGATGAAAACGCAATCTTCCATTGAAGAAATGTTTAGAAAAGCTCAAATGCGCTTTTGTTTCAAGTAAATTGGATTTTCGGGAGATAAATGGAGGAGAAGTGGGAGTAAATCGGATTTTCTTCTCTTGTTCGTTAAATTTTTCTCAGAAGATTTGAGTTTCGACTCTCTGTGCAGAGAAAAACCATCAAGGATTTGAAATTCATCTGTTGTTTCTCAGAAAAACCGTGGTAGATTCGATTTTCAACACTCTTTCGTCAAATCTTCGGCCGAAGATTCCAGTTTCAAGTGTTGTCAATGAAATCTTCCATTGAAGAAATGTTTAGAAAAGATTTTCGGTAGTGGTTGATGGACTCAAAAGCTCTTTAATAATAGTCAATGCATAATGGATTGAGAGTTGGGAACCAAACATTTGAAAAAGAACCAACTTACCACATTAGTTACGTGACGCTACTATCTTTATGATAAGAGAAGCTCTTTATATAGAAAAATCTTTCGTATTTAAATAAAAACATCTATCTTAGTTTTTTAGATTAATAAATGTTATAACACAATCAGGGATATGTCTGACTACTACCAATTAGCACACGAGTTTGCAACGCAAACCAATCAAGTTATTTTTATTACTGGGAAAGCAGGAACAGGAAAAACAACCTTCTTGCGCAAACTGAAAGCTGAAAGCTTAAAACAAATTGCTGTGGTAGCACCTACAGGTATTGCGGCAATAAATGCGGGCGGCACTACTATTCACTCCTTTTTTCAATTGCCATTTGCGCCATTTACACCCACACCAATTGGACGAAAAGAGTTGATTGGCAAAATGAAGATGCGTAGCAATCAGCAAAAAGTGTTGCGCGAATTGGAGCTGTTGGTGATAGACGAAATAAGCATGGTGCGAGTAGACGTGTTGGATGCTATAGATACTGTACTAAGACATTACCGACGCAGAGATAATGTACCTTTTGGTGGTGTTCAGGTAATTTTTATTGGTGATATGTTTCAACTTTCACCTGTAGCAAAGCGAGATGAATTGCAAATATTACGAAGTTTTTACGACGGTGTGCATTTTTTCAATAGCCACGTGATGCAGCAAATTCCACTGGTATATATAGAACTAAATAAAGTATTTAGGCAAAAGAATGCCGACTTTATTCATATTTTGGATGAAGTGAGACGCAACAGACTTTCACCTGCCTCATTGGCTAAGTTACACAGCACCTACAACCCCACCTTTGTGCCACAAAAGGATGAGACTTATGTTACGCTCACCACTCACAACAACAAAGCAGATCTAATAAACAGTGCTGAACTCAAAAAAATTGAAGGAAAAACACATCGATTTTCGGCTACCATTACAGGAAGCTTTCCAGCCGGAGGTTATCCTGTTGAGACAAACTTGGAATTGAAAAAAGGGGCTAAAGTGATGTTTGTGAAAAACGATACTGAAATTCCTCGTAGATTTTATAATGGAAAAATAGGTGAAGTCACTTTTATAGACCAAGAATACGTAATGGTGACCTGCCCAGACGATAATAACCCCATCTATGTAGAACCTATGACTTGGGAAAACATGACCTACAAGGTAAATAAAGAGACAACCGAACTAGAAGAGAAGCTAACGGGCAGTTTCACTCAGTTGCCTTTGCGCCATGCTTGGGCAATAACTATTCATAAAAGTCAGGGACTGACATTTGACAAAGCAATAATTGATGCAGGTGCCGCTTTTGCACCAGGACAAGTGTATGTGGCACTCAGTAGATGTCGCACATTAGAAGGAATAGTGCTGAAAAGTAAAATAAATGAAAATAGTTTACGGAATGAATCAACTATACTTGAATTTTCGTCTCGCAAGAATGAAGTTGATGAATTGGCTGAAAAACTTGAGAAATCGCAAATTGAATATCGAAAGGAGTTGCTATTAGAATTGTTTGACTTTAATCCTATTCTAAAAACAGTTGCTTTCTTAAGAATTGATGTCAACAAGGCTGGAACTTCATTTAATGATGAGACTGCTCCCTTTCTAAACAATTTAACGAACATAACAAATGAGATAAAAGAAGTGGCAGACAAGTTTTCTGTACAACTCGACAAAATTTTGAGCAGCTCATCTATTAATGAAAGTTTACTGCAAGAGAGACTAACTGCTTCATCACATTATTTTGTTCATAAACTTGACTATTACTTGGAACAGATAGCAGATTCGCCTGCCTATACTGACAATAAAGAGCATGCAAAATCGTACAACGACGACTTGATGAATATCTACACCCAAATTGCACAAAAACGCGAATTTATCTCTAAGCTAAAGGAGGAGTTTACAATTGAGAACTATTTTAAGTGGAGAAAAAGCTTGAACATCGTTCTCCCCAGACTTCAAACTCATGGTGGAAGTAGTGCAGCACCTAAAGCATCTATCCATCCAGATTTGATGCAACGACTCACAGAAATAAGAAACGAGTTAGCGAAAGAGAATGACGTTCCTGCCTATATTGTTGCAAAAACCAGGTCGTTACAGGAATTAGCTGATTATCTACCGCAAACACCCAAAGATTTCCTTTTGATATATGGTTTTGGAAAAGTGAGATTGGAAAAGTATGGTAGTTTCTTCTTGGATGAAATCAGAAAATATTGTGAAGAGAGAGGATTGTCGTCGCGAATGGGTGAGATCGGGTCTTTGCAAAAAGAGAAAAAGGAGAAAAAACCAAAACAAGTGAAAGGTGCAAGCCAGAAAGAAAGCTTGGAACTTTACTTATCGGGAAAGACCATTGAAGAAATAGCTGAGACTCGAAGTCTGAAGATAGGTACAATAGCTACACACCTTAGTCAGTTTCTGAAAACAGGTGAAGTGATGGTTGAAGACTTTGTAACCGATGCTAGACGAGAAGAAGCTATGGAAATGGTGAAAAAAAACCCCGATCAATCAGCTTACAGAACCTTACACACATTTCTTGATGCTACAGAAATGATGTTTTTCTCGGCTTGGTTGCGACTGCAGGAAATAGAGTATTGAAAGTAACCCGAAAGAGTGTTTTTAAAATAAAAAAAGAATCCAATACTAAGAGTTATAACTCTAGTTTTGGATTCAATGTATATGGATTTGATTGAGTATCTATATTGCATCTTGCTTATACCGATGATTACAAATCATCATAGGATAAAGACGCAATTATTTCGGATGCCTTTTCAATTCCCTCTTTCATTGTTGTGCTAACCATTTGTTTGATGATTGTATTTAAATCTGCACGAACCGTTAACTTCATATTCGTTTCTTTTTCTGACATGGCATCAAGTTCGACAAAAGCAAACACATCAAATGGCAAACCTTGTGACTTGAAGCTAATATTTTTACTTGGCTTTCGATCTGTTACAACAAAAGTAACGCTGCCAAAAGGTTCGACTGAAAAAGAACAACTATCCTTATCGCATGAAAAATCTGTGATTCTATCTTTAGGAAGTTTATCTTCTACAAGCTCCAGTTTGCTTAAATCAGAAAGTACACGAAACACCGATTCATCTGAATAGGGTATTATTTTTTCTTTACTTACAAATTCCGTCATCTCTTTATTTTATTTTATTGGATTTACCCCACGTATCAGGACTTTTTCTCCAGTCTTGCAATGTTTGCAATTCAGATTCATCTATGTATTCAGTAAGCAACGCTTCATCTAAAATTGCGTCATAATTGCTAAGGCTAGTAAGCTCCACGTTTGCATCATTCATGTTTTTGGTTGCAATAGGGAAACCATACGTAAATATAGAGACCATACCAAGCACTTCAGCACCATCTTTACGAATAGCCTCAACAGCTTTTAAACTGCTTAATCCTGTGGAAACTAAGTCCTCAACCACAACTACTTTTTGTTTAGGTTTCAAATCACCCTCAATCAAGTTTTCTAGACCATGATGTTTGGGTGTAGATCTGATATATACAAACGGAAGACCTAACAAGTCGGCTACTATTGCACCTGGTGCAATAGCACCTGTAGCAACTCCTGCAATTGCTTCAGCATTTGGATATTTCTCAAGTATGATACGACCAAATTGAATTTTAAGAAAATTACGTATAGTGGGATAAGACATTAATTTCCTATTGTCACAATATATTGGAGATTTCCAACCCGATGCCCAAGTAAAGGGATTTGATGGTTGTAACTTTACGGCTTTAATTTTTAAAAGTTTCGTTGCAGTTATCTTTTCTAATGCATTCATATCTATCTATTTGTTTTATCTTGAGAAGTCGCAAAAATAAGACTTTTAGTGTTACTTTTCTAATTTAGTGATAATAATAATAATGTTTTATTGATAAAGAGATTAAAATTAGCGCTATAAACTAAATTGCCTCTCCAATTGTAGCGATGCTTATCTTGATATTATTGCAGTTTAACAGCGCATTAGCACATGCTTCAAGAGTTGATCCTGTCGTAATAATATCGTCCACAAGTAAAATGTGTTTATTTTCAAAAGCAACAGTATCAACAACCTCAAAAATTCCTTGCACATTTTCCCAACGTTGCGTTTTCGTTCGCTTTGTCTGAGTCGGATTATTAATAACTCGAATAAGCTCATCAATCGAAACTGGAATTGATGTAGACTTTGAAAGACCTTGAGCAAAAGATTCAGCTTGATTGTATCCTCTCATCATCTTTTTTTTAGGATGAAGAGGGACGGGCACAATTATATCAATGGGTCGAAGGAATTTGCTTCCTAACAAATCTGAACCAAAAACTGAACCCAGCATTTCACCAATAAAAGGCTTGCCATTGTACTTTAATTCATGTATCAAAGTCTGCAAAAATCCTTCCTTAGTGAACAAAGAATAGGAAGCAACACGTTCAAAAGGGAATCTTCCAGCTAAAAGCATTTCACCTTTGTTATCAGGCTCTTTAAAATTGTTGGTTTTAGGCAGTTTATATAAGCACTGTAAACAAACGCCCATCTCTTGATACAGCAATTTTGTTTGACAAATAACGCAGTTGTTTGGATAGAAAAAATGAGTCAATTCCTCTACAACCCATTTTAAATTCATACTATTTCAATTTTTTCATGCATTGTAGAATATTATCCATTTCAAACCCTCTGTTTAAAGCAAAACGGATAAGTTTGGTTTGTTTTTCATACTCCGAATTACCTTTAATTGATTTCCATTTAGTTTGTAGCAAATCTTTCAAAGAAGCGTTGAGTTCATCGTCCGAATAATCTAAAAAAGCTTCATCTACAATATTCTTTGGAATTCTTTTTTGTCTGAGTGCAAAATTTATTTTCACCCTACCCCACTTATTGAAACGCACTTTGTCGTGTATAAAACTACGAGTAAATCGCAATTCATCAATGTACTTTTCTTTCTTTAGCTCAGTAATAATTCTTTCGATAGTCTCCGAATCCAACTTGTAGCGCAACAATTTCGTTTCGATATCAAAAACACAACATTCTCTCCTTGCACATAAATTAGCCATTCGACTGAATGCTTTTTCTTCTGATATGTCCTTACGTGATTGTTCCATATTATGTATATTCTACACAGACTCTTTCATTGCACGAATCATTCTATTATTGCCCGAAATATCTTTCTTCAACTCCACATTTACAAAACCCTTTGTTTTGAGCAGTTGCACAATTTCATCACCTTTAGAATGATTAATTTCAAAATAAAGCAATCCGTTTCCCTTCAATTGTTCTTTTGCAATATCCGCAATACGATTATAAAAAATAAGAGCTTCGTTATTTGCAACGAAAAGAGCTTCATGTGGCTCAAAATTAAGAACATTCTCGTCCATCATCTCTTTTTCCGACTCTTTTATATAGGGAGGATTACTGACTATGATATCAAAAAACTTATTAGTAGTCTGTGGCAACAACACATCAACCTTCGAGAAATTAACAGAAACACCATTAATTGCTGCATTTTCTTTTGCCATCTCCAATGCATTCTCCGAAATATCCCAAGCATCAACTGTTGCATGTTTCACTCGCTTGGCTAAGACAATTGCAATACACCCGCTTCCTGTACCAATATCTAATATATGAGGATTCACTTTTTTTGTTTCAAACAAAATCCACTCAACCAATTCTTCAGTTTCAGGACGAGGGATTAATACGGTGGGAGCCACTTTGAAAACTAATCCGTAGAACTCAGTTTCTCCTAAAATATATTGGATAGGCTCACCATTTGACAATCGTTTAACAATGCTAATTATATTTTGTTTTTCCCTATCAGATAAATCATTAAGTTTGCATGCAACAATATCAGATAACGATAAGCCACACACTTTGTCAAGAATGAGTGAAGTGAAAGCTCTAATTTCAGTAGGTGTAAACTTTTCAGTTAACTGATTGCGAATGTATTCTACGGGGTTTTCAATCATTTGGTGTCTTTATAATCACAACTTTTTCAGCTGTTGATAGCAAATCGAATAAAGCGATTATGAATATGAATTTGGATTTCTCTTGTAAATACTACAACAACAAAGATAAATAAAATGAACATCAATGAAAAATATATGTGGCGCTGTCTGCAGATAGCAAAAAAAGGACTGGGAGCAACAAAAAGCAATCCTCTTGTCGGCTGTATAATTGTACATAATGGTCGAATAATTGGGGAAGGATATCACCGAAAAATAGGAGAAGAACATGCCGAAGTAAATGCTATTAATTCAGTAAAAGACACTTCGCTACTTAAAGAGTCCACATTGTATGTTTCACTTGAACCTTGTTCTTTCTATGGCAAAACACCTCCATGTGTCGAACTTATAGTTGCTAAGAAAATACCACGTGTAGTGATAGCCACTGAAGATCCCAACTATAAAGTTGCGGGCAGCGGCATCAAAATGCTTAGAGATGCAGAAGTCGCTGTGACTGTTGGTGTACTAGAAAGCGAGGCTCAAAGTTTGAATCACCCATTCTTTGTAAATCAGACAAAGAAACGCCCTTATATTATACTCAAATGGGCACAAACCAAAGATGGATTTATTGATAATGAAAGAGAGACTCTAGACTTACCACCGCTTAAATTATCAAATAGCATTACACAATGTGTTGTTCATAAGCTACGCAGCCAAAATATAGGAATAATGGTGGGCACAAACACTGCACTGAAAGATAATCCAACATTGACTACACGCAAGTGGTATGGAGACAATCCCACTCGCATCGTTATAGACAAGACGGGGAAAATACCTGCGAACAGTCGGCTATTTAATGGAGAGGCACTCACATTGATTTTCACACAGTTAAAAACTTATCCAGTTAGAAAAAACTCAAGAAGCTTTACGATTGACTTTGAAGACAGTGTGGTAAAACAAATCCTCGATAAATTATTTGAATTAAATATTGCGACTGTGATGATTGAGGGGGGAAGTTTTCTTATTTCTTCATTCATAGAAAAGAATACATGGGATGAAGCTTTTATAGAAATCGCAGATATTACTATTGGCTCTGGCATTAGAGCACCATTAGTAAAGGGCTCATTTTTAAATGCTAAAAAGTATATAGAATCCCTTCATTTTCATATAAAGAACGAAATAACTCGAAATTAAAATTAAATAGTAATTTATCTATGGTGAAAGAGGAAAAACTTCATACTTTTGCACAGATTAAATAGATTATACAAATTTTTTGAAACAAATGATATCTAACCGGTTTTATTACTATTTTGCGCTCTTAACAGCCACACTTATCTTAAGTTCATGTTTAAACTCAAATGATAATTTTGAGTATGAATATTCATCGGATGCACAAATAACCTCCGTTAAAATATCATCAAACCAAGATAGTCTGAACATTTTGCCCAACGTAAAGTTCTCAATCGATCAAGTATCGTCCGCACCACTTATATTCAACAAGGACTCTCTTCCATATCTCTTTGATGTGTCAATGATAAGCATGGAAATTAAAACCAACGAAGCAAGTGGTATAAAAATGCACTTGTCAAGCGCTGAAGGTGATAGTACTTACATCTGGAATATGACTGATTCTGTAGATAGCAAAAAACTAAAGCTCATAGAAGTATATGCAGCAGATGGTAGAACTACAAAAACATACACATTCCAATTAAGAACGCATCAACAAGACCCCGACACAATCTACTGGCATAATGTAAAGAATAATTATATTGACAACCCAACAGATCAAACAACAGTTGCAAGCAATAGCAGGTTCTACACCTTTTATAAAGCTAATAACTCGGTTCATCTTACCACATCTTCTATTGAGGATGGAGAGAGTTGGACAAACCAACAACTTAGTGGGTTGCCGCTGAATGTAATGCTAAAGTCTATTCAAAATGAGGTTATTGATGGAAATGAGATTTGGTTTGCATTGAATACAGATAACAATGTGTATAAATCAGCAAATGGGATAGAATGGATTGACACTTCATCTGCTTATCCAGTGAAAGCTATTTTGGGTAAGATGCCCTCTCTTACACAAAAACCGAACGCAAGTGACTCGATTTTAGCAGTCGTAAGTCATGGTGGAACATATAAATTTGCAAAAACATTTGATTTTTCATCCCTACATATTCTCACAGAAATACCATCTGGATTTCCAATAGAAAACTTTACTTTTACTACAATAAATAAGCCCAATATTTTCACTGCAAAATACTTAATTGTCACAGGTGGAAAAAATATTAATAATCTTCCAAATAGAAGTGTTTGGATATTACAAGAAGATGAAAGTAAAATAACTCACACCTCAGAACTTTTAAAGTTTAACGTAACGGGATCTTCACTATTCAACTACGATGATAAAATATATTTAATGACTTCCGAAAATGACAGAAATGTGTTTTACACATCAAGTAGTTATGGATTAGTGTGGGAGAAAACAAGCAACAAACAATCTCTACCACCTGAGTTCATGAACAGAGTAAATCAGTCTGTGAATACTGATAGCAAAAACAACATTTGGATATTTGGTGGAGAATCGTCAAACCAAACACAATTTGTTGAAATTTGGAAAGGACGCATCAATAAACTACTTACAAAGTAATTCATTGAAAACATTAGTAATTGTTTAAACAGAGTTGTGTAATTAGACTTAACAAGACAAGAAGAAATAGAAAGAATGCCTTCATTAAAAAAAATAAATAAGAAGAGAATACCCTCACACATTGCCATTATCATGGATGGTAACGGTCGATGGGCAGAGGAACGCGGACTTGATAGAGCTCGCGGTCACCAAGAAGGAGTTGTGTCTGTTCGCAAAGTAGTAGAAGCTGCTATTCAAGCTGATGTGGGTTTCCTTACTGTTTATGCCTTTTCAACTGAAAACTGGAAACGTCCCGATGCAGAAGTTGACGCACTGATGGATCTCATGATACATACTATTGTAAAAGAAACACCTGACTTAATAAAACAAGGAGTACGTTTGATTACAATTGGAGATAGGGATAGGCTGCCAATTAAAACTAAAGAAGCCTTAGATAAATGTATAGAGCAAACATCAAATGGTAATTCAATTACACTGATAATTGCGCTTAGCTATTCTTCAAAATGGGAAATTACCCAAGCAGTAAAGCGTATAGTTCATGATGTCCAAAACAATCAATTGTCAATTGATGAATTGAATGAGGAAACTCTATCCGATTATCTGACAACAAAAGGAATTCCAAATCCCGATTTGCTAATCCGATCCGGTGGAGAAAAACGTATAAGCAACTTTCTGCTTTGGCAGTTGTCTTACGCCGAGTTATATTTTACCGATACATATTGGCCTGACTTTAGAGAAGAGCATTTACTTGAGGCTATTTCTGATTTTCAATGTAGAGAAAGAAGATTTGGTAAAACAAGCGAACAAATCGAAGAGGAAAAAAGAAACAATTTAAACAAACTGTAACAGCACAATACAGAGAAACGAAAATTTTAAACAATGTTGAATAAAGCATTTATTAGTATAATGATATTTTGTTTTGCCTTACAGGCAAACATATTCGGACAAAGCATTACGGAGAATCCGACTATGCCAGTTAATACGAAGGATAGTATCATTATATCACCAGCTATTAACTATACAGCTACCCCGAAAAAATATACAATCGAAGATATAAAAGTTACTGGTCTTGAGGGAACAATGTATGAAGAGCAAGACTTCGTAATGATTGGTTTCTCCGGCTTATCTGTAGGGCAAGAGATTCAAATTCCAGGTGAAGAGATAACCAACGCTGTTAGTAGATTTTGGAAACAAGGACTTTTCGCAGATATAAAGATTCTGGTAGAAAAAATTCAAGGAGACAAAGTTTGGCTCGAAATAAAACTCACAGGCCGTCCTCGTATTTCTGACATTCACTACTCAGGCATGAAAAAAGGAGAGCGTGAAGATATTCAGAAAAAGGTGGGAATGGTGAAAGGCAACCAAATTACGCCAGACCAAATTAATAGAGCTAGAACCCTAATCAAAGCATACTTTGCAGAGAAAGCCTTTGGAGATGCAGAAGTAACTATCATGGAAAGGCCTGACCCTGAACACCCCAATCAGGTAATTCTTGATATTGCTGTCGATAAGAAAGAAAAGATCAAAGTAAACAGTCTCAATTTCATTGGAAACGAAGCTATAAAAGATAGTAAACTGGCTTGGGCAATGAAAAAAACGAACGAAAAAGGAAAACTTATCAACCTGTTTAGAACAAAAAAGTTTGTTGAAGATAACTACGAAGCAGATAAAAAACTAATTTTAGAAAGATACCACGAACTTGGATATCGTGATGCTGAGATTGTTTGGGATTCGGTATATCGTCATGACGATAAAACCGTAAACATCGACATAAAAATTGATGAAGGAAATAAGTATTATATACGAAATATACAATGGGTGGGCAACACTCAATATAACTCCCTTCAATTGGATAGAGAGTTGAATATGAAGCGTGGTGATGTTTACAACCAGAAAAAACTACAAGAGCGTCTTATTACTGATGACGATGCAGCAATAAACATCTATCAGAATAATGGATATCTCTTTTCCAGTATCGATCCTGTTGAAGTGAATATTGTTGGTGACTCTGTTGATTTGGAGCTTCGAGTAATGGAAGGAAGTAAAGCAACAATAAAAAGAGTAAACATTCGAGGCAACGACCGATTATACGAAGATGTTATTCGTAGAGAACTAAGAACAAAACCAGGTGCTGTTTTTAGCAAAGAGCAACTAATACGATCTATTCGTGAAATTGCACAAACAGGTCACTTCGACCCTGAAAATATGGATCCAGATGTTCAGCCAGATCCTGAATCAGGCACGGTGGATATAACATATGGACTTGTTTCAAAAGGAAACGATCAGATTGAATTCTCAGCTGGTTGGGGTATTACAGGTCTTGTGGGTAAATTGAGTTTAAAGTTAACTAACTTTTCCCTCAAGAATTTGCTTAATCCTTCATCCTATCGCGGCATTATTCCTCAAGGGGAGGGACAAACTTTAATATTAAGTGCGCAAACAAACGGACAATATTATCAATCATATCAGTTTTCATTTATTGAACCATGGTTTGGAGGCAAACGCCCCAATAGCTTTTCAGTAAGTGCATTCTACTCTCGCCAATCTGACATTAGCGACCGAGCTTACCAAAATCCTTATGGAGGAGGTATGTATGGCAGTCCTTACGGAGGTTATGGTGGTATGTATGGCGGAGGATACGGAGGAATGTATGGAGGATACGGTGGATACGGGTATCAAGACATGCTTGAATACTCTTACGATCCAGATAAAACATTTGAGGTAATAGGAGCATCACTTGGATATAGCAAGAGGTTACCGTGGCCAGATGACTATTTCTATATGCAAGGGGAACTTGGATATCAATTGTATCGCATGAAAAATTGGCGCTATTTCTTAATACCAAATGGAGTGAGTAATAGTGTGACACTTAATCTTACATTGGCTAGAAACTCTATTGATAACCCTTTATACACTCGTACTGGTTCACAATTTACTCTTAATGTGGGTTTGACACCACCTTTCTCTCTATGGGACGGCATTGATTATAAAAACCTGCCTCGAGATGAAGAGGGGTATGAAAACTCTAAAAAATATCAGTGGCTTGAATACCATAAATGGAAGTTCAAAATGAGAACCTATACTCCCTTATCTTCTTTATTAATAAAACGGACTCCTGTGATGGCAACACGAGCAGAGTTTGGTTTTTTAGGCTATTACAATTCAGATAAAAAATCTGTTTTCGAAACATTTGACGTGGGAGGTGATGGCATGTCGGGTTACTCATCACAATATGCTACTGAGACTATTGCTCTTCGTGGATATGAAAACGGTTCAATTGGGAGAGGTGCAAGTGCTTATACACGTTTGGGGCTTGAATTCAGATACCCATTCATTCTTGAACCAAGCTCTACTATCTATGGAGTAGCATTTATTGAAGCAGGTAATGCATGGCAAAATGTGGGCGATTTCAACCCGTTCGACCTGAAAAGATCGGCTGGTGTAGGAGCTCGAATACATCTTCCGATGATTGGACTAATGGGAATTGACTGGGCTTATGGTTTTGATAAGGTTGGAGGTAGAAGAGAAAACGGAGGAAGCCAATTCCACTTTATTATAGGACAGGAATTTTAAGACAAGCTAATATTAACATAATTTACAAGAGCTACTGTAAACGATTTCGAGTTCAGCTCGTCAGTACTCTACACAAACTAAAAAGAGAGAAAATTATGAAGAAGATATTATTACTGACAGGACTACTCCTTACTTTTACTTTAGGGAGCTTTGCTCAAAAATATGCTTTAGTTGATATGGAATATATCTTAAAGCATATCCCATCATACGAAATAGCCAATCAAGAGTTGGAAAATATCGGTGAAGAATGGCAAGAAGAGATTGAAAAAATGCAAGAAGATGTGCAGAACATGTATAAAAAATACCAAGAAGAGTTGGCATCACTCTCTGCAAGCGCTAAAACTTCAAGAGAAAATGCTATTGTCGCAAAAGAGAACGAACTACAACAACTTCGCAACAAGTATTTTGGTCAGGAAGGTGAAATGTTTAAACGTCGTCAAGCACTAATTGACCCCATTCAAGATGACATTTATAATGCTATTAAAGAAATTGCTCTAACAAGCGGATATAAAGCCGTTATTGACAGAGCTTCAGCAACATCTATGATATTCGCATCACCCGATATTGATATTAGTGATGAAGTATTGGCAAAGTTAGGTTATTCTAAATAAAACTTTTATCTTTGCCAACCAAAATATAAATTACAAATAAAACAATCCAAATAAAATCTATTATGCTTAAAAAATTAACCATCTTATTATTTGCAATTGTTCCACTTGCATTAGTGGCTCAAGAGACCAAAATTGCATATGTCAATTCGCAAGAACTATTCGGCATGATGCCTGAATTGAACTCAATCGAAACCGAAATGAACAACAAACAGGAGCAAGTTAAGAAAAATGCCGCTGCTCTTGAAGCAGAATACAACAACAAATTGGAAGAATTCAAGAACTCCTCAGCTGAGGTGACTGAAGCGTTATTGATGGACCGTCAAAAACAAATTCAACAAATAGAGGAAAGATACCAAGCTTTTATGGAAAACAGCCAAAAGGAGGTTCAGAGCTTACAACAAAAACTTCTAACTCCTGTACAAGAAAAACTTCAAAAAGCAATTAAAGAGGTAGGTGAAGAAAAAGGATTTATCTACATTTTAGATTTAGCGTCAGGCTCAGTTGCTTATCATAGCCCTACAGCTGTAAATGCTAATCCATTTGTGAAAGCTAAGTTGGGAATAAACTAAAATAGTTTTATTGCTCAAACAAAAGACATAAAAAAGATGACAAATTAATTTGTCATCTTTTTTTATGCGTATTTGCACAGTAACAATTAAACATAAAGCGGTTTCGTAGATAAATATCATCATTTCCTAGTGTCTGTCAGAAAACACTTAGTATTGAGTCTTTTCTTGCGAAGACTATCTAACACGAAACCTATCTACTCCTTCAAACTCGGAACTAAAAGAAACTTTTGTATTATTATCATCCCTGAGTATTGTTCACTTTTTATTGTACACATCAACACCAGTACACCCACTGAAACAGTTGGCTACATCAAGGGAGTTCAACATATTACATTTGCACAAAACTAAAAATGTGAACAATGCAGATAAAGACTAAAATCACATTTCATATAAAATGTACTAAATGCAAATCTACTATAATAAAAGGTTTTTTGTATCTTGCAACAAAATTACAAATTGTATCATAAGATGGATTTATCATATTTCGAAAGTAAAACATTTTTTCTAATGGCAGGACCTTGCGTTATTGAAGACGAAAAGATGGCACTCGATATTGCAGAAAAAATTAAAACTATAACTGGTAAATTAGGTATTCCCTTTGTTTTCAAAGGTTCGTATCGAAAAGCAAATCGCTCACGTGTTGATTCTTTCACAGGAATTGGTGATGAAAAAGCTTTAAAGATATTACGCAAAGTAAGCACTACATTCAATATTCCTGTAGTAACAGATATTCATGAATCGCATGAAGCTGCAATAGTGGCTGAATATGCTGACGTACTTCAAATCCCTGCATTTTTGTGTCGCCAAACCGAGTTGTTGGTTGCAGCAAGCAAAACAGGGAAAGTTGTTAACATCAAGAAAGGACAATTCCTTTCAGCAGAAAGCATGCAATTTGCTGCGCAAAAGGTTGTGGACTCTGGCAACAACAACGTACTACTCACAGAGAGAGGCTCATCTTTTGGATACAATGATCTGATTGTCGATTATCGTGGCATTCCTACCATGAAAAAGTTCGGATTTCCTGTGGTTATGGATGTGACACACAGCTTGCAACAACCCAACCAACCATCAGGAGTCACTGGTGGACAGCCAGAGTTGATTGAAACCATATCCAAAGCAGCTATTGCTGTTGGCACAGATGGCATATTCATAGAAACTCATCCCAATCCCTCTAAAGCAAAATCGGATGGTGCAAATATGCTACCTCTTAATCAATTAGAGGCACTTCTTACTAAACTTGTAGCTCTTCGCAAAGCTTTATGAAAATAACCGACTACAAAGTAATCCTTGCTTCGAACTCGCCACGTCGAGAAGAGTTGCTAAGAGGAATTAATATTGATTTTCAGGTAAAGGTGCTATCGGATATAGACGAAACATATCCTAGCGATATATCCGCTAAAGAAATTGCTGAATATGTAGCTAAAAAGAAAGCTAACTCTTACACAAACACTCTCAAAAAAGATGAATTATTGATTACAGCTGACACAATTGTCATTTTAAATGATAGAGTATTGGGGAAACCAAGAAATAAAGAGGACGCAAAAGAAATGCTGCTCTCTTTGTCTGGTAAAACACACTGTGTAGTTTCAGGTGTATGTTTAACATCAACTACCAAACAGACTTCTTTCTCAGTTACTTCGGATGTTGAATTCGATCAATTGACTGACAAAGAGATTGACTATTATATCGAACACTACACACCCTTTGATAAAGCAGGATCGTATGGTGTGCAAGAGTGGATTGGCTATATCGGGGTTAAACATATTAGCGGTTCGTATTACAACATCATGGGACTACCCATACAACGATTATACAAAGAATTAAAAAGGTTTTAATTTTTCAAGAATTAGAATTCAAATACAAAGTAATTTAATAAAACGATGCTAACAGTAGAAAAAATTGGTGGAACATCAATGTCTCAATTTCAAGA
This sequence comes from uncultured Dysgonomonadaceae bacterium, assembly GCA_964640575.1. Classification (GTDB taxonomy): domain Bacteria; phylum Bacteroidota; class Bacteroidia; order Bacteroidales; family Dysgonomonadaceae; genus UBA2632. The sequence continues at coordinate 47,197 of CAZXGV010000002.1, forward strand.
TGTTCTCAACAACATTATCAAAGGAACACGCAAAAATGACGATTTATACAATCGTATCTTTGTTGTTTCAGCTTATAACAATGTTACCAACTGGCTTTTGGAACACAAAAAAACTGGAGAACCCGGCATTTATAATGTATTTTTAAATGGCGAAGACTTCAGTAGCGCACTCGATTCATTTTGCAAGAGACTGTTATTAATAAATGATGGATTTGCAGACATTGGTCTCGACTTGAAAGAAGCACGCGATTTTATTCGTTTCCGTGTAGATCAATCGAAAACACTCTTGTATAGTTTAAATAAAGTAATGGCATCTGGCTATGTGAACATGGTTGACATTTCTCTTGCTGCAAGAGAAATATTAGCTTCTATTGGAGAAGCTCATTCGGCTTGGAACTCTGTCAACATTCTGAATAATAATGGCATTAATGCACGATTTATAGATTTATGTGGCTTCAACGACAACGCTCTGCTGACAATAGACGAACGGATTCGAAAAGAATTCAACGATATTAATTTTGAGAAAGTACTTTGTGTTGCCACTGGATATACGAAAGGTACTGAGGGGATTATGCGTGCATTCGACAGAGGATATTCCGAAGTAACATTTAGCAAAATAGCAGTAGAAGTAAAAGCTAATGAAGCTGTTATTCACAAAGAGTATCATTTATCAAGTGCCGATCCAAAAATTGTTGGCATAGAGAATTCTATTCCTGTAGGTTACACCAACTTTATTATAGCCGATCAATTAGCAGATATTGGCATGGAAGCCATTCATCCAAAAGCTTCAAAACCTCTTGAGTTGGCAAACATTAATATCCGTATCAAAAACACTTTCGAGTCTGAACACCCTGGAACATTAATTTCACGCGATTACATTTCACCCCATGCACGAGCTGAGATTGTATCAGGTACTCGCAAAGTGATTGCTCTTGAAGTGCACGACCCCATGATGGTGGGCGAAGTGGGCTTCGACTTGGGTATTATGAAGTATTTCGAAAAACACAAAGTGAGCTATATTCTGAAATCGACCAATGCAAACTCTATTACCACAGTTGTGTGGGAAAACGAAAAGTCGGAAAGACTCATTCAAGAGCTGACATCAATCTATTATCGTGTTACAGCTTTGCCCAGTGCTATTGTCAGTGTATTGGGTACAAACATTGCCATGCCTGGTTTTTTATACAAAGCAAGTAAAGCTCTGTACGAAAAGGGTATTAATATTGAGAGTTTTGGACAATCTCTTAATCAGGTGAATATGCAATTTGTAATCACAAGAGATTGTTATGAAGATGCTGTGATAGCCCTAAATGATGCTTTCGTGAAATAGTTAAAGGGTTATTGGGGCTGTAATCAAATTTTGCAGCTCTAAACCCTCACCCCTCAGCGTAATCAATTTAATCGGTGTGTTTTTTAGGTCGTAGTAGTAAGTCGTTGCTTTCCATCTCCTCATCCACTAACTTGATAGAATCATTAATTAACGTAGTAGAGTCATTAGAAGATTTAATAGAATCATTCCCTCCATTATTGTCTAATGAAATTTGATATAACTGAATAGGGACGGATGGCAATTTTCCACTCAAATTTATAAAACCATCAAGAGAAAGAATTGTATCTTGTTCAATTTGCTTCGAGACATTGAAGCAGTATAATCTATTTTCTTCAAGTTCTTGGTCCTCGTAAATAATAGTGTCAGAATACTCTGCTCTAAGCATAGCTTTCAATGAGTACGTATCCTTCGGATAAATACCTAAAGTCTTAAAACTAAATCTGATGCTGTCTTCATCGATAAAACGATCAACCAACTGCATAGAATCAAGTTTAAACTTAAAACCACGATTACACCCTAAACCAGCAATACGAAAGTGTGGAGGAATATAATCTGCAGATTTCATCTCTTCTTTATGTTGTTCTTTAGAGTCTCGTTCGGAGATCAATATATCAATTGTTTTTTGGTTGCGTTGTAAGCGAGATTTAACAGAATCGTTTATCTGAAGATAAAGATCGATTTTATCAGAATACCACGATAGTGAAGTGTCCCAACGTGCTTCCGATATTTTGTGTTTTTCAAGTACCTGATTTATTAATGCTTCCTTATTTTCTGGACTGGAAAATTTTTGATAATCATTATCTATTATAGCCTCCGCAATGTACATGTCATACATCACATTCTCCATTCTTTTTCGAGTTAAAACTTCACTTGGACGGTTCTGACAAGAGAGAACCACCATTGTAAGAAGTAATAGAAATAGATATTTAAATTGATTATCCATTCATTTTATTTAATGACTTTTTCTTCTCATTCTCAGTCTGCAAGGAATGTGACAATGTTTCACGATAGAACAGAAGCAACAATGCCACACCTACAGAGATAGACGCATCAGCCAAATTAAAGATAAAACGGAAAAATAAAATTTCGGTTCCGCCCCATATAGGCACCCAGTTGGGTAGGGTCGTTTCGATGAGAGGGAAATAGAGCATATCAACCACTTTTCCGTGAAGCCATGATGAATATCCCTCGCCAAGTGGAACAAAGTTTGCTACATGCCCCGGGTAACTTGCACTAAATATTTCGCCATAGAACACACTATCCAAAATATTTCCGAAAGCACCTGCCAAAACCATAGACACACAAATGATGAATCCATATTTATAGTCTTTTCTTATGATTTTAGCCAAATAGACTGCAATAAAAACAACTGCAACAATTCTAAATACAGATAAAAATAATTTGCCAATAGCTTCAATCCCAAAGGCCATTCCATTGTTTTCTACAAAGTAAATTTTGAACCACTTTGTTATCTCAATTGAATCATACAAAGCCATGTTTGTTTTGACCCATATCTTTGATACTTGATCTAAAACTAGCACAAGAAGTATAACGAAAACAGCAGCAAGTCCTTTAGGAATCTTCTCTCTCATAAATTTAAACAGTTTCAGATACTATCTTCTTGTTTGTCCTTCTTTTGCTTCAATGCTCAATGTGGCATGTGGCACTGCGCGCAAACGCTCCTTTGGAATCAACACTCCTGTTTCGCGACACACACCATAAGTCTTATTCTCAATACGAATAAGAGCTGCTTGTAGGTTTTGAATAAACTTCATTTGACGCTGTGCTAAACGCCCAGCATCTTCTTTTGAAAGCGTTGATGCGCCTTCTTCCATGTTCTTGAATGTTGGAGAGGTATCTCCTGTATCGTTTCCACTCGCATTTGTGACTGCAGCTCTCAAGTTTTCAAATTCTTGTTTTGCAGCTTCCAGCTTTTCCAATATGATGGCTCTAAACTCCTCGAGTTCTGCCTCTGAATATCGTGTCTTTTTTTTCATAATCTTAATATTTTATAGTGTCGTTCAATTTTGCATTATTTTATTTTGAAGTTACTTGTAGTAACCGCCAGTGAGCTTGTGCAAATTTAGCAATAAGCATGCTATAATTAGCATCTTTAACAACAAATCTTCTCGACTTGAATAGTTACGAGCTCATCATTTACATCAATCTCATTACTATAGCTCTCATCTGTAACAGTTAATGTGTCTGCAAGCACTTGTGATTTGATATAACCTGAGAATTGATCAATAGCTGAATTCAATTTATCATTAGACGAAATTGAGACGCTTATTCTGTCGGTAATTTCAAAATCTTGCGATTTACGCAAATTCTGTATCCTATTCACAAATTCTCTAGCAATTCCCTCTTTCAACAAGTCGTCGGTAATGTCGATATCGAGTGCAACTGTCAGTTTGTCTTGATTTTCAACCAGCCATCCTGGAATATCTTCAGATATAATCTCTGTATCAGACAACGCAATGGTCACATCTTCATCATTCACTTTTAAATCAAAAGTTCCTTCTTTCTCCAACTTAGCAATATCCTCTTGCGACATTTCTTGAATCACAACAGCCAATTGTTTCATTATTTTTCCGTATCGTGGTCCCAGTTTTTTAAAATTAGGTTTGATACGTTTCACCAATATAGCATTTGTTGAATCAACAAAATTAAGCTCCTTCACATTCACTTCATTCAATATAAGTGATTTTACCGCTTCAATATTTTGTTTTTGTTCCTCATCTACATAAGGAATCATTATTTGAGATAGTGGTTGTCGTACTTTGATATTAACTTTTCGGCGCAAAGCTAACACTATTGACGATGCAGTTTGTGCTAAATACATCTGTTCTTCTAATTTCCTGTCTATTACAGTTTCATCAACAGCAGGAAAGCTGCTCAAATGTACCGATTCAAAACTTTCAACACCCGTTACTGAAATTAAATCTAAATAGAGTTTGTCCGCATAAAAAGGCGCAATAGGAGCCATCAACTTTGAAACTGTAAGCAAACATTTATAAAGAGTTTGATAAGCCGACAATTTATCATCAGTCATACCCCCACCCCAAAAGCGTTTTCTGTTCAATCGTACATACCAGTTACTAAGATTGTCGTTTACAAAATTGGCTATAGCACGTCCTGCTCGCATTGGCTCATAGTTTGTATAAGCTTCATCAACCTCTTTCACCAATGAGTTTAGTAGCGATATCACCCATCGATCTATCTCGGGTCTCTCTTCAAGAGCTATTTCCGACTCTTTATTATCGAAGTTATCAACATTAGCATAAAGTGTAAAGAATGAGTAAGTATTATAAAGTGTGCCGAAAAACTTACGACGTGCTTCTTCTACCCCTTCAATATCAAACTTGATATTATCCCATGGAGCAGCATTTGTTATCATATACCACCTCAATGGATCGGAACCATACTTTTCGATAGTTTCAAACGGATCGACAGCATTGCCTAAACGTTTAGACATCTTGTTGCCATTTTTATCAAGTACCAGTCCATTCGATATCACATTCTTGAATGCCACACTATCTTTTATCATTGTAGATATGGCGTGCAGTGTGAAAAACCATCCACGTGTTTGATCCACCCCTTCAGCAATAAAATCTGCAGGATACACCTTATTAAACTCTTCTTCAGAAATATGCGGATAGAAAAACTGCGCGAATGGCATTGCACCTGAATCGAACCAAACATCGATAAGGTCTAACTCGCGCTTCATTGGTTTGCCACTATCAGAAACAAGCACTATATCATCAACATAAGGACGATGCAAGTCTAATTTATCATAGTCAATACTCTTGCAATCATCAAGGTTCAAGTCTGTCCAAGGTAGTTTAGTCATCACTCCTGCTTCAAGAGCATGTTTCATTTCGTTGCAAAGCTCTTCAACCGAACCAATACATTTTTCCTCTTTTCCATCTTCGGTACGCCATATTGGTAATGGGGTTCCCCAATATCTGCTTCGACTCAAATTCCAATCTTGCAAATTTTCAAGCCATTTCCCAAAGCGTCCTGTACCTGTTGATTGTGGTTTCCAATTGATAGTGTTGTTTAACTCTATCATGCGCTCTTTGCACGCTGTTGTTCTAATGAACCAACTATCCAAAGGATAATATAGCACAGGCTTGTCTGTTCGCCAGCAGTGTGGATAGTTGTGAACCTGTCTTTCGATACGAAAAGCTCTGTTCTGCAACTTCAACATCACAGACAGATCTACATCCAGCGTATCGTCATTTTCAGTAAGGTTTTCGTCGTAAGAGTTTTTTACAAACCTCCCGGCATATCTGCCATAAAGCTCTGTATCTATATTTTCAGCAACAAATGAAGCATCCAAGTCATCCAACTCGAAATATTTTCCGCTTAAATCTACCATCGGACGCTTATTGCCCTCTTTATCTAAAAGAATGAGCCCAGGCTCATCATGCTCATTACCAATGCGAGCGTCGTCTGCTCCAAAAGTTGGTGCTATGTGTACGATGCCCGTACCATCTTCAGTGGTTACAAAATCAGCAACAACTACTTTAAAAGCATTGTCCGAAGCTTTCACCCATGGAATCAGCTGCTCATATTCCAATCCTGCAAGTTCGCTCCCTTTCCATACTTTATCTAACACCCGATAAGGTACTTTTTTATCATCTTCTTTGTAATCTTCAAATGATAACGAAGCATTCTTTTCGGGGAAGTAGGCATGCAATAAACTCTTAGCAAGCAAAACTGTCATTGGTTTGCTTGTATATTGATTGTAGGTTTGAACAGCTACATACTCAATGTTAGGACCAACTGCTAATAAAGTGTTAGAAGGAAGTGTCCATGGCGTAGTAGTCCATGCCAACAGGAATGGTTCGCCAAATTGAGTAAGCTCTTCAAAAGGGTTTTTTATTTTAAATTGAGCCGTACAAGTTGTGTCTGTAACATCTTTGTAGCAACCTGGTTGATTCAGTTCGTGTGTACTAAGACCAGTTCCTGCAGCTGGAGAATAAGGCTGAATACTATATCCCTTGTACAATAAATCTTTTTTGTACAACTCTTTTAGTAGATACCAAAGCGATTCGATATATCGATTATCGTATGTAACATACGGATCAGACATATCTACCCAATAGCCCATAATGCGAGTCAACTCCTCCCACTCTTTGGTGTACTTCATCACCTCTACACGGCAGGCATTGTTATACTCATCTACTGTGATTTTCTTACCAATATCCTCTTTTGTAATACCAAGCGACTTCTCAACACTCAGTTCTACGGGCAATCCATGTGTATCCCATCCAGCCTTCCTGTTTACCAAAAAGCCTTTCATTGTTTTATACCTGCAAAATATATCTTTAATAGCACGTGCAATCACATGGTGAATACCAGGCATACCATTTGCAGAGGGAGGACCCTCATAAAACACATATTCAGTTTTACCTTCACGGGTTGTTAAGCTTTTCTGGAACACATCAAGTGTATCCCATTTCTCAAGCATCTCTTTGTTTATCGCAGATAAATCAAATTCGTTATATTCGGGAAATTTATTACTCATTTTCAGTCAATTTACACTATTTTGAAATAGAGTGCAAAGGTAATAAATTTTTACCAATTCGAAATGATAATGTTTCGATTAGAGTGAAGATTGACAATGAAGTGAGGCTGTTAGTATTAGATTACTTCAAAAAGCAGCATTATTCAGCAGAGACCAATAATTTAGATGTTGAAAAGAGATTATTCCAAATTATAATTCCTACACAACCAAGGATATTTCAAATCTCACATATTAAGAAACTCACTTTTCCTTTTAAACCATTTTCTACGTGGTGAAAATGAAAAAAACAGTTGTAAATTGCTTCCTGCAAGGAGGAAATGATTTTCAATAGATGAAACTCAAATCCTACGTGTAGGAAGTGTCAGTAAACAGAGAGATTTCAATCTTTATGGATAAAAAACTTCATTTCTCTCATTTTTTCCATTCCAATAGTTAAGAAACATTCGAAAATAGCATCAATTTCATTTATTTGGAGTAGAATTTTGGAATTACATCGTTACAAAACATTTTCAACGTGGCGGATTCAATTTTCAACAGTTGATCGTCGAATCCTACGCGTTGGAAATGTTTTGAAACAATTGGAATATTTTTACTGTATTGAAAGTGTTGGAAAAATGCTGCTTAAATAAAAATCAGAAACTAAGTTTTTATTATACCCTTAAAAAGTTACATTTTCTCCAGCTTCGCTGCAAAACCACCACCAGGCGCTAAATGAAGATTGAGCGACTCAGTTGAATTGACAGTATATTCCTTGTATTGATAATCAATTCCCTTTTTGTGGGCGTTCAATCCATCCGTAAAGAGTGTAATTTTATAATTGCCTTCAGGAAGGAATGATAAGTCAATATTCATATCACGAGCATCCCAATTGGTGAGGCCACCAATATACCAGTCATTCCCTTTGCGACGTGCGAGAGTTACATGCTCTGACACCTTTCCATTAATAGCAACTGATTCATCCCATGTTGTAGGTATTTGTGAAATAAACTCTAACGATTGTGGTTCTTTCATATATTCGGTAGGATTGTCACAAAGCATATTCATAGGCGATTCAAATACAATATACAATGCCAATTGTCTGCAACGCGTGCCCTGACTCATAGCTTCAGAATTGATAGGTGCATAATTCCCTTTAGCTGCATTCCGCATTGCTCCTTGTGTATAGTCCATCGGTCCAGCAACCATGCGGATGAAAGGAATAGTAACATCATATGTAACCATATCTAATGTATCGGGAGCCCATTTTAATTGTTCAAGACCGTTTACACCCTCCATATTCAAAATATTTGGAAAAGTTCGTTGCAATCCTGTAGGCTTATACATGCCATGAAAATTTAATACAAGTTTGTATTGAGCAGCAGTTTCGGATGATCGGTAGATGAAATCGACCATTTCCTGATCGTCTCGATTCATGAAATCAACCTTGAATCCTTTTACACCCATCTCTGAATAATGTTTACATACTTTTTCCATATCTCTGTCAAACGCCCAATATCCAGCCCATAATATAATATCTACATTACGCTCTTTGCCGTAAGCTACAAGTTCAGGGATATTAATTTCGGGTATCACCTGCATTAAGTCTGCTTCAAGATTAACTGCCCATCCTTCGTCCAGAATAACATACTCGATACCGTGTTTAGATGCAAAGTCGATGTAATATTTGTATGTGTCATTATTGATACCAGCTTTAAAATCAACATCATAAATATTCCAATTATTCCACCAATCCCAAGCAACCTTTCCAGGCTTTATCCACGAAATGTCATCTACTCTAGAAGGCTCAGCCAACCTGTAAACAAGGTCAGAAACTGTTAAGTCCTTATCGTCTGTTGATATGATAGCTGCACGCCAAGGAAAATCTCTCTGTCCAGATACTTTAGCAATATAATCTTCTCTTTCCAGGACCCATTGTTGTAACATATTATGACCGCCCTGCTCTTTCTTCGAAGGATAATTTGCAAAAACACTTCCAAGAGACTTCGCACCATCTTTTTGCAGATACATTCCCGGATATGATTCGAGATCAACTTCTGTGAAACATATCTTTTTGCCATTATCTGCTTCGACTAGAATAGGCAAAAACATAAGCGAATCAGGATTTAATCTAGACAGATTGTCGTAAGTGTATATATTTTCGAAAGAACTCTGCAATGGGTCTTTTTTAGCATATGATTTTTTTATATAGGGAACATATGCTTTAAAATCAGATGGAAACATGAGAGATACCTCTTCGTTTAAAACATTGTATTTCCCCTTTTTACTACTCATAAAACGATAAGCCATCCCATCATTATAAGCTCTAAATTTCAAAGCCCAATCATTCTTAAATTCGATAGTAATCTCATTATACTTATCATCTACAGTAGTAGCATTACTAAATGGTGAAGCTATGGACTGTTCCTTTTGAAAGGTTGATGTTTTTCTTACTTTAGGGTTTATTCCCCAAACTTCCCCTGTAGATAAAGACATTGATATAGGAGATTTATCAATCATCACATCACTATCGTGTGAAAGAGAAAACAGAATTTTACCCCCTACATTAATACTGATTTTAAGTTTTTCATCAGGCGAATAAAGCTCATAGTTTTTTTGAGCATAAGTGCCTGCAACAAGACTAAACAAAAATAAAAGCAACAGATTTTTTTTCATAAGACATTTTTTTAATCATTAAATCAATGAGATTTCTTTTACTATCCCACTTTCAATAATTGGAATTTTAAAACATTTTAGATGCAATATGCATAATATAATAAAAGGAAAACTGTTTTAAGAGTCAAATCATCAGCACATTGACCTACCTTACCTCCTCAAAAAGATATACAGCACTATCATATATCTTTTTTAAATTAGGGTTTATCCCCTCATTAATTAAATACTCTCCACTAAAAACTTGATCGTTGCCCCAAAAAGAAGATTTGTTCTTATAATTATTCAACTCTTTGACAATATACTTTTTGTTTGGATCTAAACCCCTCAATTTAAACTTTGGAGTTAATCCTCGACCTCGATAACTGATACAATAACCATATACAACGGCGCGCTCCTTGTTTTTAGCAACATAAGATAAAGAATAATATCCTTGATTATCATAAGGAGAAGCAATTCGATATAAGTCACCATACATCACAATGTCGCGAATGCTCTTATAATCTACTATTGCTTGTTGAGCAAACTCTCTCTCCGTTTCATTCATATCTTTTGGTTGAAGCTCCATTCCTAGACGACCGCTCATTGCCACATCAAAACGAAACTTTAGTGGAGTCACATTGTTTGTTTGATGATTGGGCACCGCAGAAACATTAGAACCAGTAACAAGTGCTGGATAAATAAAGTTTGTGCCATATTGTATAAAGATACGACTAAGTGCATCAGTATTATCACTTGTCCATACTTCTTGTGTATATTTGAGAGCACCGTAATCAACTCTACCCCCTCCAGAAGCACACGTTTGAATTATTACTTTCGGATACTTATCTCGGATACGTTCAAGAACATTGTAAAAGCCTTCTACATAATCTACCCAAAAATGTGACTGTCTATTTTCTCCCAAAAAAGTAGACCCTACAGATTCCACATGACGATTTGCATCCCATTTAACATAAGAGATATGAGTAGAGTATTGCATTACATGATCAAAAACAGAAAAAACATGATCTTGTACTTCAGGATTACTAAGATCTAACAACCATTGATTACGTATAGTAGGCATATCACGACCTTTGCTTTTCACAATCCAATCGGGATGCGCTATAGCTAAATCACTCTTTGGATTAACCATTTCTGGTTCTATCCAAATCCCAAACTTCAAGCCTTTTTGAATAGTATAAGATGCTATGTAATCAATTCCTCTGGGTAGTTTCTTCTTGTTCACTTGCCAATCACCAAGTCCAGCACTTGAAGAGTTACGGGGATAATTATTACCAAACCAACCATCATCAAGCACAAACATTTCCAAGCCCATCTCGGATGCATCATCCACCATATCTGTAATGGTTTTTTCATCAAAATCAAAATAAGCCCCCTCCCAACTATTAAGCAAAGTTGGACGAATAGTCAAAGGATCATAGACACCGTAATTGCGTGCCCAATCATGCAGCTTGCGACTGATTCCTCCTGCACCAACAGTACTATATGTAAATATGGCTTTTGGTGTTGTAAAAACTTCACCCTTTTTTAAATGATGCTCCGATGCAAAAGGGTTTACCCCTGCTGATATATTGAGTACCCCAAATTCATCTAACTCAAAGTTCAATTTGTAATTGCCACTCCATGCTAACGCTCCACCAATTACTTCTCCATAGTTCTCATCCATTGGAGCATTCAAAGATAATAGGAAAGATGGGTTTTCGGTACGGGTAGTGCGCATACCCTTTTTTGATTCAATACTCTTAATTCCATGTGTAAGCTCACTTTCTTCCAATCCCATTTCTTTTGCCCAATCACCTGCAAATGTATTTAAGTAATACTTGTTTGCCTTAACTGGAAGATACATCGAATAATAATTATGGAGGATAACGTCAGACTCTTCTTCGTTTTTTATTTGAACACTCTGAGTGAAAACATTTTCTTTCTGATAAGCACTAATCGTTAACTGCACTAAAAAGGGCAGTTTATGATCCTTCAATTGAATAACAGTTTCTAGTATGTTTGAATCCTCTAAAAATATTTGCGAATGAGTTACGTAAATCAATTCAGTGTTCAAATCACCATCCGAATGTGTTACTCGCAAAGCAGGCTCTCTAAAATTGCGACCACCAGTAGTTGAATAACCTTCTGGATCGGTTCCATAATCACTTCTTCGATAACTTTTCTTTGCTAAAAAGGGGGAAGGATCATTAATCTTGTTACCAAAATGATGAAACATTAATTTACCCTCAGAATTCACTTCAAATACCATGGATAAATCTGATGTTGATATTCCAATCAATTTAGGCTCTGTTTTTTGTTGACTTTGTACGTTTGCAGAGAGAAAGCCACTTAATAGGAATAGAAATAATGTTTTTAATGAAATTGAAGAGTTTGACATTGTATTGTTATTTGAAAATATAAATTTACTAGCACCTTTTAATCAGCACTTTATTGGAATATTATGTAGCCAAAACGATCTATTTCTTTAAAGCAAACTGGAATATTCATCATAAAACTATAAAAACAAGTTATAAAGTTATAACTTTTTATGGAGGAAACAAACAGGTAAACTTTAATCTTTCAGCAAAAGAGATAAGTAGTGATGGCAAAGTATTATATACTTGAAAAACTGAAGCACATACACAGGTTTAGTAAACCATTTTAGCAGAATCATTCCAGATTTACGTGACCCTTCTCGCAGTGCACATAGTATAAACAAGTTGCTAAAAGAGTTGACCTATACTTTAGCGAAAAAGAGTTCTTCCCCAACTTCTCCTCCAAATACCCCGCTGTATAAGACTCACCACATTTAAATACCTCTTTACGGTGCTCTACATCATTATCACATCCATTTGTGCTCGACAATCACATTGGTGTATCCTATGTCTATCTGTGCATAAAAAGCATTCGACAATGTTTTTATATCATGAAAGTGAAGACCAGTTGTGGACTCATCAAAAATAAACAAGGTCGAATCTGCTTTCTCTTCGCATAAAAGGTTCAAATGATATTATGTGCTACATCCAATCCACTCAAAACCGGAATAATCAAAAAAAGGAGCTATTCTTTTTTTTAAAGAACAACTCCTCTTTTATCTATCTAATAGAAATCTCGTATACTATCAAAAGTAGTATTCAAAATTATACTCCCTATTATATTATGTTTTTATCAATAGACTCTTTCCTGTCATTTCTTTAGGCTTTTCAACTTTCATAAGCTCTAGTAGAGTAGGTGCAAGGTCTGAAAGTTTGCCTTCTTGAAGCTCTACTTTATTTTCTCCTACATATATAAGTGGAACTTTATTGGTTGTGTGAGCCGTAAATGGGTTACCTTCATCATCCAAAAGCTGTTCTGCATTTCCGTGGTCTGCAGTTATAAGAGTATGTCCGCCTTTTGTCTTTAATACTTCTAATATCTCTCCAAGATATTTATCAACAGCTTCTACCCCCTTAATAACTGCTGGAATTACTCCAGTGTGACCTACCATATCAGGATTGGCAAAGTTTGCAACTATTAAATCGTACTTATCCATTTTTATTCTCTCAATCAAGGCTTCTTTTATACCTTCAGCACTCATTTCAGGCTGAAGATCATAAGTTGCAACTTTTGGAGAAGGGATTAAGACTCTATCTTCGTTCATATATGGCTCTTCAATTCCTCCATTAAAGAAAAATGTAACGTGTGGATATTTTTCAGTTTCGGCTATCTTTAGTTGGTTTAAGTTCTTTGAACTTACATGTTGAGAAAGAGTATTAACTGGTGCAGTTTTTGTGTAAGCGACCAATACATTCTCTATAGATTTGTCATACTCAGTCATAGTTACGAAGAGAGTATCTACTTTATTGCCTCTATCAAAGCCATCAAACTTATCATCTACAATGGCACGAGTTATTTGCCTTGCTCGGTCGGGTCTATAGTTAAAGAAAATAACACTATCTCCGTCCTCTATTTTAGCAACTGGTTTTCCATTTTGTTTGATAACAGCTGGGATTAAAAACTCATCTTCAACTCCCTCTTTATATGAATTCTCAACAGCTTCTACTGGGCTGTTAGCTTCTACTCCTATGCCATGAACGAGTGCATCATAGCCAAGCTTTGTTCGCTCCCATCTTGTGTCTCTATCCATTGTGTAGTATCTTCCCGTAACTGTTGCTATTTTTCCTACACCAATTTCTTTTAGTTTAACTTCAAGCTTCTCTATGTCTTCCTTGCCAACAGATGGTGGCACATCTCTTCCGTCTAATATTGCATGAACATAAACTTCTTTCTGTCCCTGTCTTT
>CAZXGV010000003.1:0-24567 GCA_964640575.1 uncultured Dysgonomonadaceae bacterium
CTGCCAATCCACTATCTGCCTCATCTACTTCAATGTTTTTCAACTCAAGCATCCGTTTCAATATCTGACGGTTGCTGTTGTTGTCATCCACCACCAGCACCCTGTTTATCCCCTTCAATAGCTCATCATTGAACCTGTCTTTTTCGGCTTTTAGCTTCATATCGAAAAAGAAACGACTACCCTTCCCGAGCTCACTCTTCACCTCCAACTTACTACCCATCAGCTCTAACAGCTTGTTTGAGATAGTAAGCCCCAATCCAGTACCACCATACCGCTTGGTAATAGAGCCATCTTCTTGCGTGAATGCTTTAAATATCTCTTCCAGCTTGTCGGGGTGAATACCTACACCAGTATCGCACACACAGAAACTTAGAATTAAATAATTATCTGACAACCTCTCCTTCAAACTTATAGTCAATTTCACTTCGCCCTTTTCTGTAAACTTTACAGCATTGCTCAACAAGTTAACCAATATCTGCTTCAAACGGATTTCGTCGCACCAAATAAAACGAGGAAGGTCTTCTTGGAAATCCAAAAGCATTTCCAATCCTTTTTTTTCGGATGCATAAGAAACCATTGTAAACGCATCGGCTGCTAAACTTTGTAAATCTATTTTCTCTTTGATTAAGGTAACCTTTTGAGATTCTATTTTAGAGAAATCGAGAATCTGATCTACAATATTGAGCAAGGTTGCCCCCGACTGATTAATTATCTTCAAATATTGCTGTTGGGTATCATCCAACTCTGTTTTCATCATCAAATCGGTGAAACCTATTATACCATTAAGTGGCGTGCGAATTTCGTGACTCATATTGGCTATAAACTCCGACTTAGCTTCGTTGGCTTTCTCTGCCTTTTTAGTGGCATTCTTCAAATCTTCTTCCATTTGAATGCGATCGGTTATATCTACACCATTGGCTAGTACACATATTTCACCATCTTTATTAACATCTACAACTGAGTTATACAGCAATATTCTCTTTGTATCATCTCCCAAAACAAAAGTCGCAGTTCCACTTGCTTTACCAGTCTCTTTTAATTGCTTAAGATATTCCTCCTTATACGACTCAGAGCGTCCTCTATTAAGAAAGTGAGAAATGTCTTTGCCTTTAAAGAACTCTATCGGCAAGCCTATTTTGTTTGCAGCACTTTTATTTAAGTAAATCAAACTACCCTCCAAATCATGCACCGCCATAAGGCTATGTGAATTTTCGAAGAAAGTGCGAAAGCGTTCTTCACTATTTTTCAAAAGGACAGACTGCTTTTTAGACTCAGTAACATCTCTTCCAATAAAATAAACTAACTCTGTTTTTTTCTCATGAGTCGAAGTCCATTCGACCCATTTAACTTCATTGTTTTTTGTTATCAAGGGGAGTGTAAAACCAAGCTGTGTTTTTTTACCAAATATATCCTTTGCGTGAGCTTTGCTCTCCTCTAAATAGTCTGGATGGGTAAAGTCGCGAAAGTTTATTTTAGATACTCCCTCAGCTGTATATCCTAGCAACTTATAAAATGAAGGATTTACATCTACAATTTCACCATCAAATCGAACTATCCCAAAAATATCTTTCGACTTGAAAAACATGTTGTCGAAATGGAGAAGGCGTCGTTCTTGACGCTTGGTAGTAACTAATTCTACTATGTTGTTTGATGCATTGATAAAAAAATGTCGTTGCTCCTCGGTAAGCGTCCGTGGTTTATCGTCATATATATTCAAAATACCTAAATTGTTTCCTTCCTGATCGGTAAGTGGATGTCCAGCATAAAATCGAATATCAAAACCCTCAATTAAATACGTTTTATCATTGATTTCTTTTATGGTTTTAATATCTTCTATCTCACAAAATTCATTCTTTTGAATGGCATATTGAGAACATGATCCATGTCTCTTATGGTTTTTTCTAATTTCTATTCCTGCTGATGCAAGCACAACGAGATTTTCTTGATAAACAACAAGAATGTTACAAAGAGGGACTTCGCATATTTTTGTAAGAGACTCTAAAAAATAAGAAAGGTCTATATCGATTTCATTTAATTTATAGTACTTCAACGCCTTTAAGCGTTGCTTTTCTTTTACGTTGCTATACTTACTATACATATCATTTTATTTATTTAATATTTTCATGAAATAGTGTTCGATAAAACATCCTTCAGTGGAAGTATGCAGGAGCGTTTAAGCAAAATATGTATCGCTTAAATTATAGACTATATCTGTAAAATAATAGTGCAATTAAAATTGAACATAAAACTATAATTTTATCTTCTTTCACAAAAATAAGAAATTAATTTAGAAAAGTAGGTTTTTAACTCAAAATCAATGAACTATTTCATGTAAACTCTGTTTATGAATATGAACAACCTCACACTACACATTGCAGTTAATTTCGGCAAAGTCGCCCTACGATTTTGCCGAAACTCTTTTAAAGTCAATACTGTCCATGTTTTTAACGTGATCCCTCACATCATTGCTACTGATTTCAACAAGATTACTCACACCCACTGCCAATGGCATAATTTTACAATGTGCTGTTAAACATTTACCTCCATGTTTAGCTTACCATGCAATTATGGTGAACACATGAATGCACCACTGCTGCTTATCATTTCACCTCGCCTTGCTAGCACCTACTCTCTGATTAGTGCTGTTCCTAACATATTGGGGAAAACTTGTCACTAGTAGAGGATTAAAAGATAGAAACCAAAGACAAGGATAACTCTTCTGAGATACCGCTCACTTCTTTTGCCTTTTTGAGAGAAATTCTTATGGTCCATTAAAAAAAATCATTCTCATGCACCTTCTTCTCTTTATAAAAGAAGGACAACAACAATCCCATTACCAAAATAACGCTCCCTATCACAAATGCATACAATCCAGCATTTGTTGGATAATTGTCTTTCATAAACGCTACAATTTGCGGACCAATAATGCCACCCACCCCCCAAGCAGTGAGGGCTGCTCCATACAAAGCAGGCATCAATTGCGCTCCATAACTATCGTTGATAAGCGATGGAATAACTCCAAATCCGCCACCATAAGACAAGAGCACGACACAGACAAACACAAAAAACCAAACGGGATGGGTAACAAAAATAAGCGCTACAAATATAAGTGCTTGCAACGCAAGCAATATTCTGAAAGTGGAAACACGTCCTACCTTATCGGAAACAGCACCCCAAAAGAAACGTCCCACTCCGTTGAACACAGAGCTGACAGCAATCAATGTTGCTCCCGCAGCATTAAGATTAGCTACTACAGAAGGCTCTGCAAAGTTTGTTGTTTCGGGCATTTGCAACTTCAGTATATCTTGCAACAATGGCGACTGGAAAGAGATGAAAATCATACCTGCCACAACATTTATCATAAACATAAGCCAAATAATGATAAATGATTTTGAGAAAATCAATTTAAAAGGAGACGGACCTACTGATTTAACAAGCTGTTTAGGAAGCTCCCTCACTTTCTCTGTCGGTGGCAGTTGCAGAAACAAAGCACTAAAAGGTAACACCACAATCAGTGTGAGACCAATGTAGAGGAAGGTCAAACTCAAATTTTGATTGCTTAAATGCAAAAAAAGTGGAGCTAACAGTTTGGACATGACCAAAGCACCCAAGCCAAACCCCATAACAACCATACCTGTAGCCAATCCTTGCTTTTCGGTAAACCACCTAGAGACAGTTGCAACGGGTGTCACATAAGCTAACCCCAATCCTGCGCCACCCAACACACCAAAAGCCAAATACAACAACCACAACACGCCCGAAGATAATGCATAAGAGGAGATAATATAACCCATTGCATACATCACACCGCCAATGATAGCAAGCTTTCGTGGTCCATATTTGTCAATTTTAGTCCCTCCCCAAGCAGCCATTACACCCAGCATAAATATAGATAGACTAAAAGCCCATGCCACTTGGCTGTTGCTCCATCCAGACAGTTCTGTGATAGGAGTTTGAAAAAAACTCCAAGCATACACTGTGCCGAGTGACAAGTGTGTGAGTGTTCCCATAATGGCTATGAGCCACTTCTTTTCTATTTTTATCATACTGTTAGTTTAATTGTAAAATCCACTATTAAAGTAGATCAATGGGTAGCGATACAAATATAAGGAAAATAGACGTAACCTATATTATTCACGTTTTCAACTTTGTGTAGATGCAAGGTATCAAACTCCGCCAATCATAGTTCCCTGTTTCAAGAAGTTTGCTGGCGTAGCAGATGTTTAAATAACCTGAGGTAAAGTAGCAGATAATCTGCAATTCAAAGTGTGCTTCTAATTTTCATTAAGTTAAACTTATTAATTACTCATTATATTACACATTATTTGTATCTTAGTCGGCAGCGTAAATATAGTTTCCTTTATTGTCAGATTATTATAAATTCAAACTCCACAAAAGAATAGTAATAAGCAGAAACATACTGCTTAAAATAAATAGCAGGAATACCTCAAAAGTTTAACAAGTCAATATTTAATTTAAAAACAAAACACTATGAGTTTATCAAGAAGACAATTTATTAAAACAGCAGGAATTGCTACCATTGGGGCAACCCTTCCTAGAACTTCAGTATTAGGTTCTAATTCTGTATGGACATCTAATAGTGATACCTTGAAAGTAGGACTAATAGGATGTGGTGGTCGTGGTACAGGTGCAGCAGGAGAAGCAATAAATGCAGACCCTAATGTAATCATAACTGCTATGGCGGATGCATTTGGCGATAGTTTGCAAAAGTCCTACAATACATTGAAAGAAAAGTATGCGGATAAAGTTCAGGTGTCAAAAGAAAATCAATTTGTGGGTATCGATGCATATCAAAGATTGATTGATACGGACGTAGATGTTGTTTTATTAGTTGCCCCAACTGCTTTCAGACCTGATCATATAGAGGCAGCAGTTAAAGCTAACAAGCACATATTCGCTGAGAAACCTTATGCGGTTGACTCTCCTGGTTTACGTAGAGTGATGGATGCTGCTAAAGAAGCAAAAAGAAAGAATCTATCCTTAGTTTCAGGTTTTTGCTGGAGATATCATCATCCAAAAAGACAGATTTTCCCAAAGATACTTAATGGAGAAATTGGTAATATATTAGTAGCTAATGCTTTTAACAACACATCTGAGTTGTGGTATAGAGAAAGACAAAAAGGCGAGACAGACATGCAACACAAGATTCGTAATTGGTTATACTATAACTGGATATCAGGAGATCATATTGTTGAGCAAGCAATTCACAGCATAGACATGCTTCAGTGGGCTATGGGCGATGTTGCTCCTGTAAGTGTAGTTGGAACTGGAGGCAGACAAAAAAGAACGGATCCAAAATATGGAAATATTTATGACCACTTTGCGCTAAAATACACTTATTCAAATGGCACAACAGCCTTTTTTTCGTGCCGCCAACAAAACAACACAAGTCCATCCTACGGATTGGATTTAGTTGGCTCTGACGGAGATATGATTGTAAACAATCGCACTGGACTTCACGAAATAAGAGGACGAAGACCATGGAAGTATGAAGATTCTACAAAGTTTACCGATGATAAATCGTATGAGAGTGAAACAATTAGTAGAGGCATGTATCAAACAGAACATGATGAACTTTTTGCTTCAATAAGATCAGGTAAGCCTATCAATGATGGTGAATGGATGACTCGTTCTAATTTAGTTGCATTGGCGGGTCGGGCGGCTGGCTATACAGGAAAAACAATTTTAATCGAGGATGTTTTAGCTTCAAATGAGGAGTTATTCCCAAGCAACTTGACAGAGGATACACAATATGATGTTCCTATTGCTATTCCTGGGATAACTGAATTCAAATAATTGCCGAAATGAATAGAAAGGATTTTATTAAGTCTGTAGCTGTCATGGCAGGTGCAACTGCCTTAAGCCCATCTACTGCAAGGGCTTCCATATTTGAGGAAAAATCTGAAAATAAAGCTAAAATGAAGAAAGGACTTGGTATTGGTATGATAAAGGAGGATTTATCTCTTACTGACAAATTCAAGCTTGTTAAAGATTTGGGGTTCGATGGTGTAGAGTTAAACTGCCCATTAGAAATGAAACTCTCTGACGTACTGTCTGCAAAAGAAAAGTCGGGTATTGAGTTGCCAAGTGTTGTGAATAAAGACCATTGGTCGAAGCCACTTTCCGATCCCGATCCACAAGTAAGGATGCAGTGCATTGAGTCGGTTGCAAAATCACTGGAAGAAGTTAAGGAGTTGGGTGGTGATACAGTTTTGGTTGTTCCAGGGGTAGTGAACGAGAAAGTTCCTTACGAACAAGCCTATTTGAATTCACAAAACTCGATAAGAGAATTGATTCCTTATGCTGAAAAAACAGGTATGCAAATTGCGCTAGAAAATGTTTGGAACAACTTCATTTTAAGTCCCATCGAAGCCAAACGTTTTGTTGATGAAATAAACCATCCACTCGTGGGTTGGTATTTTGATATTGGAAACATCTTACGTTATGGGTGGCCCGAGCATTGGATTAAAACGCTTAACTCGCGCATCATGAAGCTTCACGCCAAAGAGTATAGCCGTGAACTAATGAACACAAAAGGATTGTGGGATGGTTTTAAAGTAAATCTGTTGGAAGGTGATAACAATTGGCCCGTTGTAATGAAAGCAGTGAGGGAAATTAATTATTCAGGTGGTTGGATAACTGCTGAAGTTGGAGGAGGTGACAGGAAGCACTTGAAAGAAATTTCACTTCAAATGGACCAGATAATTTCATATTTATAAGGTGATGTCTGCCTGTAAACCTTTTGCAGTTTAAATCTTTGATAAAAAAGGCAAAGAATAAATATAAATAATTTAGAAAAAACAGTATGAGAAATAAAACAGTAATAATTAGCGTTATCTTTTCACTCTTTCTGCTAATTGCAAATACTGGATGTTCAGAAACTGAATCTTCCCAAGAAGGATTGGTTGCTGAGTTCGGTACTGCCGTGCACATGAAAGATGTGTTGTCTAATAAGCTTAGCGAAGCTAAACCGATAAAATGGTTTCAAGTAAACACAGAAGAAGATTCCTGGTGGCTTGATGGCGACATTCTGAAAACTACAGGATTACCAATAGGTGTAATACGCAGCGAAAAAGAGTACGAAAACTTTATCATGCACATAGAGTGGAGTCACCAAGAAGCAGGAGGTAATTCTGGTGTGTTTGTATGGAGCGATGCCAAGCCACAAGACAACAGGCTTCCCAATGGGGTGGAAGTGCAAATGCTTGATTTGGAGTGGGTCAAACTGAACACGCGCGATGGTGTAGAGCCGCCTATTGCTTACGTACACGGCGAATTGTTTGGAGTTGGAGGAGTTGAGATAACCCCCGAGAATCCACGGGGTAGCCGCAGCAAGTCAAGAGAGAACCGCGTATTGGGAAAGAAGGAGTGGAACACATACGAAATTGTGTGTGTGGATGGTAATATCAAACTTTCAGTAAACGGTAAGTTTGTAAATGGTATAACCAACTCTTCACAACGCAAGGGCTATATCTGCCTGGAGGCAGAAGGAGCGGAGATCCACTTTAGGAACATTCAAATTATTGAACTTGATTAACCCCTATTATTCATGTTTTTAGCTTAGTGTCGACGCTAAGCTAAAAACGTGGGTAAGTGGTTGTATTAATTCCCAATTATTCCGCCTTTTTAATCCAAGGATGCAATAACTCCGAATCCATCCCTAACTCTTGTGCTTTTTTAAAATCACTTAGTGCAGCCAATTTGTCAAATTGCTTCAATCGCAACTGACCTCTTAAAAAATAATACATTGGATTCGCGAACTCATGTGTCGCTGCATTTTGCAAATCGTGTGAGAGTCTGGATAATTGATCGAGATGCAGATAGCATTCTGCCCTTTTCAAGTAAAGATCGACCATTTCGGGATAATCCTTCAACACTGCTGTATATGTCTTTTCAGCCTCTTCCCATTCCTCATCAAGTCTTTGCAACAAAGCTTTGCCAAGCAAACCAAAAGGAGAAAAATCACCATTGCGCTCTGCCACTTCAAAGTCTTTTTCGGCTCCTGCTCTATCTTTCACCTCCAGTTTGAGAACACCACGATTGTAAAGTGCTTCCACATCCAACGAGTCAATAGAAAGCAACGCATTGTAATCTTCTCTGGCTTCGTCCCATCGCTCCATTTCCATTAATAATGTAGCACGTTGGTGTAAAATAAAAACCGACTCTGGGTGTTTGTTCAAAGCTGTTGTGAGTGAGATGTATGCAGCATCAAATTTCCCTAAATGTTGCTGAATTGTTCCTAAGCTTGTCATCAACCACGAGTTGTTTTTATTATCTGGGTCACTCGCTATTGCTTGGTTGAGTGCAAACTCTGCACTATCCAATTGGTTTTGCTCCATATAATCTGCCGATTTGGTAACCCACTGCTTGTAAGTTGGTGACACATACTCTTGTGCAAATGCTGTGGTTGTAATACCGAGAATAAGGAATAGTCCTAAAATTTTACTTTTCATATAGTTTAGTTCTGTTTGTTCTTTTGTTGCTCTCTTTCATAGAGTGGCTTTTTGGTGGATAGTTTAATGAACGAATGAGAGAGGGATTAGTTTTATGTATTATTTTAAAACCAAAATTATCTGCACCTGATTTGTTTATCTGTTTCTATAATGTTCATAAGAACCATCTTTCCCCAAAACCAATTGGTTTTGGGGAAAGATGGGGGATACTGTGAGCCCCAAGGAGATGCCTTGGGCTGAAATATGCCAGCCTTTCAGGCTTACAACTCATTAATCAACAGAGTGATAAAGCTTATAGGAGTAAGTGGCTGATAAAAACGATAATAACGTAGTATATTAAGTTGTCGAAATAGAGTATTTTGCATTTTTATTGCAAAGATAAGAACTAATTGATATCCATTTCCTCAATCAAATGCGTTGCCCCCGCAAACTTGTCAATAATAAACAACACGTAACGAATATCTACAATGATGCTTCGTTGATAATCGGGCAAGAATTGGATATCGCCACCCACACCTTCCCAATTTCGGTCGAAATTGATACCAATCAGCTCACCCTTTCCATTCATCACGGGGCTACCCGAGTTACCACCAGTGGTGTGCGTGGTAGCAGCAAAATCAACTGGCATCTGCCCGTTGGGCATTTGGTAAGGACCAAAGTCCTTGGTTTCATAAAGCTCTTTCAAATTTTCGTGTACAACAAATTCCCAATTGTTGGGATCTTCCTTTTCCATTACGCCGCCCAACGTAGTTTGGTGTCCATAATAGACACAGTCTCTCGGTTCATATCCTTTCACTTGTCCATAGCTCAATCGCATGGTAAAGTTGGCATCGGGGAAATAAGTATAAGGACCATCCATCTCCAACATACCTCTGAGGTAATTTCTGCGAGCTATGTTGAAGGGGTTGTCATAAGCACTTAGCTCAGTTCTTAATTGATAGAATTCGTCTCTCACCGATTTGGCAAAGTTGACCATTGGGTCATTTTTCAGCTGCTCTACATCATGATTACCTGAAAGAAAGTCTTTCATATTATCGTGACTACCAAAAATTGAGGTCTCAAAAAGATAATCGACATAAGCATACACATCTCCATCAAACTCATCGTAGATGGCACGCAGTGCCAAAGGCAAATTGTCGTAAGGTACAAGCTCTACATACTCTTCCAAGATAACTTTTGCGACTTTTCTATCTACAAAACTACTATAATCTTTGTTGAAAAAATCTTTATAGTCTGCCTCCAATTGCTTTATGGCAATCTCTTCCGCAGCCTTATCACTATCGTCAAGAGCTTTTATCAACGCATCGACAGATGAAACAGGAACTTTTGAAAACTCAACCCCTCTAAGAATTCCTTCGTTTATCATCCAGCTTCTAATTCGTAGGTCGGCACGCTCTTCTACAATACGCTTTATTGTTTTTAGAGCATCTACATACTCCTGCTTATCATTTTCGATTGCCCAATTATATAAACGGTCTTGTTGCTCTCGTTTTTGCTCTTCAAAATCGCGTACTCCAATTGCCCAATTTGTACCAATCGCATTCTTGTAGGCATTGGTAGAACCAGAGTATTTAGATGCATATTGAATATTTATTTCAGGGTCTCTCAGCATCTCCTCCAACATTGCCTCTTGGCGAATTTCGCGCATATTAATTCTGACAGCATTGTCAATATCACGGCGCTCTTTCACTTCCCATGAAGTGTAGAACTTATTGGTAGTTCCAGGAAAACCAATAAGCATTGCAAAATCATTCTCCTCAACTCCTTTAGTAGATATGTTGAGCCAACGTTTGGGTTGCAATGGCACATTGTCTTCGGAATATTCTGCGGGATTACCCTCTTTGTCAGCATAGATGCGAAACAAAGAAAAATCGCCTGTATGCCTTGGCCAAGTCCAATTATCGGTATCTGCACCAAACTTACCAATGGAACTGGGCGGTGCACCCACTAGACGAATGTCTGAATACATCTTCCTGGTGAACATATAGTATTGATTCCCATTGTGAAATGGTTTTATTTCTACATCCACCCCTTTGTTCTCTGCTAAATACTCAACTCCCACAAGTTCACGCGCCAAGCTATTAAGATAGTTGGGCGAAAGGAAAAAGACTCCGTCCACATCTTTCTCTTTGTCCTCTTCCAAACGCTTAAAAACAAATTCGGTAACATCCTCCATCTTTTCAATAAAAGTAACTGTTAGTCCAGGATTGGGCAACTCTTCAGCTTTCGACATTGCCCAAAAACCTGTTTCCAGGTAATTATTCTCTAATGTGGAGTGACTTTGTATCTCTCCATATCCACAATGGTGATTGGTGAGCACCAATCCTTGCGATGAGATAACCTCGCCAGTACAGCCACGACCAAATTGTACAACTGCATCTTTTAGCGAACTGCCCGAAGGGTCATAAATATCAGTATCCTGCAGCTTTAATCCCATGGCTTGCATTTCAGCCAATTTTTGTTGCTTCAACAAGTGCAACATCCACATCCCCTCATCCGCATACGCAAAAGAGACGAAGAGACCTATTGCCAGAGTGAGAATTATTTTTTTCATTCTATCGTATGTTTTTAATGTGTGTAATTATAAAGTATAAAGATAGTAAAGATTTTTTCAAAAAATAGATAAAGTGTGGGTCTTTGAAAATCAAGAAGTAAGTGTTGACTGATAAAATTGTTTATCTTTATAATTTGTCAATATATAACATCCCGATCGTGCGGCTTTGCAAATCGTGTGTTGCAAAAAAAGAGTTACAAGTATTTCCCCAATGCAACACTCGCATTGCAAATGGACCCGAGCAGTTCTTGTTCAATCGATGAGTGAAACAATCCCTCTACCCCCCCACTCCTTAGAAAGTGCAAAACTGTTTCTCGCTACAAACTATCAATACTCACACATATTTCGTACTTTTGTATTCACATTACTCGAAAAAGATAGAAACCATGACTCATTATCTAAGCTTGGTAAAGAATACCATAAGAAAGGTGTGGTTAAATGTTTTTTGGAAAAACCCACCCCATCTTTGGGCACTTAAAGTAACAGTTTCGATTGCATTTTTGGTCATTCTCACCGAAATGCTATTCGACAATTCTTTTATAGCCACTACTTTGGCATTAGGTGTAGTGGCAATGGCACTTGCCGAAACAGATGTACATCCACGCGGACGGTTAAAATCGGCAGGAATTTCGGTGTTGTTGTTTTCGGTGTCAAGTAGTATTATTGGATTACTAACTCCTTTCCCAATTATTTTTGGTGTTGTTTTAGGAACAATGATTTTTCTGCTCACACTACTGGCTGGCATCAACTATCGACTGCAAGGAGTTACTTTTGGCACCCTGCTCATCATCACCTACACCATGTTGGGGGTGGACGCAAGCACACAGTGGTTTCATCAGCCGATATTATATGTGATAGGTGCATCTATTTATTCTACTGTTTCGGTGCTATTACTCTACTTTAAACCACTGAGACTACTACGTGGGGAGCTTTCGGATGGATTCTCCTATTTGGCGGAATATATCGAAGTGAAAGCAAAGCTATTCCCCAGCGAACCAGAAGAGCAAGAGAGAATAAGAAATCAACTGGCACAACAGAATATTCAATTAGCACAACAAATTGAAGTATGCAAACGCGATTTACAAAGCTACTCCGCAGAGTCGGGCGAGGAGATGCGTGAAGCGGTAGATTCCTTTTACTGTAAATGGTTTCTCTTGCAAGAGATGCAAGAGCGTGCTACGTCGAGCCACGAACAATACGACATTTTAAGTGGGCAGGTGAAGAATAGTGACTTGATTGAAGGTTTTGGACAGCTGATGCACCAAATTGCTAGTGCCATGCACCTCTATGCAGAGTCGCTACTCTCGGGCGAAACGTACAAACATCCTATCTCTCTGGTGTGGACAGTATCTGCATTGAAAAACATGTTGGATGCAGAAAAAGAAGCCAACGAAGTACACTACTCCACTCTATTTTTGCTAATGAAAAACCTAAGCGGTTTAGAAGAAAGTTTGCGAAATGAAGGTGTAAAGAGAAGTCAAGTTGAAATGCCTGACTTCAACTATCAACGTCCTGCACGTAAATCACTTTTGAGCATTTTAACGCCTACACATCCACGTTTCCGCTTTGCGGTTCGTTTAACGCTCTGCATGTTGTTAGGGTATAGCATCATGCATCTTTTAAACATCGAAAAAGGAGCGTGGATATTATTGACATCACTCATTGTGGTTCAACAAACATACAGTGCCACACGTCAACGACTGTTTCATCGAATATTTGGAACTTTGATGGGCGTGATGCTTGGTGTAGGTTTGGCACAACTGCTACCAACCCTCACTGGACAAATACTGTTGATGTTAGGAGCTATTTACGCCTTCTTCTTTTGGTTAAAAAGAAACTATACCATTGCCGCCATCTTTATTACAATTTATGTGTTGGCATCGTTCAATCTGCTCGCAGACCAAGGTGTTGCCGTGATGGTGCCACGCATCATCGATACACTCATTGGTGGATTTCTAGCTTATGTAGTTGTACGATTTATTTGGCCCGATTGGCAATACAAACAACTACCTATTTTACTGCACACGGCGATTGCTAAAAACAAACGCTATTTTGAAGGTATCTACACCACTTCGATAACCGAAACAGAATACTTACACAACCGCCGCACGGCGCACAATGCCGACAATGCGCTAACATCAGCATGGAAGGATATGCGCCTCGAGCCAAAAAGTAAACGCCTCTTCCAGCAGAAAGCATTCAGACTGACGGATCTCAACCACGCTTTACTGTCGTACATATCTGCTTTCGCCGTACACAATCGTAAAGCAAAACAACCGCTCGCCGAAGATGAGTTGCGATTTTGCAACTATGTGAGTCAAATCCTACAGTTTGTGACCGAAACAATGTCGCAACAAGTTGATGAAATTCCATATAAAGAGCACTTTGCTCAAGCTAATGAATGGGAAGGAGAAATCGCTCAAATGAAATCAAACACCAATAATCAACGAATTATCTTAATTCATAACATAGCCCGTGTATCAAGAGAACTATTGTTGAAAGCACGTGGATTGCGACAAGCGTATGAAGATGAAGTGAAGTAAATTCTATTTTTATTATGTAAACACCACCCAAAATGAAACTCTTTTACACCCCTATAAAACAGATTTTCCTTCTCTTAATAATTGCACTGTTCACACATTGCACAAACCCCTCGAAGCAAACCACGCAAGAAGAGCAACCGAATAAGAAGAACCTTGTTGAGGTAGACGAA
Organism: uncultured Dysgonomonadaceae bacterium; assembly: GCA_964640575.1. Lineage (GTDB taxonomy): Bacteria > Bacteroidota > Bacteroidia > Bacteroidales > Dysgonomonadaceae > UBA2632. The sequence goes on from CAZXGV010000003.1 coordinate 13,742, forward strand.
AACTCGATTTTCGATGGGAAAACTTTGGATGGATGGCAAATAACCCAATTTGGTCCACAAGGATCGGTTTCGGTTTCTGATGGAAAGATAATACTAGGTTTCGGAGATGGATGCACAGGCATTACTTCAACGAGAGATGTTCCGAGAATGAATTATGAAATGACTTTGGATGCACGAAGAACTTCTGGCTACGATTTTTTCTGTGGAATGACCTTCCCAGTCAACGATAGTTTTTGTAGCTTAATTGTTGGTGGATGGGGTGGTTCAGTAGTGGGACTAAGCAATATTAATGGAGAAGATGCCGCCAACAACGAGACGAAAACTTCGAAGAAATTTGAGAATGAGATTTGGTACACAATAAAACTAAGGGTTACTCCTAATAAAATTGAAGCTTGGATCGATAATGAGAAGCTGGTGAACTATGCTTATGAAGATAACAAGCTAAGCATCAGAAATGAAATGAATCTTTCTAAACCCTTGGGCATTTGTAGTTGGAAAACTGGTGCTGAGTTACGAAACATTCGACTTAAACAATTGAAGGAAAAACAGGAGCCAACTCCTGCGAAAAGTTGAGTGCTTATAATTTCACATGGTTTAAATACATCGTCACAAATAGTTTTTCAACACTCCGTATATCAACATTACACCACTCACCACCATTAGCCCTATCAGCCATTTGCGAAATGTGGAGCTCTTCATTTTAGATAAGAATCGCTTGCCCACAATATTGCCTACCGTTGCACCCATCCCCAGTGCAATACCATACACCCACAGTTGATGATGGAGCAATCCGAAAAAGGCATAGCTACTAATTTGGGATATCCCCATCAGAAAGGAGTTGGCTGTTTTTGTGGCAATCAACTCTTCCTTTTCTAGTCCATAGTTAAGATAAAACGGATTGAGGATGGGTCCTAATGCACCAATAATTGTTCCTAACACAGATACAAGCAAACCAATGGGGGCAAAATACCATAGCTTGACATTGAATGATTTCTCTTTTTTGCCAAAGCTATACTGCCAAACAGTACTGATTAGAAACAGTCCCACCACAACTTGCAACCACTCAATCCTAAAACTTGAGAACAACCAAGAACCTATCACTGCACCCACAATGGCAGCAGGGGCATAGTAAAGACAAACACGCCACTGAATGTGCTTCCAGAAAATGACTAACCGTGCAGGGCGACCCAAAAAGGAACCTAGATTGAGAACCGGGGCAGTACTGCCCACCCCAATCAACCAATTGAGTACAGGCACCAACACCAATGCACCTCCCCCTCCCGAAATGGTGGAGAGAATGAATGCAGCAATACCAAAAACAAATATAAGAGCTACAATCAAGAAGTCTGTTTGGGCAAAAAGGGTTGTAAGGAAATCCATATCGTTAGTTCTTTATTTCTTTTGCCTCGCAACACACAACTCACATTGAGTTTGTCAAAGTGTTGTAAGTCGACGCAAGAACATTATATCTTCATTTCGCAGTTGTATTGTGCCTTACAAATATATGTAACCATTTTCAAACAAAGCGTTAAAGTAAAAAAGAATTTTCTGCTTTTGCGATTTCAGACATTCTTTTGAAGTGCTTTGCAACAATTCTATCGTTTAAAAAGGTACAAAGCGAACGTTTTTTGTGCATTTCAAAACCCAAACCTCTTCATATATCAGCATATTAAACTATATTTGTACCAACAGAACAATAATAACCTCAATTCACTTTTATGCAATACTCTACAAAAACTCTTTCCTTGCTCTTTTCTTTCGTGCTATTAGCAGGATGCACTCTCCATTCCGAAAACAAATCAAACAAAAGAGAGAACACAGCTGATACACTTGCCATCACAATTGCTACTGTAGATAGTGTTGCAGAAAGCGATGCTACAGCGAAGGCAGAATTTGTTGACACTGCGGAGTATGACAAGATGATGATGCACATGGTGAATGGTGACACCACAGGATTGTGGCCCGTTGCCAATGATGTATATCCACTTGAGGGAGCCATATTTCCATTCAAACGAATTGTGTGCTATTATGGTAATTTGTACTCCAAAAACATGGGTGCATTGGGCGAATATCCGCCCAAAGAGATGTGGCGAATGTTGAAGGATGAAGTGGCTGCATGGCAAGCTGCCGACCCTGACACTCCCGTAATTCCTGCCATACACTATATTGCTACCACAGCGCAAATAGGACCAATGAGGGATAGCACCTACAGAATGCGTATGCCCGAGCATCAGATTGACTCGGCACTTGCCATCGCAAAAATGGAAGATGCCTTAATGTTTTTGGATGTCCAAGTGGGACATAGCTCTGTGTTAAAAGAGGCACAAGCTTTGGAGAAATACCTAAAAATGCCACACGTGCATTTTGGTATCGACCCAGAGTTTTCGATGAAAGAAGGACATGTACCAGGAAAGAAAATTGGAACATTCGATGCAGAAGATATTAACACTGTAACAAACTATTTAGCGCAATTGGTGCGTGATAATAACTTGCCACCCAAAATTCTTATTGTGCACCGTTTTACACAAGGCATGGTGACCAACTACAAGAACATAAAACGACATCCCGAAGTGCAAATTGTGATGGACATGGATGGATGGGGAGCACCTCAACTGAAATATAGTACCTACGAACGATATATCAGAAAAGAACCAGTGCAATTCACAGGATTCAAAATATTTTACAAAAATGATTTGAAACGTCCGCCTCATCGACTGCTAACACCCGAAGAGGTGATGCAACTGAAACCAAAACCCATCTACATTCAATATCAGTGATATCTGCAAAATATATGTCGACAAAATGAACTACAATAAAGTATTTGAAGAGATATATGCTAAGCTTTCAGAAATGGAAGACCAAGGACATGTAGCCGATTATATCCCCGAGCTTTCTATGGTAAATCCAAACCGCTTTGGGGTGCAACTCACCACCATCGAGGGTGACGAGTTTGCCTTTGGCGATTCGGATGTTCGGTTTTCTATTCAAAGTATAGCAAAAGTGTTTTCGTATGTGCTGGCTTACTCTCGTGTCAAAAGCGAACTGTGGGAGCGTGTGGGCGTGGAACCTAGCGGAACGGCGTTCAACTCCTTAGTACAGTTGGAAAGTGACAAAGGGATTCCGCGCAATCCATTTATCAATGCAGGAGCTATTGTGGTTTGCGATATATTGGTAAGCGAACTAAAGTCGCCCAAAGAAGAGATAATTTCTTTCATTCGTGAGCTTTCGGGTGTTGACACTATCAACTTCAACAGCCGTGTAGCAGAGTCAGAAAGGATGTATGGATATATCAATATGGCGTTGGTAAACTTTATGAAATCATTTGGCAACATACACAACGATATCGAGGAAGTGATGGAGCTCTATTTTCATATTTGCTCCATCGAGATGAGTTGCATGGAACTCTCCAAGAGTTTCTTGTTTTTGGCAAACAATGGTGTAGTACCCTATTCGGGCAAACGTATTCTATCGCCCAGCCGCACAAAACGCGCCAATGCATTGATGCAATCGTGCGGATTTTATGACGAAGCGGGGCAGTTTACTTTCAAGGTAGGCTTGCCAGGTAAAAGCGGTATAGGTGGAGGAATTGTGGCGGTACACCCACAGCGCTATTGCATCGCAGTGTGGAGTCCACGCCTCAACCCAAAAGGAAATTCTTATAAGGGGATGCTCTTTTTGGAAGAATTCACGACACTCACAAAGTTGTCTATATTTTAGAATATCCTTTTGGAATTAAAAAAAGGAGCAGTTTTTCTGTTTAAACAAAACAACATCAAAAACAGTTAACCCCTAAAAAATACTTGAAACAAAGCGTTCCATTTTGATTTAAATGTAAAAACCACTACTTTTGTCTTCAATTTTTTATATGACATGAAACTAGACTTCAAAGATAGAACTGCTCAACTCATTGCAATTATTGTTGTGATGGCTCTTGCTCTTGGCATAACGGCTTACTTTGTTTTTACAAAAACCAAAGAAATTACCGAAATGCAAGAACAATTTACTATTGACAAAGCAGAGTTGGAAGACGAGTACGAAAGCATCTCGATGCAGTATGAGGGATTTAAGTTTAGTGTAGAAAACGACTCGTTGCTCTATAAATTGGAAAACGAACAGGCAAAAGTGCAACGTTTGATGGAAGAATTGAAAGTGACGAAAGCCACAGACCAAGCCGAAATACGCCGACTGAAAGACGAATTGAGCACCTTGCGCAAGATATTAAAATCGTATATCCAACAAATAGACTCACTCAACCGACTGAACGAAGAGCTGAAGGCTGAGAATGTGCAAATAAGCAATAAAATGAGAGAGACAACGCGTACCCTTAACGTGGTGTCGGAAGAGAAAAAGCAACTAACTGAGAAAGTTTCCTTGGCTGCCAAATTGGTTGCTACCAATGTGTCGTTGAAAGCCGTTGATGGCAGAGGACGCACACAAAAAAGACTGCGAAGAAGCGAGCAGTTCCAAATTTCATTTACCATCTCGCGCAACATTACTGCCGAACCCGGAGAGCGTAGCATTTATGCACGCATCATGCAGCCCGACGGAAGTGTATTGACAAAGAACCCTAACAACACATTCTCTTTCGAGAATAAGGAAATTGCCTATTCTAGTATGCGCATCACCGAGTATGGCGGAGAAGAAACGGGTGTAGCCTTGTATTACGACATCGATGAGTTTTTGATGCCAGGTACCTACAAGGTAGATATCTTTGCGGATGGAAGTCATATTGGATCATCGACTTTGCAAATGGAAGACTAAGAGAGCTAAGTGTTAAAAACTGACTGTCTATCATAGAGACACAGCGCTCTGCGTCTATCACATCACCACCGCGTGCCCTGTAAAATTCATGTAACCATATTCCACAGAGTAAATGTGGCATAAGTAGTATGCAATGTATTCGAGGCTTCCTGAGTGCATAGTGTACTCAAAGCTCCCAACATGGAGAAAGTAAGAACTCAAGCAATCCATTAAACTCAACTGGAATAAAAACACCTCTTTCCACCTCAAGCCGAAGAGGCAAAAAACTTACCAACTTCACCAAAAACTATCCCCGAAGCCTCTTTTTATTTTTTTTCTCTAGTATAAGCTGTTGTGGAATGACCTTCCATTTTTTTTTCTTCCCTTTGGGGCAGTGAGCCAACCCCTTCCAATTTCTTTTCTTTACTATCGGGAGTACCCGAAGCACCAAAAAATAAATAATCTTCGTCTTCGGAAACTAATCCTGATTGAACAGGGCGATGGTATAACCAGATTTTGCTCCGCCGCGCGTAACAGGGCGATGATATGATAGGATTTTGCTCCGCCGACAATAACATGGCGATTGTATGGCAGGATTTTGCTCCGCCGCTAACAACAGGGTAATTACATGGTGGGATTTTGCTACGCTTATAGTAAAAGGGCAATGATATTACAAGATTTCTCTCCGACGATGATAAAAGGGCTATGATGTATCAAGATTTTGCTCCGTCAGTGATAATATGGCTATGATGTGTCAAGATTTTACTCCGCCAGTAATAATAGGGCGGTGATGTGACAGGATTTTGCTCCGCCAGTGATAAAAGGGGAATGAGATGACAGGATTTTGCTCCGCCGATGATAATAGGGCGATGGTCTTGCAGGATGAGCCCCCGAAAGCATACTTTTTAAATTTTTTGAACCTTTGTTCATCGCTTATAGCTTAGTTTATTTTATTTTTGTGGTGTCAGCGATTACTTTAAGCATAGAAAAGAAATTGGAAGCTCTTAAAGTATTGCACGAAGGTTTAGAAAAATAATTTGAACAGGTGTAGTATGTTCCCGGAAGTGAAGTTTGCAAACAAAATGCGCTTTCGGGTGCTGCAGAAAGCACCTTTTATTTATCGTTCGCAATAAAATTGTTGAATAGATTAAGAGTATGCAATGTAGTTGAAGAGCTGCTCAGCAGAATAGCAAACAGTGTGTTGCAAAGCAACAAAAAGGAATGTTTATCTACGATTAGCTGTTTAAACTTCTGAGTTGATCAATGAAATATGTAAATAAAATGAATGTGCATAGCAGGAACTATGCATCTCCAAGAGAAAGAATCAGAACATTCCTTCCATTAACTCCTCCACCGTAACATTCGACATATAATTTTCAATCCCCACCGTCAGTAGCAACTCCTCAATTTTCGTGCGCTCATGTGGTGTGCCAACCAAAAAATCTTCCAATTCACTCACATCACCTGGACTAAAAAAGTCTCCAAATAGCTTCACTTTTTTAATCTCGCCTTTTTGAACCTCTAGATTTATCTCCACATGACCACCACTGGACTTTATTCCTTTCTGGAAATTATATTTCGGCGAATGTCCAAAATTCCAGTCCCATGTTCCATACCTTTCATCAACAAGCTTGTTGATTGCTTCAATATCCGAATCTGTTAGTTCATAGACCTCAGAGTCGCGATACAAAGTGCGTACATGATTAATAATACGACTTTCAAATTCCTCAAGAGTAATGTCACGGGTAAGATGTTCTGTAATATTCGTCACACGACTGCTAATTGATTTCACCGCCTTGTCTCGATACTTCAAAGGATTTAGCTTCAGAGCTTGCGACAAATTGGGCAGCGTGGAATCGAAAAGCAAAGTGCCATGCTGCAACACCTTGTCATTGTAATAACATTTAGCATTGCCCGAAAACTTTTTCCCTTCGATGGTCATATCGTTTCTTCCTTCAAATTTTGCATCAACACCAAGTGACCTCAATACATCAATAATCGGTTGTGTATATTTTCTAAAGTCGGCAGACTTGTCTTCTCGATTCTTCATGATAAAGGTGAAGTTCAAATTACCTGGGTCGTGAAACACGGCACCACCACCCGACAATCGTCGGATAACAATGATGTCGTTTTCTTTCACATAGTCGACATTGATTTCGGCAAGCGAATTTTGAAATTTACCGACAATAATGGATGGATTATTAATATAGAGATAAAAACAATCTTCTGATTTGTTATTCAATAAAAACTCTTCTGTAGCCAGATTAAAAGCTGGATTGGATGTATTTGAACGGAGAATCAACATATAGTTTGGTTTTTGAGTGAATTAATAATTTTATGTACTGTACTCTGCTTCTGCCCACTGCAAGCGGCTTGTTCTACGAAACAAGTAAAGTAATTTCACAGGGTGAATGATGCATAGCAAAAAACTTATTAGCGAACCGCAAATGAAACATAATAACCAATTTCTAAACAAACTGTTCATGATTTATTCTTTCCAATAGTAGCGGTTCATAAATATAAATGTAGTAACCAAAATTCAAAGATAATGTATAATCTTTTAAATCATCACTCGTGGCTGAGAGATGCGGGTCTATATCTGCTAAGGAGGAATATCAGAATTAGGCTTAAATTCCACAAGACATTTGAAAGAAGGGATAAACCTATCACTCAACCGTTCCTTTCTCAAACTATATATTTACCTTTCTATCAGTCTAGTTGCAAGATATTTTGTATTTTTGTATTCATTATAATCGAAACAAAGAAAACAAACCTATAAAAATGAATATTTTAGAACTAAACGAACAAGAGATTTTCCGTCGTGAAAGCCTCCAACAGTTACGCGATTTAGGAATTGAACCATACCCTGCGGCACTTTATAAGGTGGATGCCTTCTCTGCCGAAATAAAAGAGTCGTTTGATGATGAAGTCACACCTCCACGCCAAGTGAGTATTGCTGGTCGCATCATGAGTCGCCGCATCATGGGGAAAGCTTCTTTTTTGGAGCTGATGGACAGCAAAGGTCGCATTCAGGTTTATATTACTCGTGACGACATTTGTCCTGATGAAAACAAAGACTTATACAATACTGTATTCAAAAAACTATTGGATATAGGCGATTTCATAGGAATCACAGGCTATGTATTCCGTACGAAGATGGGCGAAATATCTGTACGTGCTGAAAGCTTGACAGTTTTGGCTAAATCATTACGACCACTGCCTATTGTGAAAACAAAAGATGGTGTTTCGTACGATACTTTTACCGATCCAGAGTTGCGTCACCGTCAACGCTATGTCGATTTAATTGTGAACGAACATGTTCGTGATACGTTCGTAAAGCGCACTAAAATGTTCAATGCTATGCGCAACTTTTTCAACGAAAGAGGTTACTTAGAGGTAGACACTCCTGTGTTGCAAAGCATACCAGGTGGTGCAGCTGCACGTCCTTTCACCACGCATCACAATGCACTTAACATGCCACTCTATTTGCGCATTGCCAATGAGTTGTATTTGAAGCGTCTGATTGTCGGTGGATTTGATGGTGTATATGAGTTTTCGCGCAATTTCAGAAACGAGGGAATGGACCGTACTCACAATCCAGAGTTTACCGTTATGGAGATATATGTAGCTTATACAGACTACAACTGGATGATGGAATTTACAGAGCAGATGTTGGAGTATGTAGCCATGGAAGTGCTTGGCACTACTAAGGCTACCATCGGTGAAAACACAATCGACTTTAAAGCACCCTACAAGCGCATCACAATGATTGACTCCATTAAAGAAAATACAGGAATCAATGTGGAAGGAATGAACGAAGACGAACTAAGAGAGGTTTGTAAGAAACTTGATGTGGAGCAAGACGAAACAATGGGTGTAGGCAAACTGATTGATGAAATATTTGGCGAGAAGTGTGAAGGCACATATATCCAACCAACTTTCATTACTGATTATCCCATTGAGATGTCGCCCTTGACCAAAAAACATCGAAAGAATCCAAACCTCACTGAACGTTTTGAATTAATGGTGAATGGCAAGGAGTTGGCTAACGCCTATTCGGAACTGAATGACCCAATTGACCAGCGTGAGCGCTTTGAGGAACAAGTGAAACTATCGGAAAAAGGAGATGATGAAGCCATGTATATAGACCATGACTTCTTGCGAGCTTTAGAGTATGGAATGCCTCCTACTTCGGGATTGGGCATTGGCATGGATCGTTTGGCAATGTACTTAACAGGACAAGAGTCTATTCAAGAGGTATTGCTGTTTCCACAAATGCGTCCTGAAAAAAAGACAAAGAAAGACGATGTTTCAAAATATACTGCCATTGGAGTACCTGAAGAGTGGGTGCCGGTTGTTCACAAAGCAGGCTACAACACTGTTGAATCTTTGAAAGATGTGAATCCGAACAAACTTCATCAAGAATTATGTGGATTAAATAAGAAATTCAAACTCGAACTGAACAATCCTACTCCCGAAGAGGTTTTAACATGGACGGAACAAGCATAATTATTCTCTTATAAGAGCATTAGTATTAGTTTTTACTTCACTCACTCGAAGTCATATAAGAGAATACAATATTGAATTGAGCGAATCTGACAATATAAGGTTCAATTACCACTGCTATTCTGCCACCCTGCTTGAGAAAATTAAAACAAAACATAGTTATTGATATGGGAAAATTAAAGTTAAACATTAAAGATGTAGCTCCTTGGGTTACAGAATTAGAAATAGATGGAATTGCCGATGCTGCAAATACGGCAAACTTGGCATTGCATGATGGGACACTTCCTGGCAAAGAGTTTTTGGGATGGGTAAATCTACCTTCTTCTATAACCGATGCAGAAATTGAAGATGTGGAGAAAACTGCAGTTCAGCTACGCACACATTGTGATGTGGTTGTAGTTATAGGTATTGGAGGCAGCTACTTAGGTGCAAAAGCCGTAATTGATGCGCTTACAAATTCATTTGATTGGTTGCAGACCAATAGGAAAGACCCAGTTATAGTATATGCAGGCAATAACATTAGTGAAGACTATTTGCACGAACTCGTTGAATATTTAGATGATAAAAGCTTTGGCATTATCAACATATCCAAATCAGGCACAACAACTGAGCCCGCTCTGTCATTCCGGATTCTGAAAAACAAACTAGAAAAAGAAGTAGGAAAAGATGAAGCAAAAAATAGAATTGTTGCAATAACCGACTCCTCGAAAGGCGCATTGCGCACATTGGCTGACAAAGAAGGATATAAAACCTTTGTAATACCCGATGATGTGGGTGGCAGATACTCTGTACTGACCCCTGTTGGGCTGTTGCCAATTGCAGTAGCAGGAATCAACATTCGTTTGCTATTGCAAGGTGCTTCAATAATTGAAAAAGAGACGGGCCAAACGACACCTTTTAAAGATAATTTGGCAGCTATCTATGCTGTAACACGCAATGAGTTGTATAAGAAAGGGAAAAAGATAGAGGTTCTTGCGAGCTATCATCCCAAATTGCACTACTTTGCTGAGTGGTGGAAACAGCTGTTCGGCGAAAGTGAAGGAAAAGATGGGAAAGGCATCTTTAATGCTGCTGTTAACTTCACAACAGACCTCCACTCTATGGGACAATGGATTCAAGAAGGAGAGCGAACCATTTTCGAAACAACTATTTCAATTGACAAACCCAACAAAAAGCTCACAGTTCCGCATGACGAGGCAAACCTCGATGACTTGAATTATCTAGAAGGTAAACGAGTGGATGAAGTGAATAAAATGGCTGAACTGGGGACACGTATTGCTCATGTGGATGGAGGAGTGCCTAACATAGTGATTAGCATACCTGAATTAACGCCTTACTACGTAGGACAATTGATTTACTTTTTTGAAAAGGCGTGTGGTATTAGTGGATATCTACTGGGCGTGAATCCATTTAACCAACCTGGAGTAGAGGCATACAAGACAAATATGTTTGCGTTGCTTGAGAAACCAGGATTTGAGAAAGAGACAGAAGAGTTGAAGAAAAGAATTTAAAGATATACTTATAAGAAAAGCTCATTACTCATAACAAGAGAGACTTTTCTTACACAATTAACAGAAAAG
>CAZXGV010000003.1:24667-54129 GCA_964640575.1 uncultured Dysgonomonadaceae bacterium
GAAAAGCTCATTACTCATAACAAGAGAGACTTTTCTTACACAATTAACAGAAAAGTGTTTTGCTTGTTAGGATGAAACTTCCTTACCAGCAAAACACTTATCAGTTAAAAGCGAGACTAATCCAATAAAATGCTTATATTATATAAGACTATCAAATCAATCTGATTTGATGAATAACATTTTATTGAGCGAACTAAATGAATTTCATTAACTTGTATAAAACAAACAAGCAATTAATTAAAAGATAACTTATAAAACATGACTGAAACAATAACTAATTACCTTACAACAAATAATTTTAGTAGATTAGATATACGTGCTGTCCTTTTTGATATGGATGGCATTATTTACAACTCGATGCCTGCACACGAAATATCGTGGCAACAAACAATGCGCGAGTGGGGACTAAAATCTGAATCTAACAAGTTTTTTCTTCAGGAAGGGAAACCTGCAAGGTTTACAACCAACTTAGTTTTTCAACGAAACCTGAAAAGAGATGCTACAGAACAAGAGTTTGAGGATATCTACAAAAGAAAAACAGAGCTATTCTTTGAACATGATAAAGGAGAGCTAATTCCTGGCATCAAAGACACCATTAAATTTGTACAAGACAATGGGCTCATACCAATCTTGGTGACTGGGTCGGGGCAGTCCGGGTTATATGAACGCTTGAATAACGATTTGCCCAATGTTTTCAAACCCGAAACAATGATTACTGCATTTGAAGTAGAAATCGGAAAACCCCATCCTGAACCATACCTTATGGGATTGGAAAAAGCGGGAAACTTAAAACCAAATCAAGCAATTGTGCTTGAGAATGCTCCTTTGGGAGTCGAGTCAGCCCATAGAGCTAAGATTTTTACTGTTGCAGTAAACACAGGTCCTTTAGACGATCATGCCCTACTGGATGCAGGTGCAGACCTATTGATGGATTCGATGGATTCGTTTAACAGTGTTTTACCTAAACTTGTTGATGTAGCAAAATCAATAAAAATATAAACAACAATCAATCTTATGAAAACAGTAGCATTTCTTTCAATTGTTTTTATGCTGCTTGGTTGTTCTAATCCATACACAGCAAACAAAGAGATACAAGCTGAAATAGAAAAGGGAAACTTCTTGCGAGCCTCCCATCTCATCGATTCGGTGGTAGCTCTGAAAACAATTACTCCCAAAGAACAACAATTGCTGCTGTTTACTAAAGATTCAATGAGACGAGTATCTCTTGATTTTAATAAAAGTGAGGAAGATATAACCCTTTGGATAAAAGACCATCACGGCTTTGAACCCACAAAAAGCCAACTTGATAAATGGGAAAAAGAGAAGGTGCTTGAATATCGAATAATAAATCAAGAAAAGAGGTATTTCAGAAATGCTGCACCCAATCTTTTTCGCCTCAGCCAAAGTGCTAGAGAGATGTCGAACGCTCCTAAACCAAAGTCTGACACTCCCAAAGATTCACTACTAATTGAAGCATTCAAGAATAAAATATCTACTGACAAAAAGTGGAGAAGCACCTTAGAACCACAAACCATGAAAGTGCTCTACACTTTAACAGTGAAACCTGATGTAGTATCAGCAGGAGAAACAGTGCGTGCATGGTTGCCCTATCCACGCCAGGACATTGCTCGTCAAACAAATGTGATATTTATCAGTGCATCTCAATCTGACTACATTCTGTCGAATGATGCTACCGCTCATTCTAGCATCTATATGGAAAAAGAGGCTGAGGCTGGCAAACCAACTGTTTTCACGGTTGAATATAAATTTACATCGCAAGGAGAATGGGTGGACTTGACAATGATTGATGACAACAATTTAATTGAACACCCATCTAACCTTACTGAATATACTGAAGAGCGCAAACCTCACATTGAATTCAGTGAAACACTGAAAAGCTTAACAGATGAAGTAACCAGAAATGCAACTGGAAGTAAAGAAACTGCGGAAGCAATATATCTCTATATTGTAGAAAACTATCCTTGGGCAAGTGCTTTAGAGTACTCTACTATAAAGAACATACCAGAGTATGCAATAGAAAACAAAAAGGGAGATTGTGGTCAAGTAGCTCTGCTACTAATCAGTATGCTAAGGTACAAAGGGATTCCGGCAAAGTGGCAGAGTGGGTGGATGATGCATCCAGGTGAAGTGAATTTACACGACTGGGCAGAATATTATATAGACGGTGTGGGATGGATTCCTATTGATGTGTCTTTTGGACGAGCAGACAGTAAGAAAAACTTGCTTCCTAAACGTTTCTTTTCATCGGGCATAGACTCGTATAGATTATACATAAACGATGACTACTCGGGTAGTTTTTATCCAAAAAAGAAACACCCAAGAAGCGAAACTGTAGATTTCCAGCGTGGTGAAGTAGAAACTGATTCAGAAAATCTCTATTTCGATAAGTGGTACTACAAAATGCAGGTAGAGTATTTATAGTAGTTTGACAAATAGTAATAACTTGAAGTTTTCTTACATCCCCTCGATAGTTATACTAACTATTTTTTATCTTTGTGTAATAACGATACCAAAAATCCTCCGACTATGAATATCAATGATTATGGATTTGTGAGAGTAGCAGCTGCTTCACCTAAACTGAAAGTTGCCGATTGTGATTACAATGTATCTCAAATAAAGCTGTTGATAGACGAAGCTGTCAATCAAAAGGTGCAGCTTCTTTGTTTTCCAGAACTTTCTATAACAGGATACACCTGTGCCGATCTATTTTTCCAAACTGCTTTACAGCACAAAGCAATAGAATCAGTAATTGAGTTGGTTGAGTTTTTGAACGATAAACCCTCAATTATTATCATGGTGGGTATACCGCTGAAACACAAAAACAGATTGTATAATGTTGCTGCAGTCATATCTTCGGAAGGGATAGTAGGTTTTGTTCCAAAACAGAATATCCCCAACTACAATGAATTTTATGAGAAGAGATGGTTTTCTAGTGGCAGGGAACTATGCGGTGACACTGTGGAAACGCCATTAGGCTATCACCCTATTTCATCAAGTTTAATTTTCGAAACTCAATATGCCAATTTTGGTGTAGAGGTTTGTGAAGATTTATGGATGCCCTCTCCCCCATCCAACTCTCTCGCTGCTGAAGGAGCAGATATTATATTTAATCTATCGGCAAGCAATGAGATTGTGGACAAAAACAGATATCGAAAATCATTGATTGAAAACCAATCCGCTCGTTGCAATGCTGCCTATGTGTATGCATCTGCAGGAGTTGGGGAGTCTTCAACCGACTTAGTATTCTCTGGAGCTTGTTTCATTTCCGAAAATGGAACTATGCTGGCAGAGTCAAAACGTTTTTCTTTAGAAAACGAACTCATTGTTTATGACATTGATGTGTCTGCATTACGTGCCGAGAGATTAAGAATGAAAAAACAGGACTCATTAGCAGTATATAAACATTCTTCCATTTATTGTCATATCGATGCGATAGAAGATTCGAAATGTAGGTATCGCACATTTAAATCTCATCCTTTTATACCAGCTTTACAAGATGAAGAGGAGACCTATAGTGACATTTATAATATCCAAGTCAATGCATTAGCAAAACGTTTGCTTCACACAGGAATCAAAACAATTACATTGGGTGTTTCTGGAGGATTAGATTCAACCTTGGCATTGTTAGTAGCAATCAAAACATTTGATTTGATAGGTCTGCCTCGCAAAAATATTCATGCAATCACAATGCCTGGGTTTGGAACAACTGAGAGGACTTACAAGAATGCACATGCGCTTATGGAGTCAACGGGTGTTACCATAAAAGAGATTTCAATAGTACCAGCAGTAACTCAACACCTGCAAGATATTGGACACGATATCAATGATGAATCCATAACTTTTGAAAACAGCCAAGCGCGTGAGCGCACACAGATTTTAATGGACTATGCCAATAAAACTGGAGGCATGGTGCTGGGTACTGGCAATCTTTCTGAACTGGCTTTAGGATGGACTACTTACAATGGCGATCACATGTCGATGTATGCCGTAAACACAGGCGTCCCAAAAACATTAGTGAGCTCCTTGGTACGATGGGTTGCAAACAAAACTACTGAAGAAACAACTAAGGAAACCTTGTTAGACATTCTAAACACACCTTTCAGTCCTGAATTATTGTCAGCAGATAAAGAAGGAAAAATAGCACAAAAAACAGAGAACTTTGTCGGACCGTACGAACTACATGACTTTTTCATATATCGTATGTTGCGCCATAATGATGCACCTCGTCGCATTTACTTTATAGCACAACACGCCTTCAAAAACACCTACTCAGCAGAAGAGATATTGAAATGGTTAAAAGTGTTTTACAAACGATTCTTCTCTCAACAATTTAAGCGTTCATGTATGCCCGACGGACCAAAAGTGGGAGCAGTAAACTTATCGCCTCGTGGCGATTGGCGAATGCCAAGCGATGCAATGGCAACAGGGTGGTTAAATGATTTAGAGAGTTTGTAATTAAATAAATCCTCTCACGTACCAATAAGATATTTATCTTGATAATATAAAAAAGAATGCAAAAACTCATCTCTTTATTTAAAAAGCATACTGGACATACTGGAAAGGGGAAACCTACAATAGAAGCGCTTCCCTCTTCAGGTTCAAACAGGCGATATTATCGCTTACAATCAGAAGGCATCTCGTTAATAGGTGTACATGGTCAATCGAAAGAGGAAAATCTTGCTTTTATTGAACTATCAAAACACTTCCACTCACAGAGATTAAATGTCCCTAAAGTAATCAAAGTATCCAATGATCTCCACTATTACCTGCAAGAGGATTTAGGAGACACTGTGTTATTTGATGCAATTAAAGCGGGCCGCAATACAGGTGTGTTTAGCCACGGTGAAATTGATTTATTGCATAAAACAATTGCAAAACTTGCCGATTTCCAGGTTGAGGGAGCTAAAGAGTTGAATTTTGATGTTTGTTATCCTCAACCAGAGTTCAACGAACGTTCTGTCTATTGGGACTTGAATTACTTTAAATATAGTTTTTTGAAAACTACGGGGATGGAGTTTCAAGAAAACTTATTGGAGGACGACTTTCAACGTATGACTCAAAAGCTATTGGAAGATAAGACTAACACGTTTCTATATCGCGACTTTCAATCTCGTAATGTAATGTTAGTTGATGGAGAACCCTACTTCATAGATTTCCAAGGAGGAAGGAAAGGTCCAGTTTATTATGATGTGGCTTCTTTTCTGTGGCAAGCTAAAGCTAACTTTCCAGATGAACTTCGTTCCGAATTAATTGACACCTATATAAATGCACTCAACAAACATTATCCTGTTGACAAGAATTACTTTTTAGAGCAGTTGCGCCATTTTGTATTATTCAGGACTTTGCAGGTATTAGGAGCTTATGGTTTTAGAGGGTATTTTGAAAAAAAACCTCATTTCCTACAAAGCGTTCCTTTTGCCCTAAACAACTTGCGAGAAATTTTAAAATCAGACTTTCCTGAATACCCTTATTTGTGTAAGGTGATGCATGAAATGGTTAACCTGCAACAGTTTGCTGATACACGAAAAGATGAACTAGAAGTTCGAGTGGTAAGCTTTGCTTACAAAAAAGGAATTCCATCTGATCCTTCTGGGAATGGTGGGGGATATGTTTTTGATTGTCGTGCAATTAACAACCCAGGCAAATTTGAACGTTTCAACAATGTTACGGGGTTAGATGAGCCAGTTATAGAATTCTTTAAAGAAGATGGAGAAATGGATGTTTATCTTGAGTCTATTTATAAACTGGTAAATAGCCACATTAAACGATATATAGATAGAAGTTTTACACACCTAATGATTTCATTTGGTTGTACAGGTGGACAACACCGCTCCGTATATGCATCTCAAAGGATTGCCGAGCACATCTCTAGGAAGTTTGGAGTAAAAGTATCTCTCATTCATCGTGAACAGAACTTGGAACAAGTTTTCAAAAAACAATAATTAAACAATTACAGTAACCGCGATATTTATTAATAGTAAGCACATTTAGTGCTGTTTTCACAACACCCCTCTTCGTATGAAAGCAATGATTTTAGCTGCTGGACTTGGCACTCGATTAAAGCCTTTTACAAATACCACCCCCAAAGCTTTAGTGCCAATACTAGGCAAACCTGTTATTGAGCATGTAATTCTAAAGTTGAAAGATCAGGGATTTGATGAGATAATAATAAACATCCACCATTTTGCAGATCAAATTGTAGATTTTATAAAATCGAAGAACTATTTTGATATTCAGATTGAGTTTTCAGACGAACGAGATAAATTACTCGATACAGGTGGAGCAATAAAAAAAGCATCGTGGTTTTTCGATGCTAATGAATCTGTGCTTGTTCACAACGCCGACATTATATCAGATGTAAATCTTGCTGCCGTTTACAACAATCACATTCAAAGCAAAGCGTTAGCAACACTGGTAGTTAATGAGAGAAAGACATCGAGACATCTTTTTTTTGACCAAAAAAACAATTTAAGAGGATGGATTAATGAAAAAGACGGAAAAATATTTTCGTCTTCTGATTACAACCCTTTACGACATCAAAAACTAGCCTTTTTTGGTATCCATATCTTATCTAGAAGGGCTATATCTGATATGAAAGATTTTCCAGATAAATTCTCAATCATCGATTTTTACCTGTCTTTGTGTGACAGTAACTCTGTGAATGCTTATATAGCAAATGATAATTACATGGTAGACGTGGGCAAACTAACTTCACTGAGTAAAGCAGAAGAGTTTTTAAAAACATTAAAGCATTAAACCTAACAAGGCACAAGAAAAGTAACTTTCTTGTGCCTTGTTTTAGGTTTAAAAGAATGAGTTTAGTAATTTTTATCTCGTGGTAGATTTAATAACCAACATAGGAGTATTTGTGTGGAAAAGCATCCGTCTTGCTATGCCAGGATTAAACATTCGTGCGAAAATATTCCTCGGTGAACTTGACATTGAAATCATATCAATTGTGTTTTCATTCACAAACTTCTCAAGTGCTTCTGGAATCCCAACATTACCATCAACCACAGTATAATCAGTTTCAATGTTTGGGTAGTGCTCTTTAAAGTAGTTTCGTAATCCTGTAAGCTTTATCTCATTCCATCGATCTTCTTTTTTTGCTACATGAACAAAAGACACTCTTATTGGATAATTCTTTATAAACTCCATAAGTATTGCAAGCGCAAGAAATTCACGTTCTTGAAAGTTTGTAAGAAAAACAATGTTTTTCATTGTTGATATAGAACAGGGAGGAGCATTCTCTGGTATTGCAAAAATAGGAGTTCTACATCCTTCAATCACCTCTGCAGTAACACTACCAATTAAATCTTGATCTTTTTTATTGCTTCCCTGCGTACCCATTACAATAGCATAAGGGCGAATTTTCTTTGAATAGCTTACTATCTCTTCTTCTGGTAAACCTTCGCGAAGAGAGTAAGAGTAATGAATGTCTGGTATAACACCTTCTGTGATTTTAACATTCAGCTTACTTATCAATTCTTTCATCTGGCTTTCTACATTCTCATAAATATCTTTATACATTCCCTCTGCTTTGGGTTGTACAGCAAAAGTGTCTCCAAAAGGTATACTAGCTGGATAATATGATGAAAAATATACATGCATCAATTTAATGGTGCAGTCAATTTCTTCTGCCAATTCGAAAGCAAACTCACAAGCCTTTAGTGTATACTCTGAAAAATCAACAGGCACCAAAACCTCTCTCTTCTTTTCCTTTTTAGTCTCTACTTTCTCTTCAAGTTCGTCGAAAGAAACATTCTCAATGATATCTAAAGCTCTTGGAAGGTCAACTTCGTTAATTCTCACTCTCACGCCTGCCGACACCATAGGTTGAAGCAAATTTACATTGTGGATATATGCTTCTATGCCTTCAGACTCGAGTATGCTTTTCAATATTTGAGCCTTTTGGTAGGTATGGATTGCAACCGTTACCAATTTGTTTTCGCTTTTCTCTTTGTTTTTCATAATTAAACATTTAGAACAAAATGGATTAATTTAAATTAGATAAGAACACAAGAAAGCTTGTAAAAAATTAAACTGCTTTTTACTATTCAAATGTGCTGGCTTATCCTTATCAATCTTATACCAGTAGAACTAAATCTTATGTTGATAATATATTCCCAAGTATTAGATGCTTTTAAGGATAAACCAACACAAAGTAGAATGTTTAAGATATTCTTTTATTCTATCTTACTCTCCTCTGTCTTTTCTTTATAAACTGGATAGTCCTCCAGTCCTAAAATAGAAAGAGCCTTGTCAAAAATGGTGGTGTCATCTAAAACAACTATTCCACCATCAGGACCTGGCTCAATGTGAACTCCAATACTTTTACCCTCTTTGTAATTGTATCCGCCAAAATAATTCCTCACAGTTTCAGTTTCTAAACCTAGCTCTTCGGCTATTTTACGGATACTACCGTGAGGAAGTTTGTCTTTGAATTTTCTTAATTCATTGAATGTAATCGTTCTTGACATGGTCTATATTTTTTTAAAGATGAATAATATCCTACTATATTTAATAGCGGGTTAAACTTAGCCAAAAGTTTAGGATAAACCAACTATTCCGAATTAAAAAACTCGAATGTAGCTTGTTTTTATTTTAGTGAATCAAAGGAGTTTTATAAACCTAAATTAAAACCTAGGTATAATTGAGTGAGATAGAGAGGTAAGGAGAAAACTTAAAAGTGTAATGAATACTAGATATGAAACAATTCCAATGGCTAAAGTATTTCCATCTTTGATTGAGTAGATGCTTTTCCTTTTTTCATTTACAGTTATAGCGAAGAAACGTACACGAGCATATCCATATATTTTATACACTAATAAGCCTATAATAGACCCAAAAAGCAATCCTGCTAAAATGTCGCTAATAAAATGAACTCCTAAATAAATTCGAGAATAACTGTATAATGTTGCCCACAAAATCATAAATCCTGTGACAAGTTTATTCTTAAAAAGTAGTAAGAGGAACACAGCTATTCCAAAACTATTTGTAGCATGTCCAGATATAAAGCCATATTGCCCACCTCTATATCCTTTTACAGTATCCACTAAATGCATATAATCAACATGGTGAGTGGGTCTGTGGCGTTTAAATAGAGGTTTGAAAAAAGAAGAAGAAAGTTGATCGGAGAATAATATAACGAGAGCTAACGCCCCTAATACAAGAAGGGCTTCTTTGAGCATCTGATTCCTAAATACTATATAAAGAATGAAAACAACCATAGGAGCCCATATAAGAACTCCTGTATATGTCCACATAACATTATCCCAAAAGAGAGAGTCACTGCCGTTTAAAGCTAAAAAAGCATTTTTTTCAAAAGGAAGAAGTTTATCAATGAGATCGTTCATTTTGTTACTATATTGTTTCTATGTTCTTCTTTTGTAACCAACCAACACTACCATTTGCAATCATAATTTCTACCCACCTCCCCTCTTCACGCTTTATCTTCACTTTAGAACCTTCGTGTAAACGAAAAAGCTCTTGACTATGTGCATCAGGTGAAGTGTATATTGATACAGATGCTGTCATAACTATACCTGTGGAGCGATTTACAATTTTGCTCTTTTGTTTAAATGCAAATACATTTGATATTATGACGAACGAAAGTAATACAATTCCTGAATAAAACGAAACTTTTCTCAAAATTAATTGTACGGAAATCATATATAAACCTATTGCTATAATCAGCATAATGAAAAAAACAACTCCGAAAGTCGCCCAGGTATTAGCACTGTTCAAATTTTGAATGCTACGAATCCACTGATTGATGAAAAAACTATCTGCACTATCAATCTTATCTTCTAGACGAGTTCTTGCAAAGCGCAGATTGTGCCTAATATCACTATCGCTAGGTTCTAATAATAATGCTCGCTCATAATTAACAATAGCCTTAGCGATTTGATTATCTCTAAAGTAAGCATTACCCAAATTATAGTAAAGCTGGGGAGACTCTTGATTAGCAAGCTTGAGTTCATTAATTTGCGCCTCATAAAGCTGAATACTTGTCGTAAAATCATTACTCCTATATGCTTCATCAGCTTCGTTTTCTTCAATAACAGCTCTATTTTCAGTTAAATCAGAAGTTGAAAGTGAGTCTGAATCATTCTGTCCTTGCGCTAGTCCAAAATTGATAAAACAAATAGTTAGGGCAAGCAATATGTGGTTACGTAACATCATGTTATTTTTTTGATTTTAAAATGTTTTCCATTTTACCGATAGCTTCAGTAGTTTCCTGATAAATATCATCCATTTCAGCAGTTGACTCAACTGGAGCATAACGTGCAAATTCGCATGTATCTAAAATAGTCATGAATTGCTGAATAAGAGATTGATCTACGCCATAGTCTGAAAGTTCTGCTTCAATATTGCCTCTCGTAAGATTTGCTCCAGGAATAGATAGTTTATCACTAAAATAGCCCCACAGTGCACGTAGCACTTCATTATAAAAGCTTTGTTTATCATGTTTTTTCAAATATCTCTCTGCTTGTTTTAACCTGCGTTTGGCTACTTTATTTGCACGCTTATTGCGCATTAATGCGATGTTCGCATTCAACTTCATCTGTTTGCGGTATAAAACAAAAAACACACAAAACAATACAAATGGGATTAAGTACCACAACCAATAGCTCCACGATCCAACAATGAAGTTGTCTGTTTTCAGAATCTTTGGTTTCTCTGTTTTAATGTATCTAATATCTTGCTCTACTCTAACCTCCTGCTGATTTA
This sequence comes from uncultured Dysgonomonadaceae bacterium, assembly GCA_964640575.1. GTDB lineage: Bacteria > Bacteroidota > Bacteroidia > Bacteroidales > Dysgonomonadaceae > UBA2632. The sequence continues at coordinate 35,423 of CAZXGV010000003.1, forward strand.
TATAGGTCGAAGCTGTAGTTTTACTTGGGTCACCCTTTAAAACAGTAACTGAATAAGGTGGTGATTTCAATGTTTTGTAAGATCGAGAGTTAATATCAAAATAAGAGAACTCGATTGGAGGGATTGAGTAATCTCCTTCATAACGTGGAATCACTAAGTACTCAATCGTTCTTGTTCCGTTTAGTCCATTCGAAGTGGCTGTTAATTCGTTTTCAATAGTAGGGTCGTATAACTCAAAATTACTTGGAAATTCGACTTCGGGATTCTGAATGAGTTTTTGATTACCTGTACCTGAAATTTTAAGCGTAATCGTTATAGGTTCATTGGCCGTAATCTTTTGTGTACTGATGCTTGGTGTAAAAGTAAACGAGCCAACAGCACCTTTAAAACTTGACGGCTTGCCCGAAGGTAAAGCATTTACATTTATGGTTACAGGATTAGTAATCATAGGCTTCTTCACATCTACATTCACCTCTTGCATACCAAAGAAGCTAGACACCTTCTTTCCGGATGGAACAGAAAATACCATTTCTAACTTTCCACTAGGAATCGTCATATTGCCCGCTCGCTGAGGGAACAACAATGTTTTACGAAGAACGGCGGTGTAATAGTTCCGACCCTCATAGTGTTCCATTTGCAGTTGTTGATTGGATGGTACATCAAGTTCTTCAACTAAAAAACCTTCGAATTCGGGAAACTCTATTCTTCCAAAATCTACTACATTTAAAGTGGTGTACAATTTAAATGTAACCATAAATCCTTCTTGTTCGTAAATTCTGTCTTTTGACACAATAGCACGAATAAATGCATCCGTTTTCTTTATTTCTGTTGGTGAAGAGGATGAGGAGGAACTTTGGTTTGACTGTGATTTTTCGGATTCTTTATCAGGTGGTAATACATTTATTTGCAAAGAGTTCGACTTATAATTGCTCCCATCCACGGTTATCGATGCTGGACCAATAGTAAAACTACCTTCTTCTGGCGCAATTACGATATAAGTATATGAAAACGAACTTTGAGAGGTTGATTTACCATTGATAATTTGTGTGCTATAACTTGAAGAAACTGATGGTCCAAATAAAACATTGAAACCATCCATATCAGAGGGTAATCTTATATCTTTCCCTTCCTTGTTCAGCGTATAGGTCAAGCGAAACTGTTCTCCTTTGACCACTCCCTTTGGTGCCGAAGCCTTAAAAACAACTTCTTGCGCAAACAAAGAGTTTCCCTGTAATAGGAAAAGAAATAAAAATATCTTTGTATATAAAATGATGTTTTTGTAAACCATATTTTGTTCCAAGTAATTACAATTTAACTAGCCTCTTGACACTGATTCCCATTGGTTATAAAGACAATGTTTTCTTAAAAGCTACATTAGCATAAAGTTAAAGAAGAGATTACCAATCCTTGTTTAATCGCCTATTCTCTTCTGCTTTCTTCTTGCGCTCTTCTGCCTTCATTTCATTCAATCGCTTCTGAGTCTCTTTTTCATCTTGCTCTATAGCTTGAAGTATTTGACGAGCATTCTCACGCGACATCTGCTCAGGCTCTGGCTGCTCTTCGGGTTTCTTCTTTTTATCCTGTTGTTGCTCGGGCGATTCAGGTTGATTATCGTCTTTTTGATCCTGTTCTTGTTCTTGTTCCTGTTGCTGATCTTGTTCTTGCTCTTGGTCATGAATCATTTTTTGAACAACGGCTAAGTTGTAACGTGTTTCATCGTCTTCAGGATTCATCCGCAGTGCCATTTTATAAGCTTCCATCGATTTTTCAAGCTCCTTTTTATGCAGTAGCGCATTACCTATATTGTGCCAACTTGACGATGCTTTCTCATTATCCTCCTTTTCTAATAACAGATAATGATTTTGTTGCTCTATCGATTTATCCCACTCTTTTTGTCTGTACAACGTATTTCCCAAATTATAGTTTGCCTCCATCGCATTTGGGTTAATTTTAATAGCCTCTTCATAATTTCTCGCTGCTTGTTCATATTTTTGCTCATTATATGACCTATTTCCCTGTTTTATGTTTTTCCTTACTGCCTTTTGAGCAGATAGAGACACAACTGACAGTAGTGAAATGAGCAATATAATTAGTTTTGTTTTCATCTATTAAATATTCGAACGTTTCTAAACAATCTATTTTTCTTATCAAAGATACACACTTCAACAATCAAAACAATCAATAAAATCCAGGCGACAATAGGAAACTTCTCATCGTATTCAGAATAAGCTAATCCCTCCATGTCTTTTTTCTGTAATTTATCTAGCTCTGATTCTAACGCAATCATAGCCGAATTTGTATTATCAGCATGAACAAATAAACCCTTCCCGTTTTGTGCAATTTCACGCGCCATCTGGTCATTAAGTTTCGTAACTACAATATTACCCTCGGTATCTGTTTTATAATTGTTGCTGTATTGCGATTCGGGAATGGGGCTCCCATCAACTGAACCAATACCTATTACATTAACCATAATACCAGAGTCACTTGCTCTTTTAGCAAACTGTATGGCATCTCCTTCATGATCTTCAGAGTCAGTTATCAAAATCATAGCCTTATCTACATCCGTATCACTCGAAAAAGAGTTTATCCCTAATTCGATAGCTTTGCTGATGACAGTGCCTTGAACAGGAACTAGACTTGGATCGATGGAGTTTAGAAACAGTTTTGCGGATTGTGTATCCGACGTCAATGGCATTTGAACATACGCTTCGCCTGCAAATACAATCAAAGCCACTTTATCATCTTTCCTTGCATCAATAATGCGAGAGAGAATCTGTTTTGCACGACTTAATCTATCAGGTTTCACATCGCGTGCCAACATGGAGTTTGAAACATCTATTGCAATAACTAACTCAATACCACGCTTCTCTACCTTCTCAACCTTTGTTCCAAATTGAGGTCCTGCAACAAGAAAAATGCCTAATATTAAAGCTGCGAAAATAAGCCAAAACTTAAGATATGAACGTTTGAGTGATAGCTCAGGCATCATCTGCTTCACCAAATCGAGTGTACCTATTTTAGTTACATCTTTTCGTTTTTTTATGTTCAAATAGATATAAATCGCAAAGACAAAAGGCAAAGCGAAAAATAAATATAAATATTCAGGATGTGCAAATCGAAACATACTATAATTTTCTATATCCTTAATAAAGGATTATAAACTCATCTCTTTTTAAAAAAACACTTTTACTGTTACTGTTACGGAATACTTCTCAACCATGTTCTTCTTAACACTAACTCTATAAATATAAGAGCCAAAGCCAATAACGCAAATGGAAGATACAGTTCCTGCTTACGTATCACATTTTGAACATTGATTAAATACTTTTCCATTTCATCAATCTCCTCATAGATATTGCTCAACCCCACGTTATCTTCTGCCCTAAAATATTGTCCCCCAGTAATTGAGGCAATTTCAGTCAAGGTTTTTTCATCAATATCTACCTCAACATTCTGTATCCTTATCCCAAATTGGGTTTGAACTGGTGTAGGCGCCACTCCTTGTGTGCCAAGACCAATGGTGTAAACTCTGATACCGTAGGAACGTGCAAGATCTGCAGCTGTCAATGGTGCTATCTGCCCTCTATTATTCGTTCCATCTGTCAATAAAATTACAACTTTAGATTCAGAATCACTGTCTTTTAGTCTGTTCACTGCGTTTGCTAGTCCCAAACCTATTGCCGTTCCATCTTCTACCATACCAAACGTAACTTCGTTTAGTAAATTCAACAGAACTTTGTGATCAGTAGTCAAAGGACATTGCGTAAAGCTTTCACCTGCAAATATGACTAGCCCTATTTTATCATTGGGGCGATCCGTCACAAATTCAGCCGCAACTTTTTTTGCAGCAGTCAATCTGTCGGGTGATAAATCCTGTGCTAACATAGACCCTGAAATATCAACTGCCAACACTATATCAATTCCTTGCGATTCGGTTGTTTGCCAACTATTGATAGCCTGAGGACGAGCCAACACAATTATCACCAATGCAATCGTAATAACTCTTAGCGCAAATGGTAAATGACGTAAATACACCTTTAGCGTACGTGGCATTTCTTCGAAAGCTTCTGCAGATGCTAATCGAAACGAAGCCTGTGTACGCGATAGCTTTATAATATACCAAACGATAAGTGGCACAAGCAATAACAACAGGTATAAATATGAGGGATGTGCAAATTCCATAATTAATTTTTCTCTTCAGATGAAACATCATTTTCCGTTTCTTCATGGCTCTCTTCAGAAGCCTCTTCTGGCAACGGATCATCCTCTTTAGTTTGATTCACGAAAAAATACGAATTCATCAAACTTAAATCATTTTCATCTATAAACGGTTTGTATTTAGCAAACTTCACTAAATCGGCAACAATTAACACCTGCTTAAGGTTTTCATATATTGAGTCCTCTTCCGTTTTAATTCTTATTATGCTTAAAATTTCTCCAGAAGTCATCTCTAAAGAGTTGATTCCATATCTTTCATTGATATATCTACGTAGTACATCTGTAAGCTGCGTATAAAACTCTTTATATCTTTCTTGTTGCCATATTTTTTCTTCTTTTATTTTGTCAAGGCTTTTCATTGCCCTCACATGAGCTGGCAGAACTGGTGGAGGAGTAAAGAAATATCCTTTTTTGTTTTTTCTTACAATTAAATAAATAATAGACCCAATTATAGCAAGTAAAATGAGTATTACTAGTGGAATCCAAAGCAAACTCAAAAAATCTTTCCATGAGAAAGGAGCTTTTTGGATAGGCTTTATATCATTTAATCGCAACTCATCGAAGTCTATAGAATCTGTTTGTCCTGTATTCAACCTCTCCAAATAAGCTAATGTAGAGTCTTTTAACTCAGGAGCAGTAACTTTTAGTCCAAATGAGTTTGAATACACCGTATCGACGCCATCAGAAACAGGCATGGAAGGAACAAAGTACAAAGTTGAATCGAACGAAGTTACCAAATACTTGACATTTATAGTTCTAACATTATCAGTAACAGTCGTATCTGCATTTCCCATCGATAAAACTTCAAGTCCTCCCACAATTGAGTCTTGATAAACCGGGAAAAGAATTTCTTTATCTTTAGGAGCAATAACTTGAAGATTGATTAGAGCTTGCTCCCCAATAAGAATCTCGGGGGGTTGCACAGTAGCATGAGCTGATACCTTTTGTGCCTGAGCCGAAAACAAGTTCAAAAATAAAAACAATATAAGATACATTGTTTTCACTTTGAGAAGTTCGAATATATAGCTGTTTTTTTCCAATGTTTTTGTGTCAAATTTATACTTATTCAATGTACTACCCTCTTTTACGAAAAAGCATTAGTAACGATTTCACATAATCATCGTCAGTTGAAACCGAGATACTGTCAACACCACTTTGCTTAAATGCCACATTCATGTTCGCCTGTTGATTATTCCACCAATCGCGATAAATTGCACGCACTTTTCTGGACGATGTGTCAATCCATTGCTCTCTTGCTACTTCAGGGTCATATATCTTCATCAAGCCCAAAGGTTTCAATTCTGTACTTAACTTGTCATAAACCTGAATAGACACTAAGTCATGTTTGCGATTAGCAATCTTCAAAGCTTGCTTATAATCAGATGAGTCAATAAAGTCGGACAGAATAAATGCAGTACACCGTTTTTTTATAGCATTAGTAAGATAACGCAACACCATACTAATATCTGTTTTGTTATTTTCGGGTTTAAAATTAAGAACTTCTCTTATTATATAAAGAATATGTTTTCGCCCTTTTTTGGGTGGCACAAACTTTTCAATTTTATCTGAAAAGAAAATCACCCCTATTTTATCATTATTCTGAATTGCCGAAAAAGCCAATGTTGCTGCAATTTCGGCAACCATATTCCGTTTAATTATGGTCGACGTTCCAAAACTCAAACTTTCTGACACATCAATAAGCAACATCACTGTCAGCTCCCGCTCCTCTTCGAAAACTTTTACAAAAGGTTTATTGTAGCGAGCTGTCACATTCCAGTCAATGTCACGCATGTCATCTCCATAGGAATATTCGCGAACTTCAGAAAAAGCCATTCCACGTCCTTTAAACGCCGAGTGATATTCGCCTGCAAAAATATTGCGCGACAGACCCCGTGTTTTTATCTCAATGTGACGAACTTTCTTTAGAAGGTCAGTTGTTTCCATATCCAATACATTAGCAACTTGCTGCTTAGTTATCCTTATATTATTTTTCTACCTCTAATTTACAATCCGTAAATAAGTTAAGGAACCTCTACTTTATTCAAAATCTCACTTATGATTTCCTCTGATGTTAAATTGTTTGCCTCAGCCTCGTAAGTAAGGCCGATACGATGTCGCATTACATCGTGACATACAGCTCGAATATCCTCGGGTACTACATACCCTCGTCTTTTAATAAAAGCGTAGGAACGGGCAGCCAATGCAAGGTTAATTGAGGCTCTCGGTGAAGCTCCAAAATCAATCATCTCCTTAAATTCATGAAGGTTGAATTGTTCAGGAAAACGTGTAGCAAAAACTATGTCAACAATATACTGTTTTATTTTTTCATCAATATAGACTTGTTTGACAACTTTGCGCGCCTCCATAATTTCATCAGCATTCAACACAGGACGGTCGATGAATACAGGCTCAAAGATGTTTTGTTTTATAATTCTCATCTCTTCGTCTTTTGTGGGATAATTGACAATCACCTTCAACATAAAACGATCCACTTGCGCTTCAGGTAATGGATAAGTTCCTTCTTGCTCAATAGGGTTTTGTGTAGCCATAACCAAAAATGGAACTGGCAACTTGTAGGAGTTTTCTCCAATAGTCACTTGACGCTCTTGCATTGCTTCAAGTAATGCACTTTGCACTTTAGCTGGTGCACGATTAATCTCGTCAGCCAACACGAAGTTGGCGAAAACAGGACCATGCTTCACGGTAAACTCCTCGTTACGCTGACTATAAATCATGGTTCCTATTACGTCTGCAGGCAATAGGTCGGGGGTAAATTGAACACGGCTATATTTTGAGTCAATTAATTGAGCCAAAGATTTTATTGCCAATGTCTTGGCCAATCCTGGAACCCCCTCCAACAAAATATGTCCATCAGATAACAACGCTATTAAAAGAGATTCGACCAAATGGTGCTGTCCGACAATCACCTTGTCCATACCATTAGTGAGCACATTTACAAAAGAACTTTTTTGCTCAATCAGTTCATTCAGTTCTCTGATATCAACAACTTGACTCATACTATATTTTATTAAAATGTTAGGTTATAAATATATGACACAAAATTAAAAATGTTAAAGTTGTTTCAAGCGCATTTGTGGTTAAAAATGTTTAAGCTCCTTTTGCGTAAAAGGCTTTAAGCCTACTAGCTTGCTTCGCTAAAAACAACTGGTATTAATATGTGTGGCGAAACTACTCAATTTTAATGTGGCAACACACAACATCAAAAAGCAGAGCGGCTAGGGTCATTCTGGCTTCACATGACATTTGAAGAAGTTGCATACTCTTAATCTAACATCACATCGTTTTTTAGCAGAAGTTCCACCATACCTCATGCAACGTGACATAACGTATGGTAAAAGTCGAGTAATTTTTAATATGATGATTTTTGAGGTTTTTTTCTGCTCGTTTTTGGCTTCATAGTCAAAAAAATCAGAGTGCGTTCATAATTAGGATAAGCTGCTAAATAACGCCCGCATTAGCAAAGAAGAACATCATATTTTTCAAGTTTAGTAAAGTCAAATTAATTAGCATCATCAAAATAACTAGGTATAAAAACAGCAGCACCATCGATGGTTGATGAATAAGAAATTGTCCCCATTCAATTGTATATTAAAAAGATAATAACTATCTTTGCGCCGCTTTTTATGAGCCACTCAGTGTGATGGGAAATAAAGAAGCAAAGTAAATTACTTTATTTTGAGTAACACAAAAAACAAAACAATGAAAACATTTGAATTAAAAGGAGAAATTAGAACAGATTTTGGGAAGAAATCTGCTAACAGCTTACGCAAAAATGGATTTATTCCATGCAACCTGTATGGTGGTGTAGATTCAGAGAATATCAACTTCACAGTAAAATACACTGATATACTAAAACTGATATATACTCCTAATGTGTATATAGTAAACTTAACATTGGATGACAAACAGATAAAAACTATTCTTAAAGAGACACAGTTTCATCCAGTTAAGGATGAAGTTATTCACATGGACTTTTTACGTATAAGTGATGATGTACCTGTAATGATGGAAATTCCAGTAAAACTGACTGGAGTACCCGCTGGTGTAAAGGCAGGTGGTAAACGATACTTAGACATGCGAAGACTTAAAGTTAAAGGTCTTTATCAGGATTTCCCAGAAACACTCAACATTGATACTACAAAGCTTAAGTTAGGCGACTCTATACTAGTAGGTGAACTAGACTTCGATAACATCGAAATCCTAAACCCTAAAGATGCTATGGTTTGTCGCGTTCAAACGACAAGATTGATTCTTGACCCAGTACTTGAAGCTGAAGAGGAAGAAGCTGAAGCAGCAGCAGAGGAGGCAGCAGAAGAGGCAGCAGCTGAAGCAGCTGGTGAAGGCGAAGAATCTGAAGAAACTGAAGCATAAACTCGATTAATTAATTAAACAAACAAATATCCTGACTATTGCGTAAATGAAATACTTAATTGTAGGTTTGGGGAATATTGGTCCCGAATACGAAAACACTCGCCATAACATAGGATTTAATATATTGGACGCTTTTGCAAAAGCGTCCAATGTTGTTTTTAGCGATAAGCGTTACGGCTTCATTGCTCAAACGCGCATCAAAAATAAATCTCTAATACTGCTTAAGCCTTCTACATTTATGAATTTAAGTGGGAATGCAGTAAGATATTGGTTGCAAAAAGAGAATATTCCAATAAGCAACTTGCTCATCGTGGTAGATGATTTAGCACTGCCTTACGGGCTTTTGCGACTAAAAGCACGCGGAGGCGATGCTGGACACAACGGGTTAAACCATATCCAATCTATTCTGGGAACGCAAAATTATGCACGCCTACGTTTTGGGATTGGCAACAATTTCCCTAAAGGAGCACAAATTAATTATGTTATGAGTCCATTTGAACCAGAAGAAGAAGAAACACTCCCTGACAGATTAGATGCAGCAGTGGAGATAATAAAAAGTTTCTGTTTGGCTGGGGTCAACATAACTATGAATCAATACAACAAAAAAGAATAATGAAGGAAACAGTACGAATAGATAAATGGCTTTGGGCAGTACGAGTTTTCAAAACACGTACCATCGCATCAGAAGCCTGTAAAAAAGGAAGAGTTCTTATTAACAACATTAGCGCAAAACCCTCACGTATGATTCGCATTGGAGAAGTAATTCAAGTGAAGAAACCACCTATAACTTATTCATTCAAAGTGTTGGGTATAGCTCAAAAAAGAATGGGAGCAAAACTTGTTCCTGATTTTATGAAAAACGTTACCCCGTCCGAAGAATACGAAATATTAGAAATGAACAAGCTAAGTGGTTTTGTTGACAGACAAAGAGGCTCTGGTCGCCCTACCAAAAAAGAACGTCGCGACTTGGAAAACTTTACCGAGAACTTGAATTTTGACGAATTCAATTTCGATGATTAATGTTTTGTAAGATAAACACAGATAAAATTTTAATAAGTCACGAGTTGCAATAAATTTCTCCAAAGAACAGACGCAGTTTTGTGAAATAAGTTCTGTAAATATCAAGCTTAGCAAACACACAATTATTAATGCAATTGCTAACATTTGCAACAGACCTTACTCTCTATAAACCTCTCTCTTCTCTTCTCTTCCAATCACGCAATACGCTACCAAAAAACACTTTACTTTTCTATCACACTTACAATCTGTACGCAGGCAATAGTCTATAGTAAAGACGAATAGTGCTATTGTGTTTGCGTATTTTATTTCTTAGGTAATAACTAAATTCTAAAAAACAATTTCACTTGTCACATGTTAAAATAATGGTGATATAAGTCTTCATTCAGTCTCGAAAACAATTGCAGTACTTAAAGAAGAGGAAAATCCAATCCGTTTTTGTTCAACATCCTGAATCTTCATTCAAATAAGATATGTAAGAAGAGGCATTTTACCGAAAAACATCTAAATAATAGGAGATATAAACCTAATGTATTACTTTTATAAATTGTTGATGCAAGAAAATAGCTAATAAATCAGAAAAAGTCCAATAAAATAACGAGTTATTAAATTAGAAAACAAACAATTTTATGTCCAAGACAATTGTCTTCAAGTCCGACAACAAGCCCAGTTCTAAAGAAAAAGAAGAGTTAATTCAATTTTTATTTGAAAACCTACAAGAGTACGGAGATCCTGCATCAGACATTGAAAAAGCAATAAATTATGCACTAAAAGAAACGCCTTCATTTGGAGGATTTGTTATTGTGTCTTATTTAAATGATTTTATTGTGGGTGCAGTAGTAGTAAACCAAACAGGGATGGAAGATTATATCCCTGAAAACATTTTAGTCTATATTGCTATACATCATCAACACAGAGGAAAGGGGCTTGGAAAAAAATTAGTAGAACAAGCCATTGATGTTGCTGATGGAAACATTGCTCTGCACGTTGAGCCCAACAATCCCGCCAAACATCTGTATGAAAAGCTAGGGTTCGACAACAAGTATTTGGAAATGAGATATAATAAGAAGAAATAATGGCATACGTAACATTCGATGTAGACAAACTGAAATTAAATTTTGAATATCTGAACAACCTTTTTGCAGAACATGACATAAAATGGTCTGTTGTGACCAAAGTGTTGAGTGGCAACAGAAAACTATTGACCGAACTATTAAAGTTGGATATTAACCAAGTGTGTGACTCTCGAGTGTCTAATCTGAGAACTATTAAAGCTATTAAACCCAAAGCTGAGACAATCTATATAAAACCACCTGCAAAACGCGCCATACCAGGAGTAGTTAAATATGCCGACATAAGTTTAAACACTGAATTGGAAACAATAAAAATGCTTTCAGCAGAAGCACAAAAACAAAACAAAACCCACAAAATAATTATTATGCTTGAATTGGGTGAGTTGCGTGAGGGTGTAAAGAGTGAGGATTTTGTTGATTTCTATGAAAGTGTCTTCAACCAAAAAAACATTGAAGTGATAGGACTAGGAGCTAACCTGAACTGTCTCTATGGAGTTCTACCTAATAGAGATAAGCTACTCCATCTTAGTTTGTACCAACAAATACTAGAAGCTAAATTTAATAAGAAGTTACCTTATGTATCCGGAGGATCATCAGTTACCATCCCTCTTATATTTCAAAAACTCTTGCCCGAAGGAATCAATCACTTCAGGGTGGGCGAAACATTGTTCTTAGGAACTGATGTTTACAACGATGTACCTCTCGAACAAATGAGTAACAATATATTCATGCTCTATTCAGAAATAATTGAGGTAATAGAGAAGCCAATTGTTCCTGAAGGCGAAATGGGTACCAATCTTGAAGGAGACAGTTTTACCTTTGAGGAAAAAGACATTGGGCAAACTACTGTTCGAGCTATCATAGACATTGGCTTGCTGGATGTGGAGATAAAACATCTTGAATTTGTTGATAAGGATATCTCAATTGTTGGTGCAAGCTCCGATGTGATTGTTATCGATTTGGGTGATAATGAAAAACAATATAAAGTAGGCGACGTCATTGAGTTTAAGTTGGATTACATGGGAACACTACGCATCATCAACTCCAGATATATTGATAAAAGAATTAGAGGAGCTGAGGTGTATTAATTCTATATACTATACCCTTGGGCTCACTCTTAAAAGACTCGAGCTAGCTTATTCCTTTTTAAGTTAGCAGGTATTGCACAATCGATTATGTTAAAACACTAGGATTTTAGAAACAATTTTTGCGTAGATATCGTTAATGATAGATAGTTAAGAATCTATTTATTCAATTATTAATAATAAAATGGAACATCCCTCAAAAACAGTCCCTCAAATAATTTTTGCTGGAGAAAAGCATGGAGGCATTGCAGCATTCAAATCTCTGCAATCTTCTTTTAAGAGTATTGAAGTGCTCACTGACGATGACAATATTCTAAAAATGATGCGTAAAAGCGACCAAAGAATCTTCTCGTTTGAAATGGCTAGAGCTCCCTTAGCTGTATGTGCAGCATATAGACCACTAATTGGGAAGGAGATATTAGATAAAATAACTATAATCAACACTCATCCATCTTTGCTACCAAAATATCGGGGTGTGCATGCTCTAGCTTGGGCAATGATTAACATGGAAAAAGAACTAGGCTTCACTATTCATTTAATGAACGAGTATGTAGATGATGGTGATATTTTGGAGCAATTTAAAGTAAAGTATAACAACCAAACATCTCAAGAGATGCTCAATTTATTCAATGAATATGTGGAAGAAAATTTAGGCAGGGTGGTGCTCGATTTTATAAACAACAAGATTAAACCCATAAAGCAAAACAGAGAACATGCAACATGGGTAACAAAGAGAAACTTAACGGATTGCATCATCGATTTCAATCAAAGCCATAAAGAGATCGAAGCGATGTTCCGCACTTTAGAACCACCCTATCCCTATCCAATGATTAAAGTGAAAGATAACCTATATGAGGTAATGAATTATCAATTGATTGATCGTGAATACAAAATGCACATCGGACGGGTAGTTAACATTGAAGATGATAATGTTTATATAAAAACAAAAGAGGGACTACTGATTACTAATAAATTAAGAGAGTATGATAGTTTAAAGGAGTTTCCTGCTGGAAAAATACTGAAAAGAGGACAAAGATTATATCAAGTTTGTTTTAAGCGACTTTAGAATAGATTGAATAGTGTGGGAGCAGACATTATTCTTGAAAAACAACCTAACATCAAGTTGCAAATATTCCCTTTTCTTATACATTGTCACAACTAACAGAGTATTTGGTAGATATAAATAACTTAAGAAGTAATTTGAAAATTAGTCCGAAAAGTAATGATAAAAAACTTATATTTGTATGAATTAAAAAGAATAATGATTTATATATAATACTGAAATGCACCCATTCGTACACCTACATGTTCACTCTCAATACTCTTTACTCGACGGACAAGCAAGCATTGCGCGCTTAGTAGACAAAGCAATGAAAGATGGCATGACTGCCTTGGCTTTAACTGACCATGGTGTCATGTACGGAGTTAAGGATTTTGTGAATTATGTAAACAAAAAGAACACTCCTGTCAACTCGAAAATAAAGAAAATTGAGAGCGAGCTTAAAAAGCTCCAAAAACAATCTTTAGATTCATCATTATCTGATGATAATAAAATAGCCCAGCAACAACTTAAAGAAAAGTTAGTCTTAGAACAGAAGAATCTATTCAAACCTATTATAGGATGTGAGTGCTATCTGGCACGAAGAGACAGATTTAAACAAAAAGACAAAATCGATGGTAGTGGTTGGCACTTAGTGGTGCTAGCAAAGAACTTTAAAGGGTATCAAAACCTCATCAAAATAGTTTCTAAAAGCTGGACAGAAGGTTTCTATTATCGTCCACGTATCGACAAAGAGCTGTTGGAAAAACACAGCGAAGGACTGATTGTTAGCTCTGCTTGTTTAGGAGGTGAAATTTCTAGGAAGATTGATAATGGCGAGATAGAGGAAGCTGAAGAAGCGGTAAAATGGTACAAGTCTGTGTTTGGAGACGATTACTATCTCGAATTGCAACGTCATAAAACAAACAGACCCGATGCAGATGCTACAACTTATATAAAACAAGAACGTGTAAACAAAGAGCTTATTAAAATAGCTGAAAAGCTTGATGTGAAAGTTATTGCCACCAACGATGTACACTTTGTGAACGAGGAGGATGCCGATGCTCACGACCGATTAATCTGCTTGAGTACTGGCAAAGACTTTGACGACCCAAATCGTATGCGCTATACCAAGCAAGAGTGGTTGAAAACAACTGCTGAAATGAATCAGGTATTTTCTGACATGCCCAAAGTTTTGTCAAACACATTAGAAATTGCTGAGAAAGTAGAGCATTACTCTATCGACCACGATGCACTAATGCCCTTTTTCCCTATCGAGGATTCATTTGGTACTGAAGAAGAGTACAAGTCTCGTTATAGCGAAGAAGATTTGAAAAAAGAGTTTGGCACAAAAGTATTTAAACGACTTGGGGGCTATGAAAAAGTTATCCGAATAAAGTTAGAGTCTGACTACTTGACTCATCTTACCAATTTGGGAGCAAAGAAACGTTACGGGGAAAACTTGACCGAAGAAATAAAAGAACGCCTTGCATTTGAGCTTGAAACAATGAAGACAATGGGATTCCCTGGTTACTTCTTGATTGTTCAAGATTTTATAAGCGCAGCTCGAAAAATGAACGTAGCAGTTGGTCCTGGTAGGGGCTCAGCAGCGGGCTCGGCAGTAGCATATTGTCTTGGAATAACAGACATAGACCCCATAAAATACAACTTGCTGTTTGAGCGTTTCCTTAATCCTGATCGTGTATCGATGCCTGATATTGATGTGGACTTTGACGACGAAGGCAGAGATACAGTATTGCACTGGGTAACCGAAAAATATGGCAAAGAGAATGTAGCACGTATTATCACTTACGGAACTATGGCGACCAAATCGGCTATTAAAGACGTCGCACGAGTTCAAAAGCTTCCATTGTCTGAAGCAGATAGACTTACAAAGCTTATACCTGACAGAATACCAGGGAAAAAAGTAAACTTGAAAACATCCATTGAGTACGTTCCCGAACTAAAAGCTGCAGCAAAAAGCGATAATCCTATAATCCGCGACACTCTGAAATATGCACAGATGCTTGAGGGGAATGTGCGCAGCACGGGTGTTCACGCTTGTGGAGTAATTATTTCGCAAACGGATATTTCGGATATCGTCCCGATGAGTACTGCCGATGACAAGACAACTAAAGAGAAACTATTGGTTACACAATACGACGGATCGGTTATTGAGGAAACTGGACTCATCAAGATGGATTTTCTAGGACTTAAAACGCTATCCATTATCAAAGCCGCAATCGAAAATATTGAGCATACTACTGGAGAAAAAATCGATATCAGTGAAATCGATTTAGAAGATAAAAAAACATACGAACTATATAGTCAAGGAAAAACAAGCGGTACATTTCAGTTTGAGTCAGCTGGCATGCAAAAATATCTCAAGGAACTTCAACCGACCAAATTTGAAGACTTGATTGCAATGAATGCTCTATACCGCCCAGGACCCATGGATTACATTCCATCATTTGTGGCACGAAAACATGGGCGCGAAAAGATATCTTACGACCTCCCAATAATGAAGGAATACCTAGACGAAACTTATGGTATTACTGTTTATCAAGAACAGGTCATGCTTCTATCGCGATTGCTCGCTGACTTTACACGAGGTCAATCAGATGAATTGCGTAAAGCAATGGGTAAAAAGCAGATTGATCAGATGAACTCTCTAAAGGAGAAGTTTTTGCAAGGAGGACGCAAAAATGGGCACAACGATAAAGTGTTGCTCAAAATATGGGCAGACTGGGAAAAATTCGCTTCGTATGCCTTCAATAAGTCTCACGCTACCTGCTATTCGTGGATTGCTTACCAAACAGCATGGTTAAAAGCCAATTTCCCTTCGGAGTATATGGCTGCAGTGTTGTCAAACAACTTGAACAACATCACAGAGATAACCAAGTTTATGGATGAGTGCCGAGCTATGGGCATGAACGTTCTAGTTCCAGATGTGAATGAGTCGTTCTTTAAATTCTCAGTAAACAAAGAAAAAGATTTACGATTTGGACTAGCAGCTATCAAAGGTGTAGGAAATGGTGCAGTAAAAAGCATCATTGAAGAACGTGAGAAAAACGGACATTTTACTGACATCTTCAACTTTGTGGAGCGTGTTTCGCTTTCTGCATGCAACAAAAGAACCATTGAATCATTAGCTCTTGCTGGTGCATTCGATTCGCTACCTGGTATTAGTCGCGAGCAATTCTTTGCTACTAATGAAAATGAGGAAGCTTTTATTGATACCCTCATCCGCTATGGAAGTAAATTTCAAGCCGACCAAAGCCTAACAATGAATTCATTATTTGGAGAAGATTTCTCGATGCAAATATCTCGACCCGAAATCCCAATGGCTCCACCGTGGAGTGACTTAGAAAAATTGAACAAAGAACGTGATTTAATAGGAATTTACTTATCGGCACATCCTCTTGATGATTATGAACTTATTCTAAAATATGTGTGTAATACATCTACGGCTGATTTTGGTGAGATGGAAAAGATGAACGGAAAAGAAGTTACATTTGGAGGAATGGTGTCCACATCAAGAGAAGGACAAACAAAACATGGTTCCCCCTTTACCATATTTAAAGTGGAGGATTTTAATGGTAGTTACGAAATACCT
Source organism: uncultured Dysgonomonadaceae bacterium (assembly GCA_964640575.1). GTDB lineage: Bacteria > Bacteroidota > Bacteroidia > Bacteroidales > Dysgonomonadaceae > UBA2632. The sequence goes on from CAZXGV010000003.1 coordinate 51,866, forward strand.
CTTTTTGGCGATGACAGCATCAACTACGGGAGGTTTGCACGCCCGGGATTATCTTTGTTTATTCGCGGACGTGTGCAATCAAGAAGATATCCAGAAAACCAGTTTGAGTTTAAAATAAGCAGCATCCAACTACTTACTGATGTAAAAGATAAACTATTAGAAAAACTAACAATACAGCTCCCATTAGCTGAGCTAACGGATGAATCTGTCGAGGAATTAACGGCACTATTGAGAAACAATTCAGGCAATACGTTGTTATATTTCAACGTCAATGGCATGGAGCCTCATTTGAATCTTGAACTTTTTGCTCGCAACCAAAAAATAACGGTTACAACAGCATTAGTAAATTACTTAAAAAGTAACGAGGCTCTTAAATTTAAAGTGAATTAAAACAAAGCAATTTTATAATAAACAATTAAAAAAACAGTACAATTATGGCTCTTGAAATAACAGATGCAACCTTAGAGGAGGTTCTAAAAACAGACAAACTTGTTGTGATAGACTTTTGGGCAGAATGGTGCGGACCTTGCAAGATGGTTGGACCAATCATTGATGAACTCGCTAAAGAGTATGATGAGAAAGCAGTTGTAGGAAAAGTTGATGTTGACAACAACGATGATGCAACTTCTAAGTATGGCATAAGAAACATTCCCACAACAGTCTTTATCAAGAACGGCGAACTTGTTGATAAAGTTGTAGGAGCAGGCTCTAAAAAAGTGTTTGTAGAAAAAATTGAAAAGCATCTATAAGTAAATAGATTCAATTAGTTTTATTAAATATAAGTAGTATAAGGGGTGTATTGTTCGCCCCTTTTTTTTGTAATAAATTTGACTTAATTCATCACCCTCTTTAATTTACTTCTGTTTCTCACAAAGGAAAGTAAATGGTAAGTAATGCAATTAAAAAGTATTCCAAATTATGAAGCAACTAAGTATTATACTATCGACGTTAATGTCGCTAACTGCACTAGGACAAAATAACAAGCATGAAATTGCTGAAGGTTTGATGGAATACCACGATTTGTTCAACACAACAATGATAGAGGGAGTTAGTTGTTATCGCATTCCCGCAATGATAACAGCTCCCAATGGAGATATTATTGTTGCTATTGACGAGCGGGTAGAAAGTTGTGCTGATCTTAACTCTAACAACGACATTAATATTGTAGCAAGAAGAAGCTCTGACAATGGTAAAACATGGTCAGACATTGAACCTATCATCAACTTTCCTTTTGGCCAATCAGCATCAGATCCGTCAATGATTTTAGATGAAGAGACTGATGAGATTTTCCTGTTTTACAACTTTATGGATTTGATGAAGGAAAATGGAGTCTACTATTTACATGTGATAAAAAGCTCTGATAATGGGAAAACTTGGAGCAAACCCGAAGACATAACGTCACAAATAACAAAACCTGAATGGCATACCGACTTTAAATTTATTACCTCTGGAAGAGGCATTCAGACACGTTCAGGCAAGCTTTTACATACAATGGTGAATCTGAAAAGCGGACTACATCTCTTTGGAAGCAACGATCACGGAGATACATGGTTCTTTATAGACACCCCTATCACCCCCGCAGATGAGTCAAAAGTAATGGAGCTAGCCGACGGAACATGGATGATTAATAGTCGTGTCCACAACAAAGGATTGCGAATTATTCATACTTCGAAAGATAGAGGAAAAACATGGCACACTAAAGAAGAACCTCAACTAACTGACCCAGGAAACAATGCTAGTTTTATAAGATACACCTCCACTACTGATGGTTATGATAAAAATAGAATTCTCTTCTCAAATTCCAATGATAAAAAGGAGCGTAGAAATCTAACTGTACGGATTAGTTATGATGAAGGGAAAACATGGTCAAAAGGAAAAACGATTTATGCAGGTAGTGCTGCTTACTCATCCATGACAATTCTAAAAAATGGCGACATAGGTCTCCTCTTCGAAAAAGAAGGCTATACAGAGAATTTATTTGTGAGCTTTTCATTAGAGTGGCTGACAGATGGAAAAGATGTATTTAAAAAAGTTGCAAAATAAAAAGCTGAACCGTTTCCTGACTTCAACACTAGGACACCCTAACCTTTTCAAAAGTAATCTTTAAAGAGAAGTCGTGAATATCCAACTACGTAGTATTTCATGCAAACAAAACACGCTACATTGAGGCTATCGTTTAAAAGCTTATAGTTCTATATGAGTGATGGAGCATATACAAAGATTAACAAGTGTGCTAATGTTTGTATACTCTGTTTTTATCTAGT
>CAZXGV010000004.1:0-40467 GCA_964640575.1 uncultured Dysgonomonadaceae bacterium
CGTTTCTGTTTTGTGATGCAAAGCTAATGAAAAATATGAGAGAAGAGAAATTAATGAAGTTGTGGTCGGCGCTGGTGCGACTCGCCTGACTCGTGTCTTTGATCTACGCTAGCGCATCACCAACCCTACTTAAGCCGAGTAAATTTAATACAAACGGGCATATCTATTGCTATATCTTGATTAGTATTAGTAAGCAATCCTGTCTCTTTGTCAATACTATATACCTCTATTACATTATCATCTCGCCCTGCAACAAGCAAAAACTTCCCATTGGGAGTAATCGCAAAATTGCGTGGATGCTTAGCCGTGAGTTGATATCCTACCTTGGTGAGTGTTCCATCTTGCGAGTCGATTTTAAAAACCGCAACTCCATCCGCCTCTAATCGATTGGATGCATACAAAAACTTACCATTGGGAGAGACATGAATGTCGGCACTCGCTCTCGCTCCCACAGTGTCAGCAAGAATTGTTTGTTTCTGCTTCAAATCGCCCATATTGTAATCGTACACAATTACTTCGCCCGACAGTTCGCCCAACAGATAAAAGTACAATCCACTGGGATGAAAATCGAAATGACGAGGTCCCGTTCCAGCAGGGGTTGTAATGATTGCAGTATCGCTTTTCAACAAAGCTGGTTGTCCCTCAAAAACAGAGTTAATTGATTTGTATCGGTATATTCTGTCTGTGCCCAAATCGGCAGCAAACATAAACGACCCATCGGGTGAATAACGCACACTGTGTAAGTGGGGTTTTTGTTGTCGTGTGGAGTCTGTGCCCTTCCCTTCAAATTGAAATAAATTGGATAAAGCACTTAATGTGCCGTCAGAGTTTATATTAAACTGCGAAATACTCCCTCCGCCATAATTTGCAGTAAGTGCATTGTTACCATTTACATCAAGCGTTATGTAAGCTGGCGAACTTCCCTGTGTGTATTGCGAATTAAGCAAGGTGAGCTGACCGCTCTCTTTATCGAATGAAAAAGAGTGCGCAAAACTATCATTTTTGCCATTTTCACCCACGGAATAAACAAATTTCTCATCATTGCTAATAGTCAAATAGGATGGATTTGCTACTTCAACCATGCTCACCGAATCGGACCTGCCTGTATCGGTGTCAAACTTATACACATAGATACCTTTACTACCTTCTTGCGAGGTGTAGGTACCAACAAACATATACATTTCCCCGTTTTCTGCCATCGAGTCATCAGCAGTGTCATTATCTGATTCTTCTGTTTTTTTCATCGTGCAAGATAGAGTTACTAAAGCAAGAAATAATATATAAAATAACTTCTTCATCATTTTTTGTTCTGTTTTTAAATTTAAGATGCTAATTTAATTATTAATTTCTATTCTGCCAATTATCAGTTGCTATTAACAAGCGATTGTATATTCAATAATGCATTTAGTTGCGTATGTGATACAGACTATGTATTTTTGCAGTGTTTAATAATTACAATTTATAACGAAAACCACCTATGCTTAAAAAAATATTATCTATCTCGGGAAAACCCGGTTTGTATAAACTTGTTTCGACAAGTAAAACAATTACCCTTGTGGAATCACTGATTGACAAAAAACGCTTGCCTATCTATCCTCAAGAAAAAATTGTATCGTTAGGAGAGATTGCTATTTACACCTTGGAAGATGAAATTCCTTTGAAAGATGTTTTTACTAAAATAAAGGAGAACGAAAACGGTGAGAAAATAGCTGATGATGTAAAAAGTAGCAACAAGGAGATGTTCTCTTATTTCGAGACTGTTCTTCCCACCTACGACAAAGAAAAAGTATATGCATCGGACATAAAGAAAATAATCAATTGGTATAATCTTCTTATCGAAAACAACATTGATTTTGAAGTAGAAGAAGATATTGTAGAGGAAAACCCTAACGAGAGCACAAACGAGAGCACAAACGATAACGAAGAGACCTCAACTGAAGAGCCAGATTCAATAGAAAAATAACGAGCATTTATTGCAGATACAAATTGGTTAGTCTGCATTCAAAGAAATATTTATTACAATTAAACCGAACTTTATGTTGAATTGGCGAAATCTTATAACAAGAGGAGTAGCAGGGGCAGTATATATTTGTGTTCTTCTTTTTGGAATACTCTACAATAAATACTCCTTTATAATTGTTTTTGGTCTGATTCTCATATTTGCTTTAAACGAGTTCTTTCGACTGATAGAACAGAAAACTCCGCACCTTATAAGTAAACTATTCAACATACTATCTGGTGTAATAATATTCTTAAGTGCCTATCTGTTTCTCGAAGAGAAAAGCATATTAGCACTGCCTATATCTGCTATCCTATATTTGCTCTTTCTTTTTATATCTTCAATAATTATCAAACGTTCCGATATATTTAACACAATAATTTACTCTGCTTTCGGTCAGCTTTATATCACACTGCCCATTTGCATGTTGCTCCTCATATCATACGAATATAAATTGGCTAATTCAATATATTATTATGCATTTGTGTTAGCTATATTTGTTTTCATCTGGGTTAACGATACATTTGCGTTTCTCACGGGAATAACATTGGGTAAGCATAAATTATTGGAACGTATTTCACCCAAGAAAACTATCGAAGGCTTTGTGGGGGGCATCTTTTTCACAATGTTGGCGGGAGTAGGTTTTTCCTTCGTTTTCACAGAATATAATATCTACTTCTGGGTTGGTTTCGCATTGATAGCCTCGTTGTTTGCAACACTTGGCGATCTGTTCGAATCGCTTATGAAACGCACCTACAAAGTGAAAGATTCAGGAACTTTAATACCTGGTCATGGTGGCATTCTCGACAGAATAGATAGTCTGTTGTTAGTTGTTCCAGCCATCTATGTATATTTGTTGATAACAAATTCGCTTATCTAACTTTCCTCAATCTCACAAATTCTTCATAAAAAGTGATTAAGTAAGTTCTTAAAAACAATTCCTCTCCTTATTTTTTAGTAACTTTGCGCTTTCACACAAAATAGTGTCAACAACCTTAATTGATACATATTTTGCTTGTTCAACATAATGTAATGACATTATCAATCTATAACACTCAAAAAAACGATATAGTATGAGCGAAGAGACATTTGTATTAGATAAAAATGAGGTAAGAAACCTTATTCGAGATCGAAAAGTCATAGAACTTCGCAGTTATCTAACAGAGATGTATGATGCAGACATCGCAGAACTGATGGATGACTTGAATGATAAAGTGATCGCTTTATTACTATTTAGGATGCTTCCTAAAGTGAAGGCTGTTGAAGTTTTCTCGTTTCTGAGCATAGAGAATCAGCGTGAAATTATAAATGCTATAAGCGAAGACGAACTTCCCTATATTGTTGACAATATCTTCTTCGACGATGTCATTGACATGATTGAAGAGATGCCAGCCGAGTTTGTAAACAGGGTTTTAATAAACATACCTCCCGAAAAAAGAAAACTAGTCAATCAGTTTCTCAACTACCCCGAAGAGTCTGCAGGTGGCTTGATGACCATTGAATATGTTAGGCTAAACGAACGCATGACAGTGCAACAGGCTTTGGATCATGTGCGGGAGATAGGATTGAAAAAAGAGACCGTGTACACATGTTACATCACCACCATTCATGAAAGACTAATAGGCATTGTTTCGTTGCGCGCATTGGTGACAGAAGATCCCGATAAGAAGATAGTAGATATAATGGAACAAGACATCATTGTGGTAAACACACACGATGACCAGGAGATTGTTGCAGAAAAATTTAAACGATACGACCTATTGGCTATACCAGTTTGCGACCATCAAGGACGACTAACAGGAATAATAACTGTGGACGACATTATTGATGTTATGGAGCAAGAGGCAACTGAAGACTTTCAGTTGATGGCAGCTATGACTCCTTCGGAAGAGGAGTATCTTGCAACAAATGTTTTTGTTTTAGCCAGACATAGAGTTGTATGGCTGTTGGTGCTATTGATATCAGCAACATTCACTGGCTCTATAATGAAGAATTTTTCCGACACCCTCGAATCGTTAATCCTTCTCGGAATGTTTATTCCTATGCTCATGGACACAGGCGGTAATGCAGGAAGCCAAAGTTCAACATTAATTATTCGTGGTTTGGCAACAGGCGGTATAAAGCTTACCGATGCATTTAAAGTACTCAGAAAAGAGTTTACCATTAGCCTCATTTGTGGTGTGATACTATCGGCTTTCAATTTTGCGCGAATTCTTGTTTTCGAACCTCAAGTACCTACTCTAATAGCCCTTACAGTTTCACTCACCCTAATCACTACAGTGATAATGGCAAAAGTAATTGGCGGATTACTACCCATAGCTGCCAAAAAGTTGAAGCTCGACCCAGCCATTATGGCAGGACCACTTATCACCACCATTGTGGATGCTATGAGTTTGATTATCTATTTCAATATAGCGCAGGCGATATTAAAAATATAAGAATAAGGCAAAGTTGATATCTTTTTTTATTAAATCAGGTATATTTTTTTAAGTAAGTAGCAAGTCGTAAGTCTGTTGTGTTAGTGTCTAATGGATATTGATAAATTGATTTATGTTTTATATTTTGCAAGTTTTGCATTAGCTAAATGGTTGGACGAGTTGTACATGAATGTTGTATAAAGATATTTTTATGTACAATTTTCCTTTCGCAAAACCAACACAATACAATATATCTCTTAGCTTGTTGAAGGAGACGTCTCCGAGCCTGTCGAAGGTGCATCCTTATCATCCACAACATCATCTGGAAGTTCTTTTTGCTGCTCTTGATGCGAATCTATCAAACCCTCTAAAGCTACCTCCACTGCTTTCTTGTTTTTTCTTTTTGTGTTACGCGATTTCATTGGAGTGCGGAAGTCTTTTAATATGCCATCAATGTTATTGATAAGTTCTTCTACAACAGCCCTCTTCTCTTCGTTGTTCCTGTTCACAATAGCCATGAAGTTGATAGCATCAGCCATAATTTTCATATCGAGATAGGCTGCATTTTTCACGCCCTCCCTCTTACTTTTCATTGCACCATCTTCATTTAATCGATGTTGATAATTTTCCATTATCTCCATCGTCATATCAATAATGGTATTTATCAAATCATTGAGCCCCAAAAACATAACCGCCTCTCTAAAATTATTCTTATTGCGCTTTAATCTATGTTTCAAATCCTCCACAAGTTTTGTTTGCGGAAGTATGGTAGCCACATAATACTCCCTTCCATAAGCTTTCATCACAAAATCAATCTTTTTTGCAGCTTTGCGCTCAGCCGGGAGGTGTGATAACAAATAGGATTGAACCCTTAGTCGCAACGAAATTAGATATTCGTTTCGAACGCGAGTCAATTCTCTATTTCTTTTAGAAAACTTGCTGGGTTTACGCTTTTTCATGTCAAGTAACTTCACTTTGTAAGACTTCACCTGTTCAAATGCAGTTTTGACATTGGCATCATCCACTTCTTGTTTTTCAATGTAATTGATAATAATGTGATACAGCTCTACAAATTCATGGTTACGTAGATCATTCATGAAGTTAACATGTACTTTTTTCATTTCGTGGGTTGTCTAATAAATTTAAAAGCATGACACTAAATATATTACAATATTAAACAAAATATTTAACACTGCAAATCAAAGCAACTAATATTTTCAACGCAATTGTCATCATTTTCTGATGTTCTCTTCTCAGTGATGTAAGGCTTTAGCTTCTTTCAAATAGAAGAACTCACAATATCAAACAATTCACTAACACAGCAGGTGAATTTATTAACTCATAATACTACTACACTCAAATTGAGAAAAGAAATAATGGCAAGTGCTATGCGGATACTCTCATCGAAAAGTGATATTACTACACGGTTACTTTGATTGCTTAACTTACAACAGAATTACTCTACAATCACCGTCCATTCACTTAAATTTACACACAAGTCAGAAAGCACTGCAAATGCAGAGTCACTTCGCCCGAACAGGTGAAGTAGGATTGTAATTGCAGAGGCACTTCACATGGATAGGTTTTATAGCTCTGCAAATGCATAGCTATAAAACCTGCGTGGGTCAAGTAGCACTGCAATTGCAGTGGCATTTAACCTGAGTAGGTGAGGCAGCACTGCATTTGCAGCATAACTTCACCTTCGTCACAAATTGAGTAACGAGAGTGCGACTATCACTGAAATCTTTTGAAAACAGAGTAAACAAATAGCAGTAACTAACTGAATAACTATAAATTAGAGTAAATTGATAGCGGATAGGACCTGAGTGTTTTTGAATGGGAGTAGAGGGGGAGTGAGAGCTGGTAGAAGCTTTTATGAAGGGAGGAAGGGAGGAGGGGAAGAGGAAAATGGGAAGTAAAATACAGATCCTTTATATATGACTTAATGAGTTTCGTATGTTTACAATATGACAGACGAGTTCTCAGCATTATAAAAGAAAGAGAGTTAGAAACTTCAAACTTTGAAAAAATAAAGGTATTTTTGCAATATGAAAACAAAGCATAAAGTGATATTTGGAAACTGTATGAGCATGGCAGAGTTGCCAAACCAAAGCATTCATTTTATTGTTACATCACCTCCCTATTTTAATGCACCATTTGATTATAAAGGACTTTTTGAAAATTACAATCAATATCTTGGTGTAATAAGAAATATGGCAAAAGAAGCTTATAGAGTTTTACACGAAGGGCGCATTTTTGCACTAAACATTGATGATATGCTTGTAGATGGACAAAAATATCCAATAACAGCTGATGCAATTAAAATATTTCAAAGTGTAGGGTTTAGATATAGAGATAAAATAATTTGGAAAAAACCTGATGGTTATTTAAGGATAAGCAGAAGAAGTGGGGTTTTATTAAAAAATCCATATCCTATGTATTATTATCCTGATAACTTGTTAGAGAGTATAATTATATTTCAAAAAGGGAAATTTGATTACCGATCAATTTCAAAAGATATCAGGCAGAAATCTAAAATTGACACCAAGGAATTTCAATCAAACGGTTGGTATAAAACAATTTGGGAAATTACAAATGTTTTGCCTGGCTCAAAACTTGAAAAAGGAATAGCTGCCTTTCCTGATGAGCTAGCTTATAGACTTATAAAGTTGTTTTCATATCATGGAGAAATTGTGCTTGACCCATTTCTTGGCAGTGGTACAACGATGAAAATTGCAAAAGCTTTAAACAGACACTCTGTTGGTTATGAAATTATTAGAGACTTAGAAGGTGTAATACGAGAAAAAACTGGCTTTGAAAATGAAGTTGATCCAAATGTTTTTGGAGTTGTTGAGCGTAGCAAAGGAAAGTACAGATTCGTGACATTAGATTATATTAATAAAAGGAATAATGAAAATAACTGCCAAAATTACAGGGCTTGAATATAAGAGTAGCCTAACGAGTGAATTAAAAGACTTTGAGATAAAAGATTTTAATATAAATAATCTACCTTCAAGTTCTATAATTAAGGATGGCGGATTCTCTTGTGGTATTTCTAAGTGGGTTTCACCTAAGAGAACCCGTTCTTATCCATACGAGAGAATATATAATACGCTTGGGCAAGCAAAGAAAATAACTGTAATACCTATTATTAAAGATGAAGGAAGACGTGGGGACAGAGATTTTATACAATGGGATACTGTATCTTTGATGAGTTTGCTGGATGTTTTTGTTGTTTTTGCATATTATAAAAACGCAGAAAAGCATCTCACTAGAGAGGATAAGATTACAAAACAAACGTTTGATAATAATTTGGTTAGAACAAAAGTTGCTGAAATAAAAAATTATCATAGTTCAGCACTCCATTGGAACTTGAAAGAAATTGAAGAATCTTTTCCTAATCTAATCCAACAGGTAAAATCAACTTACAGGAAGATTGGTGAAAATTTGAACGTTGAATTTCATAACGAAAGAGGAATTGATAGATTTGCCAATCAATTTATTGATGGTCTCAATAATTTTATGGATACATCACGGCAAAGAGCGCAAGAAGCACAAAGTAGAGAGTTTCAAACTATACAGCCAAAAGAAGCATTGACAACTTTAACAAAAGCAACAATTACTATAAGAAACTATCTTGGTGGGATATACTATTTTACTACTGACGAAATTAAAATTGATGGAAGCGATATTTATCTTATCGAATGTAAACATTCAAGAAGTGCACTTTTACCAAGTATTGGAGATATCAAAGATGGTTTACTTAAAATGATTTTATATACAAACTTGAAAGAGGTAAAAGTGGATGATGTAGAATATAATCCAATACCCGTTATTAAGTTAACATCAACAAAGTTGGAAGGAAGCATAATGTCATCTGATAATGATGATATAATTGATGCTTTTATTTCTAGACAAAAGTTTTCTAAAAGACAAAGGTCAATTATAAAAAACTTATTTGTTGAAGCAAAAGAGAATAACATACTTATTAATATTGAGAAAGCTGAATAAATGATTAAAAGTCCTTTAAGATATCCAGGTGGAAAAAGTAGAGCAGTTAAAACTATTTTCCCACTTATTCCAGAATTTGATGAATTTAGAGAGCCTTTTGTAGGAGGAGGTTCTGTCTTTATTTATCTAAAACAAAGACATCCAAATAAAACATATTGGATAAATGATTTATACACGAACTTATTCCATTTTTGGAAACAAACACAAGAATATCCCAGTAAGCTAATTGATCAAGTTTGGAGTTGGAGAGATGAATTTAAAAATGGGAGGGAACTGCATCGCTATTTATTAGATAATATAGAGTCATTTGATGATTTGAAAAAGGGTGCTGCTTTTTTTGTCTTTAATAGAATTACATTTTCTGGTACAACTGAAAGTGGTGGTTATTCAAATGCAGCATTCGAGAAAAGATTCACACCTTCAAGTATTGATAGAGTAAAACTTTTTGCATCAATTTTGCACAATACAACCATTACAAATTATGACTATCAAGAGGTAGTCGAAAAGAAAGGTCAAAATGTATTTATCTTTCTTGATCCTCCTTATTACTCAGCAACAAAGTCCGCACTTTATGGTAAGAATGGAAATATGCACACAGCATTTGATCATGAGAGATTTGCAGATGTACTTAAAAAGACAAATCATAAATGGTTGATAACTTATGATAACTGTGAGTATATCAAAGATTTATTTTCATTTGCAAACATTGAAGAGTGGAATTTGACGTATGGTATGAGGAACGTAAATAAAGGTGGAAGTCAGGTTGGAAAAGAATTATTTATAAGTAATTACGATTTATTTAAAAATGAGCCAAAATTAGAAAGAACATTGTTTGACGAAGTGAAGTAAAAACTGCCACAATTCTCAACTCGTTCCTTTGCTATAATTTAACACACTCTATAAAAGTTCACATCGATAGGCATTGTGGATCAGCAGTAAAAGTATGTGTTTTATTTTTGTTTTTTCTAACAGAGTAATAACAGGTCATACCGACAAAGCTCTAGTAACTTGCGCACTGTCTGTAGTAAACATACAAACACACCATCACAAACTCCTAGGAGTGCTTTGTAAACCTGCCATTTATAGTATCCGCAAGGCACAGGTCGGAGTCACTGCGCCAGCGTATTCATTCCATGACAAAGATCCAAGACACAACACCAGCAGTCACCTCCACTCTTTTCAATCAACCCCCCTCCTCCACCCTCTTTGCCTTCTCCAAACTTCCACCCTGCGCTTCTGGTAGTTTTCTATATAGCCCTGCCAATTCTTTTAGTAGTGCTTGATTATCGGGCGACTGTTTTACGAGCTTTTCAAGCTCCTCTTTTCGGTCAGTCAACTCTTTTAGCTCGTCTATAGTATTCCTCTCCCACAGCTTTGTGCCCTTCATGTAAGCAGCCCGCGCAATGGCATGAGCTCCAACAGGGTTGGTTAATAAAATAAATGTGATAATAATAAACGACTTAATCGATAATTGAAGGTTGTTGAAATAAATGACCAAACCTATGAGCAACAAGAATAAACCCAAAGTTGCCGCCTTGGTTATTGCCGACATGCGCAGATAGAAATCGGGGAGACGAATGATTCCGATAGCGGAGATCAGCATCAGTACTGTTCCTGTTATAATCAAAAGTATGCTGAGAATATCATGTATGGACATCATTTATTTCTTTTAGTTAGATAAAATGCATATGAAATAGAGCCTAAAAAAGAGATGAGTGACAAAACCAATGCCACATCGATAAAATTAGGCGATTTCCACAGAAGAGAGAACACTACAATTATGGCAATCGCAATAGTTGTAATGAGATCGATGGCTGTGACACGGTCGGGCAAAGTAGGTCCCTTTATAAAACGATATAGCACAAGTATTGCACTTGCTGCCAACACAACAATAACTACCGAAAGGATGATATCTATTAAACTCATACTATTTTATTTATATTATTTCAAAATTCGAATCACTCTTCGTTCGAATCCGTTTTTCAATTCTTTTACTAAAGCTGCACCATTGCCCTTGCCTATATACATGGCGTGTACAAATAGATGCGATTTATCGGCTGATACATCCAGGCTCAATGTGCCAGGTGTAAGTGTTACCAACGATGAAAAGATGGTGATTTCGAAGTCGGTCTTTGTATCCAGCGGTACAGCTATAATACCGGGTTCCATGGTGTGGGAAGGTGTAACCACTTCGTATGCCACTGCATAACTTGCTTTTGTAAGTTCCCACAAAAAAAAGACAATAAGTTCGACCAAGTATATCACTTGGAAAAAAGCTTTGCGAGCATATAAAAATGATGTGAGCCAACCAACTATGCCAATACCAAAGAACAGGGCTATGTACCATTGCGGCGAAATATCATTGCCGTATATCATGCTTATTGCCACTGTTAGAACAAGGGCAACTATTCCTAGCCATTTCAACAATCGTATCATAGTCTTTTTTTCTATCGGTTTAAAATTAAATTGATGTACTGGTTGCGTTCAACTACACTATTGGCTGCTTTTTCGGTAAAATCGATAAAAGCACTTGGTAGAAAACTGACAACCAAAATAGCAATGGTGAGCAGACCTATCACCCAAAACATGGGTTTATGAGCTGTGTATGCTTCTTTGATTGATGTTTGATTTAAAACAGTTCCTTTGGGTAAAGGTTTCCAAAATGCTTGATTCCATATTTTTGTCATCGAAAAGAGTGTTATCAAACTCACCATTAACGACACCACAACAATTATCCAATCGCCCGATATGAAACCTGCTTTTGCCAACATATACTTGCCCCAGAATCCAGTCAATGGGGGTACACCTGTTAATGAAAATGCTGAAACAGCGAACACCAAAGCAATAAACGGAAAGTGAGCAAACATGCCTCCAAGTTTTTTCAAACTGTAAGTTCCAGTCACCTGACCAACAAGTCCACTAATGAAAAACAGATTGGTTTTAACTAACACATTGTGCAAAACAAAAAAGAGTGCCCCAGCAATAGCCAGTGGTGTGCCAATTGCCAAGCCCATGAGCATATATCCTATTTGCGAAACAATGTGGAATGATAATATTTTGCGGAAATCGTTTTGAGTTGCTGCACCAAACACACCCACTACCATCGTGAATCCAGAAAGAATCATGAACACGGGTCGTAAGATTGTTCCATCGAGTGGAAAAACAATGGTGAAAAAGCGAATTAGTGTATAAACACCTACTTTAGTCATTAATGCTATTAGAAATGACGCAATGCCAATGGGCGGAGTATGATAAGATGCGGGTAACCAGAAAAAAAGTGGGAAAATGGCAGCTTTTATTCCAAAACTCACCAAAAAGAAAACTGCTGCAACCATGGGCAAGGTTTGATTAGCAAACCCATCAAGTGCCAAACCTGCAACAGCCATATTAACTGTCCCAGTCAAACCATAAATCATTCCAATGCCAGCTAGAAATATAGTTGACGAAAACACATTGATGGCGACATACTTTATCGAACCTTCGAGCTGGAATCGTTCTCCGCCCAACGTTAGCAATACAAAGGTGCTTACCAACATTACTTCGAACCACACATATAGATTGAACAGATCTGCCGCCATAAGTGCACCGATGATACCCAGTTGCAAGGTGAAAAAGATTACATTGAACAGATAACCCACTGTTTTAGTTTTGAACCACCGCGAGGAATAGAACCATGACAATACAGACACAAAGGAGGTGAGAGCAATCATTCCAGCCGAAAGATAATCGACAGCCAGCATAATACCGTAACCATGAAGCCATCCTCCTACATTGAGTACCACTGTGCCATTACTAATAATTGAAAGAAGTAACAAAACTGACAATGTCAGATGAGCCAAAACAGAAATAGAGCCAAAAACTCGCTGCACATTGGCTCTGTTCCAAAAAAACAAGTTTATAATTGCAGCCAATAAAGGTAGCAGTAGAACCGATGATATAATTAATTGATTACCCCCCATAATTAATCTTCAAGTTTATCGGTTAAGTTTAATTCGTCCATGTTAGCCGTACCAGTTGTCTTGTACACCTTACGAAGCAACACAATACCAAAAGCTTGTATTCCGAACCCTATTACAATGGCTGTTAATATAAATGCTTGAGGAATTGGGTCGGCATACTCTGACATTATCACGCTATTGCCAGGTTTGATGAGTGCAGGCAAACCTCGTGTGAGTCGGGCAATGATAAAAATAAACAGATTGGAAGCATAACCAAGAATCATTATTCCAATAATCATTTTTGTCATCCCTTTATTCAGCAGCATATATAGACCCGCAGCATATAAAAGCCCCACTACTATCGATAATAAAACATCCATCTTATTTATCAGTTTTCAGTTAATACAAACGTAATATTCAATATTACACCTACTACTACCAGATACACACCTATATCGAACAACATGGGCGTTCCTAATTTACCAATCAATGGCACATGAATACTACTCCACACACCAGTAAAGAGTGTGAGTCCCATAAACAACGATACTAGCACTGACACAAGCCCTGTAAGCAGTCCAGTAGCTATTATTTTACGTGGATTCAGACGATAACGTTTCAAAGTTGCGTCAACCCCAAACACTACAGAGTGAAGGAAAAGTGCTATAGCAGCGAGCAAACCTCCAACAAATCCGCCTCCTGGAAGATTGTGACCACGAAAAAGTAGAAACACAGAGAATAAAAAGAATAGAGGCATCAATAGCCTTACTGTGGTATTTAATATTACTGTCTTCATTTTTTAATCTTTTATCATTTTCCAATTCACTTTCTAAGTGGGGTGTTATCGTTACTACCAATCTTCAACAGCGAATAAACACCTAAGGATGCTATCATCAGAACTGATATTTCGCCCATAGTATCGAGACCTCTGAAGTCGACCAAAATAACGTTCACAATATTTCGCCCTTGAGCTTGTAGAAAACTATTTTGCACAAAATACTCTTTCAATGATGGATTGACTTCTATTTGTTGCACCCAAAGCAGTAAGAAAGACATCGTGAGTCCGAAAATTAAAGCTGGCACAATGCGTCTGAGTATCATTACTCTAGAGATGTCAACAAATAATGGCAATTTATTAAGAACAAGCACGAATATTACAACAGAAAGTGTTTCAATCAAAAACTGGGTCATGGCTACATCGGGCGCACCAAAGAACAGGAAAATAAGGGCAGTACTATAGCCAACTAAGCCCATGGAGATAATTACAGTAAGTCTCGACTTGGAGTTGACAAGTATCCACAAGGCTGTGAGCATGATAACAACAACAAGCACTTCGTGAAGAAGAAAGCCTACTGACGATTGGAACAAGTCGGTAAACACAACATCAAAATCGCCAAAAACAATAACCAAGAAGATCAATGCAACAAAAGACATTGCAATGGTTATTAAATAGTTTCTCAAATATCCCGATTGAAAAAAGCGGGTTTGTGCACTAGAAACTCTCAATAGAGTTGGTATTGATCGATTATAAAGAGCTTCAGGACCAAATAAATTGTTAAGACTGAATCGATTAGCAAAATCTCTTATTTTATGGCGAATGAGATAAACACCCCATCCTGCCAGTAATGTTAGCAAACTCAATCCAAATATAAGGGTGAAACCATGCCATAGCAATAATTCTAATACGCTATCAACCTTCAATGCAACATTGGATGTGTGGTGTAGAAGCGGTTGAGCAAGCTGTTCAGCAAACAAACCTCCTATCAATCCTAGAAATGAAGCAACCAAAGGACCAAACAACATACCCATAGATGCCTCGTTTGTTTTATTGAAAGCTTCACGCTGTTTTCCAAAAAATATCTTGTAGCCAATTTCGATGGACAAAGCCGCAAACAGGACACTGGCTACAAAAGTAGCTGCCAGAGTAAGATAACTCCACACTGGGTTGTAAGCTGTTGCGGTGTACAACATTTCCTTAGCAACAAAACCAAAAAATGGCAATACACCTGCCATTGACATGGCGGCAAGTGCTGCTGCGATGAATGTAAAAGGCATTTTCTTGCGAAGTCCCGATAACTCATTAACATCACGCACACCCGTCTCATGCTCAATGTTACCTACTACCATGAAAAGTGTGCCTTTGTACAAAGCATGTGCTAAAACAAAAATCATAGCTGCCTGTATGGCAACAGTAGAGCCAATACCAATAAGCATAACCATAATGCCGAGGGCACTTACCGTAGTGTATGCCAATATTTTCTTCAAATCAGTATGCATGATAGCTTTAACTGCACCAAAAACCATGGTGAAACCACCAATGACTGGAAGTAAGACGTGCCACAAAGGAAGACCATTGAAAATTGGAGATATGCGGGCTAACAAAAATATACCTGCTTTTACCATTGTGGTAGAGTGCAGATATGCACTTACTGGAGCAGGCGCTTCCATGGCATTGGGTAGCCAAAAGTGAAAGGGGAACTGTGCTGACTTGGTAAAGGCTCCTATAGCTAACAAGATGAGAATTATATTCACTTTTGGACTTTGCAACACTAGGTTAGGATTGCTCATCAACTCATCGAAGCGGAATGTACCAGCCTCATGCCCAATCAAGATGATGCCAGCCAGCATAAACAAACCACCCATTACGGTTACTAACATTGCTTGCAACGCCGAGTCGCGCGATTTCTCCTTATCGTGATAATAACCAATGAGCAGGTATGAACTTAAACTTGTGAGTTCCCAAAAAACAAACATTAGCAAAAGCGAACCCGAGGTAACTAGTCCAACCATAGCACCCATAAAAAGGGATAGAAACACAAAGAAACGAGGTCGGTTTTTATCGTGTGCTAAATAGGAGTGGGCATAGACATGAATGAAAACACCAAAGCCAGTTATCAACATTAAGAAGAAAACACTGAGACCATCGAGTCTGAAAATCAAGTCGAGCCCAAAGCTTTCAACCCATGTTACAGTCTTCTGAAATACTGCCCCATCCACGATGCTATACATCTTTATTGAAGCCCAGCTAAACAGAAATAATGGAATAGCCGTTATCAACAATCCAGCTTTCTTGGGAAAGAATCTAAACAGGAGGGGTGAAAGCAACGCTCCTGAAAAACTAATAAGCACAATAATTAGAAACTCCATAAATCAGTTATTGTGTTAGCTCACATTATCAACAATATATGTATATATCTGTGCCTGATGGTCAACAGTATGCTAACAATTATTCCTTATCACTAACTCCCATTTTTAGGTATTGTTCGTTTTTATCTTTGCACATCTGCTACGCTTGCAAACTCCTTAAAAATTAGTTCACTATAACAGCGAAGTTCGACGCTTTGCATCGACGCAAAGGTGAAAAACGGAATAATGCGGGTTAGATGTAAATTTTTAAATGAGAGTTGCAAATCTAATAAAAAATACCAAGAAACCTCATAAATTGCTTCTTTTTTATAAAAAAACACCAATACAGCACTAAACCGTATCGATGTTTTTTTTCACCTGTCAAACTATAAAAAGAGGGATGGGATTACATAATTCCTTTCTCACGCATTTTTTGTTGCCATTTCCAAGCAGAAGCCATCGTATCTTCGATGGTTTCTTCTGCTTTCCAACCTAACACTTTGTTGGCTTTGTTAGGATTTGCCCATATTTGTTCGATATCGCCTTCACGTCTGCCCACTATTTTATAATTGAGTTTCTCGCCAGTTACTTTTTCAAACACTTTGATGAGTTCCAAAACAGAAACTCCCACTCCTGTTCCTAGATTGAATATCTCCACTTTCTCGTCCGATTTATTTTCAAGCATTCGCTCTACTGCTATCACATGAGCTTTTGCCAAGTCTACCACATTGATAAAGTCGCGAATACACGAGCCATCGGGCGTGTTGTAGTCGTCACCAAACACACTTAGTTGTTTACGCACTTTCATACCTGTTTGAGTGATGTATGGCACAAGGTTTTGAGGAACTCCCAGGGGTAGTTCCCCTATTTCGGCTGAAGGATGTGATCCGATAGGATTGAAATAACGAAGAATAATACTTTTGATGGGTACACCCGAATGAACATAATCTTGAATAATTTCTTCATTTATCTGCTTAGTGTTTCCATAAGGTGAAGCAGCAGGTTTGATTGGTGCATTTTCGTCGATGGGATTTTCGTCAGGTTCGCCATATACAGTACACGAGGAAGAGAAAACGATACCCGAAACATCAAACTGAGGCATTAACTCTAACAAATTGATAAGAGACACAATATTATTCTTATAGTACATTAAGGGTTTTTGCACCGACTCGCCAACAGCTTTGCTAGCAGCAAAGTGAATGATGCCATGGATGTGACGATGTTTCTTGAACAAATTAGTCATCCTATCTAAATCATTGCAGTCGGCATGCTCAAATTTAGGTCTGATGCCTGTAATCTTAGTGATTCCCTCCAACACATCCGCATTGGAGTTTGATAAATTATCAACGATTACAACTTCGTATCCAGCATTTTGTAATTCAACTACTGTGTGCGAACCAATATAACCTGTTCCACCAGTAACTAGTATTTTCTTCTTTGTCATTTATATTATATTTTAGTTGTTTTGAATTTTGTATGTATGTACAAATATACATTTTTAATATTTAATAGACCTGTAATAAAAGCAAAAATACAACTAAAAATAAGACTTGAGTGAACAAGAATGTGAAGTTTTAGATATTGGCACTTCATTTTAGATAAGATTTGTGTACAATAAATTGATAGGAATTATTCGTGTAAATTAAAAAAGCAATCTGTATCATCACATTACTGGTTCATTGTCTACCGATACTTAATAAATCAAAGATATCTTCTACATACCTTTTTAATTATATTTGCAAGCTTTTTTTCAGAATTAATTGCGATTCTTTTTTCATATCTGCTGTGCCTTTATACTCTTTGACATGGACTATTATGTTGGTAGAACTCGAAGTTTTGTATCTACACAAAGATATAAAACTGAAGCAATGCGATACAACATACTTCCTTATTCCTGAATACTCTTTATAAACACTCATATTAAAAGAGATTTGATGAATAAATTAAAAATAAAATCTTTATATTTGTATATAATTAAGTAAGTGCTATGGATTATAAAATGAAAATTTATTATAAGAAAGAAGAGCTACCTCATTTAGATGATGTGAGCTTCTTTCATAGTGCCCGCACTTTTGATTTGTATAAAAACGCAGAGCACTATACACCATTGATGGTTGTTTGTTTTATGAACGATGAACCAGTAGCATCACTGTTTGCTCACATCATGCGAATAAACAGTCTTCTAAACACATCTATTTTCAAAAGATGCTATGTGAGTCAGAAACCAGCTTACTACAAAGACAACCTGCCCCAAGAAGAAATATTCTGCTATTTGTTGGACACTTTGACGACTGAGTTGAAACATCGTGTTTTTTATACCGAATTCCGTCATCTAGGAGATCCAATATTTGGCTACAAAGCTTTTAGAGACAATAATTTTTTCTCTATAAAATGGATTAATATAAAGAATTCGTTGCAACGCAAGCGGAATATATGGAATCAACTCTCGCGAACTAGAAGGAATCAAGTAAATAAAGCCAAAAGAAAAGGTGTTTATATTGAAGAACTCACCAGTGAGGAGGAGCTTGCTACTATGTACGATTCGATAGACAAAAATTTACATTGGAAGTTTTCGCACCGTTTTCCTCCCTACACCTATATTGAGAGTTTTTTTAAATCATTTATCCAAAAAGGAAACGGAAAGTTTTTCATCACCAAATATCAAGATAAAGTAATTGGTGGAATAATTATTGGATTACATAATGATAAGAATGCTTACAGTATATACTATTGGGGGAAAACTAGAACATACAAAAACTTATATCCCACTATCTACACCATTTGGTATGCCATGACTTATGCCGAAGAGCATGGATATGAATATTTCGATTTTATGGATTGTGGATACTTGCACGAGAAAGCTGGGAAACCCCGATTTCTACTCCAATTTGGCGGGAAACAACATGCCACACGCAGGTGGTATAAATTCAATTGGAACTGGATAAACTACATTGCTACTAGGTTTTATGAGTAATCGCACTACACTACAAAAGTATTTTTAATTAGTTATGCAATCTAATTATTGACTGAGAATAGAATATCAACTAAAATAGTAGGTACACATATAACAATAAATTAATCCGAGCTTAGTATTTCATCCAAGGCTAATTTCACTTTTAATGTTGACTCCTTGAAGCTAGAATTGTAAAAAAAGCCTCTACACAGATAAATAAAGTTAAACATCGTGTTTTATCATTCATATTCTTGCACAATTCAAAATCAAACTCTATATTTGCACTGTGTTTTTCATGGTATTAGATTTAAGGTTAACAATGAAGATTGGTTGTCGTGAGACAACCATTTCTTTTTTATAGACACCTCAGAAAAATAAAAAACGCCTCTCTTCTCGCGATGATTTCACACTTCGACAGACTTCCGATCGCGCCGATTCCCAACACTTCGACAGGCTCAGTGACAGTTGGTGTGCTGCGAAGCAGAAAGAAATTAAATAATGTTTCGCTATTGCGACATTCACGCAGTAGAGTAAAACCAAAGGTTTTAATGCAACGCATTATTCCACTGGTCAGACGGGTTGCAACTCGAACGAGCAATGAGAGAGAACTCATTCAGAGAATCACAATCATGCTAAAATGAAGTATATTATTTGTACTTCTCCCACAATCCTGAATAAATTACTTCTCTTGTTTGATGTATGAGCATGCTTAAATCTTTTCGCTCTAAATTTGCAGTATGAATTGGTTTGTGAATAATCAATTCAAGCTTACTTGGATTAAGAGTTAAGGTGTTTCTTTTCATCACATCATAAGATCCATTAATAGTGATAGGTACAATGGGAAACCCCATATCCACAGCAATCTTATAAGCTCCACGTCTAAAGGGCGACAACTTACCATCCTTTGTTCGCGACCCTTCGGGAAAGAGTATTATCGAGACACCTCCTCCTATTAATTTTTTGGCTTTTTCAATTGTCTCTTTTCGAGAAATTAGACTAGAATTGTCAACAAAAATATGTCCTGCAATTTCGGATGCTCTACCAACAAAAGGAATTTTACGAAGAGGTGCTTTTTGCACCCATTTGATGTTACTGTTTAAAAAACCATAAGTCAGAAAAATATCGAAAGCCCCTTGATGATTGGCAATGAACACATAGGATGTGTTTTTATCTAAGTGTTCGTGGCCCCTTGTTTTTACTCTGCAAAGAGAGAGCCAACATGTCAATCGCGACCACCATTTAGGAGGGTAGTAACCCCAAATCTTGCTACCAAATATTGAAGAGAAGACTATCACAACGATTGCAGTAACTAAAGTAAGCACAATAAAAATTGGGGTAAGAATAATCCATTGATATAAAAAGGTGAGAGTCCGCTTCATAATAACACTAAGATTGATTTTATTTATGCTTGAGCACTGCCTGCAAAAATACTTAATTAAAAGAATTATCGCTCAATTCGAGAAGGATTTTTCCCGAAAATCTTTTTTTCCTGATTATTCATAATTTTTCCGATGAATAATTTCTTTATCAGTTGAATTTTGTGTTTATTTGTGTTACGAATTTAAAATCACAATAATAAAATATTCACATGAAAGAATTTGCTAAAAACATCGGAGTGTTCGTCATGATTATCGGCGTACTAATTTTGCTTATTCCATTTTTACAAAGTAGTACTTCAAACACATCTTTGTTAATTGGTTTGTTGATAGTCATTGAAGGTTTCTTGGGTCATATTTTTGTAAATAATTTAAAACACACAAAAACGGGAAACATCATTTGGATGATAGTTCTTCTAGTGGTTCCTTACTTTATTTTCTTATTTGCAAAGAAAACAGCTTATGGTGATGATTTAAGTGAACTAAAAAGCTAGTGATTATTAAATCAAGAACAAAAAAAGCTTCAATTGAATTCAATTGAAGCTTTTTTTTGTCCCTGCTGACAAGTTTATTTTTCCATATTACAACTGCTTTATAGCATTCTGTAAATCTTCAGGAGTATCAATTCCCATTGTTTCGTGTGTTGTAACACCCACTTTAATCTTATAACCGTTTTCTATCCATCTTAGCTGTTCAAGCGACTCAGCTTGCTCAAGTACACCTGGTGGCAATCGTGTTATCTGTTGTAAAACATCAGCTCTATAACCATAGATACCAATATGTTTGTAGAAAACATGTTGACTTGGCCATTGGCTCTTTTCTGCATCACGTAGAAAAGGAATAATAGATCTGCTAAAATAGATAGCTTCCGATTTTTTAGATAGCACTACCTTTGGTGAAGAAGGGTTTTGCAATTCAGCTAATTCAACATGGTTTTCAAATGGTTTTACCAATGTTGCAATCTCTACGGAATCGTCCGTAAAGCATGCTTTAAGTAAATCAATCTGATCGGGAGTGATGAAAGGCTCATCACCTTGAATATTAAGCACCACATCAAACGATTGCCCTATTTTACTGTAAGCCTCGTTGCATCTATCTGTTCCACTTCTATGATCGATAGAAGTCATCACAGCGTTGCCGCCAAATTCCTTTACTGCTTGAAGTATTCGCTCATCGTCAGTGGCTACATGCACTTCAGATATTGATTGCTTTACCTGTTCATACACTCTTTGAATCATTGGCTTACCATTCATATCAGCTAATGGCTTGCCTGGAAACCTGCTAGATGCGTAGCGAGCAGGGATTATAGCTATAAATTTCATTCTTCTCTTTATTCTTAGGTATTACTGTCTCCAGTATTCAAATGTTTTTGATTATTCTTTCTATGCTTTAATTACATACAACTGAGAGCTACCATATTTTCGCACCACTATTTGATCGCCTTTATCAATAAAACCTTTCTCTGAAACGGCATCATAATACTCCCCATCTACAATTACTTTGCCCGATGGGCGAAGCACAGTTGCTGCAACACCTGTTTTACCTACAAGAGCACTAGGAGCCATGGGTACAGAATAATAACCTTCTTGATTGGCTAGCAATGCAACTTTTCTGAAAGCACCACGTTTGCCAATTCTGCTCGATATATATATAATGAATGCTACACCGAAACCAAGTCCTGCAATAAGTGTCAACACAGCTTGATTGAACTGATAAACTGGTATGTCTTTAAAATTAAAGTTGGTGTTTCCTACAAGCGCTAGAAATAATCCAGCCACAACTAAAAATATGCCACTAATGCCTGTGAAACCAAAACCTGGAACAACGAAAATCTCAAATACAATTAAAATCAGCCCCACTACAAAAATTAAAACCTCCCAACTTTGGGCATATCCTTGTAGGTAAAGCGGAACAAAATAGAGTATCGATGCTGTAATAGCCATTGCAGTGGGGAGTCCTACTCCAGGAGTTTTTATTTCAAAGTAAATACCTCCAACAATAATCATTATCAAAAAGGCTTGTACAACAGCATTTGTAAGAAAACCTTTTATTTCATCATAAAAGGTAGCGTTGTATGTCTCTATTGTATATTCGGGAAGCTGTAAGTATTTATGTACAATTTCGTCAATATTTTCTGCAATACCATCACAGTAATTAAGATCAACTGCTTGACTGGCAGTCAAAGTAAGTACTTGAGTAGAATCAACAAGCCCTGGAATAACTACTCGTTGATCCACCATAGCTTCTGCAATTTTTGGGTCACGCTTCCAATTGATAATAGTATCGCTGCCATGAACAATAGTGTCTTTGCCTTGCGATTCGGCAGTTGCACGCATAATACCTCGCATATATGATTGGAATTTATCGGGAGCCTGAGCACCATCGCCAGACACCACTGTTGCCGCACCCATACTCGCACTTGAACGCATAAATATGCTGTCGCAAGCAATTGAAATAAGGGCTCCTGCCGAAGCAGCATTGTTATCTATAAATGCAACTACTGGGATAGGAGAATTAAGCACTGCTGTTCGCATAGAGTCAGCCTCCATTACTCCCCCACCATAGGTATTGATATGTAGTAACACATAATCGGCTTTTTTCTCTTTTGCTTCATGCAGTCCGTTTTGAAGATAAACCCATGTTGTACTTCCAATATTTTTCTTGATATTGATTTTATAAATCAAAGGCTTGCTGTTCTGCGCATAAGATATCACAGAAAAAAGCACTACGAACAGTGTCGAAATCAGTTTTCTTGTTTTCATTATAATCGATTTATTAAGTCTCGTTAGAAACTCTGTCTTCAATTATTCCTTATCAAAGACTTAATCAGTAACAGCTTTGTTGTAAACACTTGAAATATATTACTTTGTAGGCGAAGCAAGATGCCCAACATCAATGCAAAGCTAAAACATGAATAATGCAGGCAAATACCATTTAAAACAAAGATAGCTGATTTTTTAAATGAAAATGGTTAATCCACTAAAATTAAAAATTCTGACGTATATTTGCACCACAAGTTATATTTAGAATGCATAAAGTTTTACTCAGTATAGGAACTAATACAAATGCTCGCTTCAATATGGAGCAAGCTATAGAGGTTTTGCTTTCTTATTTTCCAAACATCTATTTTACTAACATAATTAAAACTAAACCATTTGGAACTGCTTATAAAAAACCGTTTTTAAATGCGCTTGCTTATTTAGAAACAGAGATGAATAAAAGCGAAGTAGAGTTGCTATTAAAGACAATTGAGAAAGACATGGGTCGTTTACCATCACATAAAAAGGAAGGTAAAGTAATCATTGACATTGACTTAATTAAGTGGGACAATGAAATATTGAAACCTACCAATTTCGAATATGATTTTATGCCACAGTTACTTTTGGAAGTGAGAGAGATTACTGAAGGTTGTTTATAAACACTCTATTATTATTGACAAATGTAACTACATATCTTTTTCAATTAACACCAAAATAAGTTTACAATATCACACATAAAGCTTTGGGGGTAAACAAAAACTAATTTATTCGATTTACCTGCTTCACCCCTTTCACCTCCTTAAGCTTTTTCAAAAGAACTTCCAATTTTGAAGTGTTGCCAAGTGCTACACTCAAAGTCCCTTGAAACAATCCATCATTAGAGTCGATGTTTACAGAGCGTAGTTGCACTCCTTCTTCTTTTGATATAATCGACATCAAATTAGACACAATGTGAATATGATCATTACCTATTACCCGCAACACTGTGGTGTAGCTAGACGATGTAGAACCTTGTCCCGTCCATCTTGCATTCAACACTCGATAACCATATCGTGAGAATAAATCTTTAGCATTAGGACAGTTTATTCTGTGTATTTTTATTCCCCGTGATGATATAAAGCCGAAAATCTTATCTCCAAATATTGGATTACAACATTTAGCCAATGAATAATCAATACCTTTTAAGTTTTGGTCAATCACCAATTCGTCCAACGAGTGTACTTCGTCTACCTGATCTCGCAATTCAAATTTATCTGCACTTACTCCATCTGACGACTCGTATGACTCTGACTCTCTCTTCTCTAACTCTAGATATTTATCGATTAAATTATTTACCTCTAATTTCTCTTCAGCAATAGCAATATAAAAATCGGTAACACTTTTGTAGCGGAGCTTTTTAATCAATTGAGATAGGATGGCTTCATTATAATCTATTTTACGGTTTTTCATCCGTCGCAACAGCATCTCTTTAGCAAAATCGATCTGTTTACCCGCCTCTTCCTTCAGTAGCTGTCTTATTTTGGTGCGAGCTTTAGAGGTAACAACAAAATTCAGCCAATCTTGCTTGGCAGTCTGATTGGACGACGTATTTATCTCAATCTGTTCTCCATTTTTTAATTCATATTTTATAGGAACATTTTTCCCATCTACTTTCCCTGAAATACAGGTAGCTCCAACTTTGGAATGGATAGCAAAAGCAAAATCGAGAACTGTTGCCCCCTTTGGGAGTTTCTTGAGATCACCTTTAGGTGTGAAAACAAAAATTTCATCATCATAAAAATTTAGTTTGAAATCCTCCAATTTATTCTCTTCATCCGTGTCTCTATTCTCTAATGATTCACGCAAAGATTTGAGCCAATCTTCAAAAGATGCTTCAGCTTTCAACCCTTTGTATTTCCAGTGAGCAGCAAGCCCCCTTTCGGCTACTTCATTCATCCGTCGTGTGCGTATTTGCACTTCTACCCATTTCGACTCTGGACCCATCACAGTAATGTGAAGCGATTCGTAGCCATTTGTTTTAGGTATCGACAACCAATCTTTCAACCGTTTTGGATTTGGTTGATACATGTCAGTGATAATAGAATAAACTTGCCAACAGTCTGCTTTTTCATCCTCTATATCTGAATCAAGAATAACACGAATAGCAAAAAGGTCATAAATACTTTCAAACTCAATTTGCTGTTTTTTCAGCTTGTTCAGAATGGAGTAGATAGATTTAGTCCTTCCTTTTATACTAAATTTCAAACCTGTTTTTTCAAGTTTCTTCTTAACTGGAGCAATAAATTCATCAATATATTTATCGCGCGAACGCTTTGTCTCATTTAGCTTCCTTGCCACATAATCATAAGCATCACGGTCTGTATATTTCAAAGACAAATCTTCTAATTCCGACTTTATATTATAAAGTCCCATGCGATGAGCTAACGGTGCATACAGAAAAAGTGTCTCCACCCCTAAATCAAAGCGTTTTGTTTCATCCAATTCGTTAGCTTCTCTCATTTGCTGCAAACGCATTGAGAGAACAATAAATATTACCCTGACATCTTTTATAAAAGAGAGAAGCAATTTCACATAGTTGTCAGATCTGTCATCCGACTTTTTAGAATCCAATTCATGTACTTTCAAAAGACCTTGAAGTATTATTTTAATATCACTCCCAAAATGCTTCTCAACTTCTTCTAATGTTATATATTTGTATAGAAGTGAATCATACAATAGGATAGAGCAAACTGCAGTCTGCTTTAATTTTATTTCTTCAACGGCAATAACAGCTGTTTTGAGAGAGAACAACAGCCGATTAAGTGATTTTTCATTGTTGAGGTTAGCATTCTCTTGTCTTACAATTTTAGATAATTTGTTTATTTCATCTATTGACATTGTTTGACGCAAAAAAGAGTACACCTTCTTATGTAAACCTTCAAAAGTTGCCTTATCTATAGTTGTTAAATCTTGCATTATATATCGTGACTCTTTAAATTGGGTCGAATTGAAACTTCTCGACTTTGTAAAAATACAAATTTATATACTTATATACCGTTAAAAAAGTGGAAAGTATCTACATTGTAGCGATTTTAAAACCAGTTTTGTATTTCACTTTATATAAAACTGTAGGCAGCTGATCTCTTTGTAAAACAAGAGTCAACAGTGTCTAAAAAAAGCATGTAGCAAATGATTTATTTATAGAAACGCCCAATCAGTAAGTACAGTTTATCGATAACTTTATAGACCTACCCTCCATAGAAGAAAGTAATAGCAATAACATCTTACGAACAGATAAAGTTCGTAGGAAAAAAATATGATTACTGAATATCTTAGATAAATGTATAGAAAATGAAGCAGCGAAAAGATTTATCGTTTCAATATCCAAGCATCACGATACTGTGGGTTGTCTGTTTGAAATTTGTGTAGGAAAGTTTGAGCTT
Source organism: uncultured Dysgonomonadaceae bacterium (assembly GCA_964640575.1). Lineage (GTDB taxonomy): Bacteria > Bacteroidota > Bacteroidia > Bacteroidales > Dysgonomonadaceae > UBA2632. Next base: position 26,002 of record CAZXGV010000004.1, read on the forward strand.
CATCCCTAGAAGAAAATGAGGCAGAGTAAACATCCAATCGTTTGGGTCTTTCAATCATTGATGCATCCTGGAATCCTTGGTTCTTCAATTTACTCAACGTATTTTCTGCAACTTCTCTTACTTCATAAACTCCTACAATAATAAAATAGCTCTTTGTTGAAGATTGTGTTTGAATCATTGTATCATTAGAATCAGTAACAGATGAAGTGTTGCTAGGTGCAACTACTGTTGGTTGAGCTGATTTTGGTGTATCTACTTTAGTAGAACTACTTCCAAACATCAATGGCTTTGAAACCATCTCAGCATATTGATTTTTGTGATTAGAATTATTATACGACAAAACTACAAAAAACAAAACTACTGCTGCAGCTATAGCCGTCGATACATACCTCATTATGGTTCTAACAGGAATTGCATTTTCATCGTTACTAGCAGGTGATAAAGCTAAAGCAGCAGGTTTGAGACGAGAATTTGATAGACCAAAATACCGAGGACGGATATACGCTTTGTTGGGTAAGAAAATAAGGTTATTTTCTTTGTTAATTTTAAATGAACCCAGATTATCACATACAACCTCGTCATCCTTCAGTAATCTTTTTTTTAGCTCTTCGCAGGCAGACTTTATTTGTTTTATTGCAACTTCATAAGATACATTGTTTGTTTTCATCAGAGACTCTGCCAATAAACCGTCATTGTAGGTGAGTTTATTGTTAAATAGCAACTCAAACATAGGAGCATTTAACCCCCACAGACCATCCCGTTCTACTTCTGTCATGTTCACAACAAATCCTCCCAAACCTGGCACAATAACACAATCGTGAGTGTGTAAAAGAAAGTCTATATGTAATGCAATTTCATCCATAAAGCAAAGTTAAAAAAACATCAATTGAAAAAGAAGAGAACAAGCATATTTTTTATAAAAAATATATCAACTGCCTAAAGTTACAATTTATTTCGATATTTTCCGAGGGTTTTTCTTAGCAAAATCCTTCCAGTCCTTATATTTAGTTGTTCGTGAACTCACTCCTGATTGATAAAAATGACACAACGCTGCCGCCAAGCCATCTGAAGCATCCAATTGACGCAACATATTCTCATCGGGTATCTTCAATATTTTTTGCAACATATAGGCAACTTGATCTTTTGAAGCACGACCATTTCCTGTTATTGACATTTTTATTTTAAGTGGTGCATATTCACATATTGGCACATCGCGCGAAATAGCAGCTGCCATAGCCACACCTTGAGCTCTACCTAACTTCAGCATACTCTGAACATTCTTTCCATAAAAAGGAGCTTCAATTGCCATTTCATCGGGCAAATATTCTTCTATCAGTGAAATAATGCGCTCATGGATACGTGCCAAACGCAAATAGTGATCTTCATATTTACTCAATTGCAACATACCCATCGCTTCCATTTGTGGTTTGTTGTTGACAACCTTCAATATCCCATAACCCATAACTTGCGTGCCCGGGTCGATACCCATTATGATTCGTTCTTTTTGCATTTATAGCTCTATTTCTTCGAGTAGCGTTGAGAAACCAGCAACTTTATCTTGAAATTTATTTATCAACTCCTCATTTAACTTCAACCCTCTGCTTTTATCCCAATTGTCTAAATCATCCAGAGTGTTAAATGTAAATTGGATAGAGTAAGAGATTCCACCCTCAACCTTTTGTGCATGTATTCTACAGAGTCTTGCACTGGTCAGTTTCTTGTCAGTCACAGCTTCTGCTATATATGTGTTTTTCATATATTCGATAAAGTCACGTTTAATTTCCTCATCTATATGAAAGGTTGTATTGATTGTTACCATAGCTTAGGGATTGATTCTATCTTTTATTGTAGTAATCTAATTGCAAATATAAACAAATTATATATCTTTGTGGTCAGAAATTCAAAAAAGGGGAATTAGCTCAGTTGGCTAGAGCGTTTGACTGGCAGTCAAAAGGCCATCGGTTCGATTCCGATATTCTCCACTAATTAAATATTAAGCACTGTAGATATTATCATCTATGGTGCTTTTTTGTATCTACAAAATAGACTCCTGTTCGCTAAAAAGAGTTCATATATATTCTCTACCTTTGTAATCTTAAACTAAATAAAAAAGATGAAGAAAAGATTACTGTTTATACTGTACACCTTTATTGCGTGGATTGCAATTTTTTCAATACAGAAAGTATTGTTCCTTCTCTATCATCACGACTTAGCATCTAACCACTCTTTTGTAGAGAATTTACAAGTTATATTTTATGGTCTAAAGCTGGATGCTACAATGGCTGGTTATCTCACTGTCATCCCCCTACTGTTAACGCTTGTCTCTATATGGTTTCCTGGGGACAGAATACATACAATCTTAAAAGTTTACATTGCAGTAATTGCTCTGATTATATCAATTATTTTCACAGTTGACGAAGCACTCTATAGTTATTGGGAGTTTAGATTAGATTCCTCTATCTTCTTCTATTTAGAGTCGCCCAAAAATGCAATGGCAAGCGTCCCCATCTTGGCATTTATCTTTCAATTTATCAAAACAGTTGTCTTTGTCGTGCTGATATACTGGCTCTTTAAACGCTTTATCATTCCTGTATTGCCCTTAAAGTCAACAGTGAAAAAATGGCAAACAATGTCAGTTGGTATTGTGATAGGAGGAATACTATTTATTGCTATACGTGGAGGAGTAACTACCTCAACTGCCAATGTAGGGATGGTATATTTTAGCAAACATCAGTTCTTGAATCATGCCGCTATCAATCCATGCTTCAATCTGATTTACTCAATGAGCAAAAGAGAGAATTTTGCTTCTCAATTTCAAACCTTTTCTGAAGTGAAACGAGAGGAACTGTTCTCTTCTCTCTATCCAACATCAAATAATAGACCAATTGATGAGGAGAGTAAACTACTTAACACAAAGAGGCCTAACATCCTCATGATTATTTTAGAAGGAATTTCAGCTAATGTTATCGAATCTATTGGTGGTGAAAGTAATGTAACACCTCACTTGAACAAATTGAGCGAAGAAGGAGTCCTGTTTAGTAATATGTATGCAAGTTCTTTTCGCACCGACAGAGGTTTGGTTGCCACACTGAATGGCTATTTGGGACAACCCACAACATCCATCATGAAGATTCCTGCAAAAAGCCAAACGTTACCATCCATTGCAAAAGAACTGCGTAATGAAGGATACGAAACTGATGTGCTCTATGGTGGTGATATCAATTTCACGAACATGAAGAGCTTCTTCTATAGCTCAGGATATAATAGCTTGATAGCAGATGTGGATTTCCCTCTCAGTAGTCGTCTAAGCAAATGGGGTGCGGATGATGATGTTACCTTCGAGCGTTTGTTCGATGATATTATGACCAAAAAACAAAAGCAGCCTCCTTGGCATACTACCTTCCTTACACTAAGCAGTCATGAGCCTTTTGAAGTACCCTATAACCGTTTGGAACATCCCTATCTAAATTCGGTAGCATTTACAGATAGCTGTGTAGGAGATCTTGTAGATAAGATAAAGAAAACTCCTGTGTGGGACGACCTATTGATTGTGTTTATTTCTGATCATGGATATGCCTATCCCGAAACGCTGAAAATGTATGAGCCAAGTCGTTACCACATACCCTGTCTATGGATTGGTGGTGCTGTAAAAGCTCCTACAGTTATTGACAACTATATTAGTCAAACGGACTTGGCAGCTACTTTGTTGGGTCAACTTGATTTGAACAAGGAGGAATTTAAATTTAGTCGGGATCTTTTCAGCGATGATTACTCTGAGTTTGCTTTTTATACATTCAACAATGGATTCGCATTTATCGATAGTACAGGCGTTTCGGTGTATGACAACGCTGCAGAAGCACCCCTAATTGAAGAGCCTCAAAATAATAGCACCGAACGACTTAATAAAGGAAAAGCTATTTTGCAAACACTCTATCAAGATTTAGGCAACAGATAGAATAATAAAGCGCTGCACCAAGCCCTTATTTTCCTTCCATCTCATTACTTGCTTTTAATTTTATGAGAATTCAAAATTTAAATTCATTTTCCATTTTTTCTATCTGTCGTATTTTCATTGAGTTAACTTGAGAAAACTTATTGTAATTCTTATACTGATCATTCTCATGTCGCACTAAAACAGGACAAATCAGGAGTTTGGTTAAGATGCCTGCATACATTTCATTTAGTGACTTGTACCCCTTCTAGGTCTCTGAGGTGCTTTGATGACTTATACCTCGGTGTTACATCTGAAGTTATTTATCTTTAACCACTTCGTGGTTCGAGCCAATTTAAGTTGTTTCTCCTGACTCAATAGATGGAAATAGCAAACTCACAGAAAGACAGCTGTTGCAAGAGTCGATTTTGTTGTCCACCACAAAAAAACCGTACAATGAACGTTGACTTTTGCCATCCTCACGGAGGCTATAGCACATTTATCGATGAAAATTGCATCCACTATTGAAAATTGTCACATAAAAAGCTCTTCTCGATAGATTTTATTAAAAACATGCTGTAAAAGTGACATAAAACATTTCTTCCGTCGAAGATTGGACGAACAAGAGATGAAAACGCAATCTTCCATTGAAGAAATGTTTAGAAAAGCAGAAATGCGCTTTTGTTTCAAGTAAATTGGATTTTTGGGCGATAAATGGAGGAGAAATTGGAGTAAATCTGAGTTTCTTCTTTTGTTTGTTAAATTTTTCGCAGAAAATTTGAGTTTCGACTCTCTGTGCAGAGAAAAATCATCACGGATTTGAAATTCAACTGTTGTTTTTCAAAAAAACCATGGTGGATTTGATTTTCAACACTCTTTCGTCAAATCTTCGACCGAAGATTCAAGTTTCAAGAGTTGGCAATGAAATCTTCCGTTGAAGAAATGTTTAGAAAAGATTTTTGGTAATTGTTGATGGGCTTGAAAATTGAGAATTAGATTAGTTATTACAGATTGAGCATCACTGCTCACACAAATTGGAATATAAAAAAACCCTTTGAAGAAAAACTTCAAAGGGTTTTTTATATTAATTGATTGTGTCAACTAATTATTTAGAATAGTCAGCTTTTACATATTCATTATTCAATAGATAATCGATGCTTTGCTTCACACTTTCAAGAGGTTCGAAATTATATTTTTCAACTTCTACTATTAAATATTTAACACCTGATTTATCAACATTTTGAAATAGCGTATCAAAATCCATCACACTGTCTGTACCACCCAATTCTTTTTCATCTTTTATATGAAGAAGTTCAAAGCGGTTTGGATATTTGTTGTAATAATCAACAGGGTTATATCCTCCTTGTGTAGTCCAATATACATCCATTTGGAAAAACACTTTGTCAGGATCAGTATTTTCGAGCATATAGTCATACATTACCTCTCCTTCAATCTCCTCGTATTCGAAAGCATGGTTGTGATATCCAAAACTCAAACCAGCAGCATTACATTTTTCGCCCACCTGATTATAATAATCACAATATTGTTTCAAATCTTTTAATGTCTTAGGAGTAGGCATCCAAGGAGTTACAATGTACTTCATGCCAGCTCTTTTGTGTGCATCTATAGTTACATCCCACCAGTCCCATACACTTTCCCAATCGGTTTTATCAATGTCCTCTTCCAAAGGTCTTCCTGTATGTGAAGATAGTACTTCCATACCAACTTCTTCAATTTTACTTTTAAACTCTTCGGGAGACATACCATAAAATTTACCATCATTATAATTTGCTGCTTCAACTCCAGCATAGCCAGCTTCAGCAACTTTTGCGATAGTGTTATCAAAATCGGCTTTGATATCCTCTCTCACAGAGTAAAGCTGAATGTAGAGACTCTTTTCAGCTCTTGCTGAATCATTAGCAGTTTCTTTATTCTCTTTAGGCTGTGTGCAATTTGATAAGAACAGCACAGAACCTAAAAGCAGTGTAAAAAGCTTTATTTTTTGCATAGTTATCATATTTGAATTGTTAGTCTAAAACTTTCACTTTAATGTTTCTGAACCAAACGTCGTCACCATGATCCTGCAAACCAATATAACCTTCTTGATTATCGCCTCCAGCATTGATGAAATTCTCCCATCCTTTAAATTTACTTCCTTCAACCATTTCTTCCCAGTCATCTGTCCATAAATGATACTCAACAACATTTTCTCCATTTTGTGAGTGTACAACAGTTCCCTTATATACCATAATTCCACCTGTATTCCATTCTCCGTAAGGTTTTGAATTTTGTGGAACTGCAGGAATCAAGTCATAGAGAGAAGCAGATTGACGGTTGTTGTCTTTTCCTAACTTAGCATCAGGATGATTGGCATTATCTAAAATTTGATATTCTGGTGAAGACTTCCAAATAGGTTCGCCCTCTATCTCTTGAGCAAGATAAAACACACCACTATTGGCTCCTTTAGCAACTTTCCATTCGAAGGTAAGTTCGAAGTTTTTAAATTTTTGGTCGAAAATGATATCTCCGCCGTCTTTTGCACCAGCTTCTCCCCTTCCCGAAGCATTTATTTTTATTGCACCGTCGTCAATTGTCCATGCTGTTGGCATATCTTCACGACCGTAGCCACGCCACCCATCAAAACTGGTTCCGTCAAATAAGTTAATCCATTCGTCATTTGTCATTTCTGTAGCATCTTTATCAGCTGTGTCTTCTGTTTGTTTTTGTTTGTTTGTACAAGAAGAAAAAACTACAGCTATAATTACAAGACTAATAGTCAAAAATATTTTTTTCATAAATAATAGTTTTATTGAATTATTTTCTATGTGTAAATGTGTGAAATGAAGTAACATCAAAAAGATGTTACTTCATAAAATAGTAGTTTTAATAGCTTTATGGCATGGAAGGTAGTTTCCAACCATTTTGATACGAGTGTTTAATCATTTCTTGTGCCATCTCTTGAGCATTCACAGGATCACTCATCTTTTTATCAAAGGTAGGATGTCCGTCAACAATTTGGAAACCGTCTTCAATGATAGCTCTTATCGTTGCATCAGCAGGAATATTTGTAAATTCCATCTTTGGACCATCCCATTCTAATATTTGGTTTAGAGTTTGTAATCTCACTCCAAGAACACCCAAAACAACCATCTCATTAAAAGGTCCTGCTTCAGAGAATGGTGAAGTAGGTTCTATTCTATTGTTAGGACTTTCTTTACAAGCACGCACCCAGTCCATTTCGTGTGACAGAGTTACTTCACGTTGTGTTTTTGGAGCATTTGGAACACGTCCAGATAGTAACCATGGATTTCTTCCATAAGATCCACAGAAAAGTGTGTCTTTTGTTCCGTAAAATATTACACCACCACCACCATCATTCAAGTTCTTACCTGCAGGTACACCCTCTGGTCTTGCTGGTTCTAATCCTCCGTCATACCACGTTACTTCTACTTCAGGCATGGCTACTTTCGGCATGTTGTCGCGTGCTGGGAATGTATATTTTACAAACTCTGCATTTGGTGCGCAGTCTGTTAACAACATAGTAGATGTAGCCTGAATTTTATTTGGATATCCCAAGTTCAATCCTTTGAATACTGGGTGAAGAATGTGACAAGCCATATCCCCTAAAGCACCTGTACCGAAGTCCCACCATCCACGCCAGTTCCATGGAGTATAAATATGATTGAAAGGACGTTTTGGAGCAGGTCCAATAAATAAATCCCAATCTAATGTACTTGGTACACGGTCAACAGCACTTGGACGTGGAAGTCCTTGTGGCCAAATAGGTCTATCGGTGAAAGTTTCTACTTTAGTAACCTCTCCAATTTCTCCGTTCCAAATCCAATCACAAACTTTGCGTACACCCTCACCTGAAGCACCTTGATTACCCATTTGAGTAACAACTTTGTACTTATCTGCTAACTTAGTTAACAGACGTGATTCATACACTGTGTGAGTCAATGGTTTTTCAACATAAACATCTTTTCCCATTGTGATAGCATCGGCTGTTACAAGAGCGTGTGTATGATCGGAGGTAGCAACTACAACTGCATCAATAGATTTACCCAACTCATCATACATTTTTCTGTAATCATAATATTTTTTCGCTTTTGGATAGTGATCAAAAACGCGTTTGCTATACTTCCAGTCTACGTCGGCAAGCCCAACAATGTTTTGGCTTTCAACCCCTTTAAGTACAGAAAAACCTCTTCCTCCAACCCCTACCCCTGCAATGTTTAGTTTATCGCTTGGAGCGGTGTGTCCAAAACTAGAACCAAGCACAGATGAGGGAACTACAGTGAGACCAACAGCTGCTGTTGCTCCTGTTTGTAAAAATCTTCTTCTAGAAATCTTCGTTGACATAAGCTTTATTGTTTTTAGTTTAATAGCATCTTAGCTGTAATATGTTTCAAATTTATACAAAATTTGTGTAGAATCAAACAATTTCTGCTTTTATTTATGCCAATACATAGTTCTTTTATCAAAAAAAGCTCTTGTGCCTATATGTGTAGTGAAACACTCATAATATACCACCTGAAAACTCCATGCCTTAATAAATACATCAACCATACAAATATGAAAATAAGCAATGTTATATTTTCTCGCTTTTCGACATACAAAAAAAAGGAAATATAAACATTAAAGTCACGTATTCTACCTTATTTTTTGTAAGTTTGCATCATAAAATCATCGCTAAGTATAAAAGTAAATTAGCATTATAATAACCTATTTCATACTATCGCTGAGAATGAATATACCCGTGATTATAAATTTCAACAAAATAATATCGTCCGATTTAACTTCTTCTTATTGTATGAATAACCATTCCCTATCCTGCTCTTTCAACAAGTTATAACAAAATACTTCAAAATATAATTTCACATATTCTTTTAAAGCACTCTTATGGTAGTCTATTTGAACAAACCCTGAAATCTTTTTGTTTTAGAATATACTAAGCTATCTACTCACAAAATATTTTTCATAAATAAGAACCAAAATTATGACAACGACTAAAAATCAAGCTCGATTATTAAACGATTTAATTTTAATAAACAACGACCGTGTTGTTGGCTATCAGAAAGCAATAGAAGAACTGAAAGATAAAAACTCTGATTTAAAGGATCTTTTTTTAGAGAAGGTAAATCAAAGTAAGAGTTTCAAAACAGAACTAACTGAAGAAATATTAAAAACTGGACACGAAGTAGAATCAGGAACAACTAATGCAGGTAAAATTTATCGTTTATGGATGGATGTGAAAGTATTTTTTGGTGGATCAAATAGAAAAATAGTGTTAGACAACTGTATAAATGGCGAAGATGCTGCTTTAGCAACCTATGATGATGCGCTCTCTTCTGAAGGACTAACTCCCGATGTACGCACATTATTGACACATCATTATGCTGCACTTAAGACTTCATATGATAGAATTAAAGCCTTGAGAGATGCCTAAAAATTCTTTTTAAGAACCATAACAGTATTGATTATTAAAAAAACTACCTCCAAAATTAATGAAGATAGTTTTTTTTTACATATATAGCTGATTCCTAAGTGCTATTTTTCTGACTTAGTAAGATAGCGCACCCAATCGATATGCATTTCGGTAGGCAAGTCTTGTTCATTTACTTTTCCAACCCACTCCCCGCCCAATTGCATATCTATAAGTAAATAAAACTTCTTGTCACCAAAAGGAAACTGCCCAGTTTTATCAGTTTCAATACGTGGATAAGTAAATGTATGAGTATCATTTACAAAAAATCTCAAAGAGTCATTGTATAACTCAACAGCATATACATTATAATTATCAGGTTTAATATGTGCCACAATCCCCGATTTAGGAGTGTTTTTGATGCCTTGTTCCAGTGTATATTCACTATGAACTGTTTGATAAATATAATTATCAGAATTTAATCTTTCCATAATATCAATTTCACCTCCATCGGGCCATTCTTCATTTTCAGCCAACATCCAAATGGCTGGCCAAGCACCTCGTGCACCAAACAGTTTTGCTTTAATTTCGACTCTACCGTGTCCGAAAGCTATTTTATCTTTGGTATAAACCCCACCTGTTAAATAAGGAGCCTCATCATTTGGTAACACAGTGTTTTTGATACCCCTCAAAATTAAGTTGCCAGCATCTACTTTATAAAGACCATTGTAGTCGCTCATGTAATTATTCCAATCACTTTTGCCTCTGGGAATCTTAGACCAATATTTCTCTAATTTAGTTGAATCATTAAAATTCTCTTCCCACACTACCTTATAACCATTCTTAGTTGGCTCTTGTCCACACGATGCTACAATTAATAACACTGTAAACACAACACTCATTTTAAACATCTTCATAATTCTATATCCTTTGTCATTTTATTTTTGGAGTACAAATATACTAAAGCATTAGTAAATCACACACATTTTGTTGTTTTCTTCGCATATTAAAAAGAAAACAACAAAATGGAGTAAGACATAATGTCAGTCAAGAGGGTGTCTAAACAACTTGAAACGCTATATATGCGCCAATATGTCACCCCGAAGGTCAAATTCACCCCGTCTATGCAATGGCATAAAATTTGAACATTTATAAGCGAAAGTATATGATATGAACAATATCGAAAAGCTTAATTAATAATTTAAAGAAAGGAAAAACAATTATGTTACCAACAACAATTAGAAGAACTCAAAACTGGTTACCGGGTATTTTCAACGATTTTTTCGGTAACGAATGGATGGAAAACGTTAACTCTTCCAGCCCAGCAATAAATATTTTAGAAAATGAAAAGGAATTCAAGGTGGAAGTTGCTGCTCCTGGAATGACAAAAGACGATTTTGATGTAAAAATTGATGATGACTCAAATCTACTGATATCGGTAGACAAAAAAACCGAAACAGAAGAGCACGATGATGAGACATGCTATTTGAGACGCGAATTTTATTACTCTCATTTCCAAAGACGCATGATTTTACCCGACACTGTAGATAGGGATAAAATTAGTGCGAAAGCTGAGAATGGAATTCTTACCATCAGCATTCCTAAACGAGAAGAACAAATCCAACCTAAGGTTGAAAGGAGTATCAAAATAAAGTAATCAGACCTTTGTTTTTACATGTTTAATTAAAAAACTAAATGCAGCTGACTCGGAAATAAGTCAGCTGCATTTTTTTTATTTATAGTAGTGATTGTAAGTTCGTTTAATCTTTTTTGTTCTTCACATACTTTTCTAACCATTGGTCTTGTTCCCACAACAAATGAAGCACATTTTGTTTAGCTTCATAGCCATGACTCTCTTTAGGTAAGATAACTAACCTCACAGGAGCTCCAAAGCTTTTGAGTGCCTGAAAATAACGCTCACTTTGCATTGTGTGTGTACCCGAGTTATTATCAGACTCTCCATGAGTAAGTAGTAGAGGAGTTTTCATTTTGTCAACATGCATAAAAGGTGACATTGAGTTGTATACTTCGGGAGACGTCCAATAGTTACGCTCTTCACTCTGAAATCCAAATGGGGTGAGTGTGCGATTATATGCTCCACTACGAGCGATGCCAGCTGCAAACAGGTCGGAGTGTGATAATAAGTTTGCGGTCATAAATGCACCATAAGAATGCCCACCTACTGCTACCTTGTTCCTATCAATATACCCCAAAGCATCAACAGCATCTATTGCCGCCTTTGCATTTGCCACAAGCTGTTCCACAAATGTGTCATTAGGTTCTGTATCACCCTCTCCTACTATCGGAAAAGATGCATTATCTAATATAGCATATCCACGAGTTACCCAATAGATTGGATTTCCATAAGACAGATAAGTAAATAAATTGGGATTAGATGTGTTTTGTCCAGCACTATTCTTGTCCTTAAACTCTGTTGGATATGCCCACATAATCATTGGAAGTTTCTCCTTGTTAGTTTTATCGTATCCTGCTGGTAAATAAAGTGTACCTGTCAATTCTAAACCATCTTCACGCTTGTAGCTTATTACTTCCTTATGAATATTCTCAATACTTTTGAACGGATTTTCAAAAAAAGTAATTGGTGTCCCTTCTTTCTTGTTGTAAATATTCTTTACAAAATAGTTAGGATACTCTGTTGGTGACTGAACACGGGTAAGTACAGTTCCTTTCTTAATATCAATAAAAGATGTTAGGTCTTCAAGTTTATCAGTATATGGTGATGTATACAGCCTTCGTTTATTCAAGTTTTTCAAATTCAGTTCGTCAATGAATGGAAACTGCCCTTTCTCTGAGTAACCATTTCCAAACAAATAAATATTGTCTTTTTCTATCGTTAATACATACCTACCCATATCATTACGCTCTAAATGAGGAGAGCCTGGATTACTATACAGGTCTTGATAGCTTCTATCAACAATTACAGTGGGTTCAACACTGTTATCTGATGGATTGAAAACATATATCTTTTGATTTCTAGTATTCCACCACTGATCTATTAAAAGTGCATATTGTTTGTTACCCCACAAAATACTTGAAGCTCTATTGATTGTTTTTGCTAAAAACTGTGGTGTACCATTGAAAGGAGCTCTCAACTGAAATATTTCATCTCGATATGGCACTTCATTAGCTGGATCTCCTCCATCAAGTGCTTCCACCCAATATAATGTAGCTGGTTCGTCAGCTCTCCATAATATATTTCTTTTCCCTGTTTCGGTAGCCATAAAACCAATTGGTAAGTTTTCGAGCAATGGTCTTTTATTAAAATTAGAAACTAAATCCCCGTTAGATGTATAAATATCTGTATCGACAGGAAACAGATAATAGGGAACTAGATAAGAATATGGAGTAGTTATTGTGCTTACCAAAACATATTCGCCATTAGGAGAAAATGAAATGGTTTGATGTAGAGCACTCTCTTTCCATTTAGTTGCTGTGCCATCGATATTTATTTTGTATATTTCAGAAGTCATAAGGACTTCAAAATTAGCCTCGTCTATTTTATTTTTCAATAAATCTTGATAAGTTCTATTTTGGGATATTTGACCATCACTTGTAGTAACTATCGGACCCGAAGGTAAAGCCTCCTCTGGATCAATCAATTCTGCCTTATCTCTGGGAAGAGTTTTAACAAGCATTGACTTGCTATTGCTAAACCAACTATAGGGGCTCCCCATATTTGCATTGAGGTTTGCTTCGGTTAGCCTATTGGCTTGCAAAGTCTTCAAGTCAACCACCCACAACTCCACTCCTTCACGAGAAGTGTTTGTAAAAGCCAGTTTTGTTTCGTCAGGCGAGAGGGACGGATTAGCAATACGAGCATCAATCGGCAGATTGGCTATCTGTTGTAAATCTCCTTTATTTATTTTTTTATACTTTATGTTTGTATAATAATTAGTTGTACTCGCTATATTCGTTTTAGGATTTATACGAAGTCCAGCCAAACGTAGTTCGGGTTGACTCAAATCTGACAGAGATTTAAATGCATCACGATAATAAAAGAGCATTTGTTCTTTTTTACTATCGACTGAAACTATAGGAGCTCTTTCAACATCCACCAACTCAAGAATTGAGGCAGGTGGTTTTTGATATTCAATGTTTTCTTGAGAATAACCACTCACTGCAGATACCATACACATTACACTTAAAAATATTTTTTTCATAACTTATTTTATTTCCGATTGTTTTAAAAACAGAGTAGAAGAAGCTTGCGCAGTAGGCATAACAATCATATCATTGATATTTACGTGCACTGGACGCGACACAGCAAACCAAATACAATCAGCAATATCCTTGGCAACAAGGGCTTCATACCCTTCATACACTGTTTTAGCTCTGTCAGCATCGTCATGAAACCTTACTAAAGAAAATTCTGTTTCAACAGCACCAGGACAAATTTGCGTAACCTTGATATTGTGTTTCAACAAATCCATTCGCATGCCTTTGCTCAAAGCATCAACAGCGTGCTTGGTAGCACAATAAACGTTACCATTTGGATAAACTTCTTTGCCCGCTATTGAGCCAATATTAACAATATGCCCTTTTGTTTTATTCTTTTTCATTATCTGTATCACTTCATAAGATACATACAGTAAACCTTTCACATTTGTGTCAACCATTCTGTTCCAATCTTCGAGGCTACCTTCACCAATAGGATCCAGCCCCACAGCCAAACCAGCATTATTTATTAATACATCTATTCTGTTCCAGCTTTCGGGCAAGTTAGAAAGTATACTCTTTACCTCCTCTTCATTTCTTACATCAAAACACAAATCGAGCACCCGAACTGAATCGCTCTCTAATTTGTTTTTTAGCATTTTCAATTTGTCTGACCTTCGTCCAGTAATAATTAAATCGTAACCATTGGATGCAAACATACAGGCTGTAGCTTCACCTATTCCTGATGTTGCACCTGTTACAAGAGCAACTTTTTTCATACTTAATTGTTTAATTTAATAAGATGTTATCCTCAAAAATAACTCAAAAATATCAGACAAACCACTATTTTGATACTAAACCAATATAATTATACATATATTTGTATATAAAATAAAAAGAAGGAGGATATTATGGATTTAGTTACTATTAAAAC
>CAZXGV010000005.1:0-39803 GCA_964640575.1 uncultured Dysgonomonadaceae bacterium
GTAGCATACAAAAGTTCTAATATATTTTATTTGTACTTTCGTAGCATACAAAAGTCCTAATATTTTTTATTTGCACTTTTGTAGCATACAAAAGTTCCAATATCTTTTATTTGTACTTTTGTAGCATACAAAAGTTCTAATATTTTTTATTTGTACTTTTGTAGCATGCAAAAGCTCCAATATCTTTTATTTGTACTTTCGTAGCATGCAAAAGCTCCAATATCTTTTATTTATGCTCTCGTAGCCTACAATTGTCCCATTATATTTTATTTGAACCCTCGTTGCATACAATTATCTCAATATATTTTATTTATGTCTTCGTAGCAGTTTATAGCGCTAGTATTTTTGATTAATGGGTAGCTTTTGATTTCTTGAATCCTTCACTGGCAAGAAACAGCAAAGATGCATTATAGAATTGCTTAACTTAGTGACATTGAGGGATGCGAGAGAATTCTGACAATTGATGTCTGATACATATTTTTAGTATTCAATGATCAAGATGATATTGACATTAAGTAATTATAAACTATTGACTCTGCCAAACGTTAAAACATGACTAAGGGAACGCCAAAAACTTGAAAGAGTAGGCAAATATTTAATACAAACAATTAAATTATGAATAATTTATTTTTAAAACAAATTAAACAATCAGTAAAACACTGGTATCTCCACCTTATCATTGGTCTGATTTTCATCGGTGTTGGTGTTTGGGTTTTCACATCGCCCATTCACTCATATGTTGCACTGACAATCGTGTTTAGCATATCTTTTCTTATTTCGGGCATAATGGAAATCTTTTTCGCCACTTCAAACAGAAAGGTATTAGAAAACTGGGGATGGACGCTAGCACTTGGTGTCTTCACCACTTTAGTGGGTGTGATGCTGATAGCAAATCCAGCAATATCAGCCGTAACACTACCTCTATATGTTGGCTTCATGCTAATGCTTCGTTCATTTTGGGCAATTGGCTCAGCATTCGACTTGAAAGACTATGGAGTGAAAGGTTGGGGAGTATCTCTATTTATTGGAATATTAGGCGTTCTTTTTGCAGCCCTACTTATATTAAGACCTGCCTTTGGTGGCATGACTTTGGTTATTTGGACAGGACTTGCCCTAATTGCTAGTGGAACTTTCAATCTCTTTTTGTCTAACAAAATGAGAAAGATACATAAAAACTGGGATAATATTACAGCAGCAACTAAAGCTAAACTAGAAGAAGCTCAGGCACTATTCCTAGAAGAGTACAAATCAAGGTAGTCTAAGTTAAAGATATCAATAGACAAATTGAACAGACACTAATAGTTTGAATCAAAAACACTCTTTCACAATATATGTGTAGATCAATTGATTCAAACTATTATTTTATAAAAACACCTAAGCAGCAAGCCAATGTCAACCTATATCTTAGCACTCTACACCCTTGTTGTGATTATAGTATGTGTAAACATTGTTTTGCATACAGAGTCACCCAGTAAAGCTCAAGTATATCTTTTACTCGTTATCTCATTCCCAGTGGGAGGCATTATTATATACTTAAGTATAGGATTGAACTACAGAAAAAAAGAGCTCTATCGCAAAAAATTAGAAATTGACGAATTGGAGTACCCTAAACTTAAAGAAGAAGTAACAGCTCTATCGCTTGAGACGTTGTCGGAAAACAAGGAAAAGATAGGGGAATTCTATCAGCTCTCTTCATTTTCTAAAACCAAAAGTTTCACATCCAGCAACAATAAAGCTACTGTATTGATAAATGGAGAAACAAAGTTTCCAGACGTATTTGAAAGCCTACGTCGTGCAAAGCATCATATTCATATTGAATACTATATTTATGAAAATGATACAATCGGTAACCAGTTGGCTCAGATACTTATCGAAAAAGCGAAAGAGGGTGTCGAAGTCAGGTTTATTTATGATGATTTTG
Source organism: uncultured Dysgonomonadaceae bacterium (assembly GCA_964640575.1). GTDB lineage: Bacteria > Bacteroidota > Bacteroidia > Bacteroidales > Dysgonomonadaceae > UBA2632. Next base: position 1,922 of record CAZXGV010000005.1, read on the forward strand.
GGAGCATAGGCATCCGTAAAAACATTGCACGACAACTAAGGGAGGCAGGAGTAGAAGCATATCCATTTTACAAAATAAAATTGATTATGCTTGCCAATAGAATGAATTATCGCAACCATCGAAAAATTATAGTAATAGATGGTACAATAGGCTACATAGGAGGAATAAATGTTTCGGATAAATACATTAACAACAATGATAAAGACAAACTATTTTGGCGCGACACACACCTAAAGATTGAAGGAACTTCTGTAATTAATCTTCAGTCTACCTTTCTGACAGATTGGAATTTTTGTGCCAATCAAAAGATACCCTACTCCACTGACTATTTCCCAGTGAAACCCGCAACAAAGCACTATGGCAATCATTTGGTTCAAATTGTGTCAAGTGGACCCGACTCTAAATATCCAAAAATAAAGTACACGCTAATTCAAGCAATACTTTCTGCAAAAAAAGAAGTCTGTATTACCTCTCCCTATTTCATTCCTGATAAATCTTTTCTAGATGCTGTAAACATAGCAGCCCTGAGTGGTATAGAAATAAAGATACTATTGCCCACCAAATCTGATTCGCTTGTTGTAAACACCACATCACAATCAAACTTTCAAGAGCTATTAGATGTCGGAGTCAAAATATACACTTACAATAAAGGCTTTATTCATGCTAAAACTATGGTGTGTGACCAAAAAATAGCTATCATTGGAACAGCCAATTTAGACAATAGAAGTTTCGATCTTAACTTCGAAATAAATGCCATTGTATACGATGAACAGATTGCGAAAGAACAAAGAGATATTTTTGAAAAGGATCTCTCATTTGCTACACAAATCATATCAAAAGAATGGGCTCGACGACCATGGTATAGAAAGTTAATAGAAAAAGTGTTACATTTGTTTTCATCGCTGATGTAAAAACAACACATCTTCCCGAATTATTTGCTTAATAACTACTCTATTCATTGATTGATTTTCATTATTCAAACTACTAACATTTACACTATGAACTATTCTAAGAATTACGCTGCTCTGAAAAAGCTGTTCTTATCATCTAAAAAAAATAAAACATTTGACACTATTGAATTACATGATATAGAGTTCGCTTCCCAATCATTTGGCATTTTGCCAGGTATAGAAGAATACAAATGTAACTCTCACAACATGACGCTGGAAGAAGAGATTTCTTACTATTCAAAAAATGGAATAGCAAACAACAGTGTACATATCAAGGATATTTTTGTGGAAGAAAACCGAAAATTCAACTACCAAATAATAAAACCAAAAGGGGTAAATAAAGTCAAGAAAGTTGTACTGTTATTACATGGATTCAACGAGAGAGATTGGAGCAAATATTTGCCTTGGGCAAAAGCTATTAGTGATGGCACTGAGAGTGCTGTAGTTTTGTTCCCAATTGCATTTCACATGCAGAGAATACCAAAAGAATGGAGCGACACGAGAGAAATGTTTAAACTGAGCGAGAAGAGAAAGAAAAAGTTTCCTGATATAAAAAATTCAAGCCTAACTAACGTGGCAGTAAGTATGCGTCTTCATGCCATGCCTCACCGTGTTATATGGTCGGGGCTACAAACCTATAACGATATACTTCAGTTGATAACTAACATCAAAAAAGGGAACAACAAACACATTGACAAAAAGGCTCATTTTGATATTTTCTCTTTTTCTGTTGGTGGTTTCCTTGCGCAAATATTGAAGTTTGCCAATTACAATAATTACTTCGAGGGCTCAAAGATATGTTTGTTCTGCAGCGGAGCTACATTCAATCATCAAGCTCCAGTATCGAAGTTCATCCTTGACAGCAAGACAGATGCCGCTTTACACGCTTATTTAATAGAGAATTTTGATGAAACATTAGAGAAAGACAGTGTACTGCGTCATTACATAAAGGGGGATAACTTGGCAGGAAAAATATTCTATACTATGATTGACTATGACAAAGAAAGAGAATATCGCGAAAAGCTTCTAAAGAAACACCAGCATCAAATTTACGCCATATCGCTCACGAAAGACGATATTGTTCCTCCATTCGAAATATTAAACAACCTGAAGGGTGCCTATCGAGATATTGATATTCGCATTGACGAGTTGGATTTTGATTACGAATACATACACGAAAACCCGTTTCCAGTGATGGCAGTAGATTCGGAGAAAGTGGATGAAAGCTTCGAAATGATGTTTGAAAAGGTGTGTGAATTTTACAATTAAAGTTTGAACTTTAAAATAAACATTCTGGTCTATAAAATTGAACAGAAAACTTGAGTTAGTGAAAACAACTTAGCTCTGTTCAGCTATTTATCTATCGATTGTTTTTCACACTTTAATTAACTTCACACTAAAATGTTTTGTATTTTTGTATGTACACAAAAAGTTGAAGACAAACTTTTGTTTGATGTTACACAAAGCATCTAATTTTCTCTTTATTATTAGAGACTACAAATAAATTACATTATGGGCTATTCAAAAGATTATACTGCTTTAAAAAAACTTTTCAATGCATCTGAATCAAACAAACAGTTCGACACCATTGAGATACACGATGAGAAATTTAAATCTGCATCGTGTTGTATTTTACCAGGTATTGAAGAGTATAAGTGCGATATTCATAATGTAACAATGAAAGAAGCGTTTTCATTTTACACCGAAATAGGTACAATAGACAACGATGTACATATTAAAGATATATTTGTAGAAGAGAATCAAAGCTTCAAGTATCAGATAATAAAACCAAAAGGGACAAGCAAAGCCAAAAAAACCACTTTCTTGTTTCATGGCTTTAACGAAAAGGATTGGAGCAAATATTTACCTTGGGCAAAAGCAATAAGTGATGGTACGGGAAGTGCAATAATTCTCTTCCCTATTGCATTTCACATGCAGCGTGCACCAAAGCATTGGAGTGACATAAGAAAGATGTATCGGCTGAGCGAACATCGAAAAAAGAAGTTTCCTAATATCGTGCACTCCACTTTTTCAAATGTAGCTATAAGCATGCGCCTTCATTCCATGCCTCAACGCTTCATTTGGTCGGGTCTGCAAACTTACTATGATGTAATTCAACTAATATCTGAAATAAAGGAAGGAAATAACATCCACATTGATAAAGATTTCACCTTCGACATTTTCTCTTATTCCATTGGTGGGTTTCTTGCACAAATTCTTAAGCTGACTAACTATAACAATTACTTCGAAAACTCTAAGGTCTGTTTGTTTTGTAGTGGTGCTACTTTCAACAGATTATCATCTGTATCTAAATTCATATTAGATAGTGAAGCTAACGTAGCTTTATATTCTTATTTGGTAGAACACTTCGACAAAATGTTAGAGAGAGACAATGTGCTTAATCACTACATTAAAGAAGGTCATCAAGAAGGAAAAATATTCTCATCGATGTTGGATTATCAAAAAATGAGAGAATTCCGAGAGGAGCTTTTAAGAAAACATGAACATCAGATTTACGCCCTATCTCTAACGCAAGATGATGTAATTCCTGCATTTGAAATAATGAATACGCTGAAGGGTGCTTATCGCAATATTAATATTCGCATGGATGAGATGGATTTTGAATATGACTACATCCATGAAAATCCATTTCCTACTAGTAGAGTAGATTCAAGTTTAGTTGACAAGAACTTTCAAAAAGTATTTGACAAAGTATGTCAGTTTTTAAATGAATCTGATGCGCAATAAGATTCCACTTATCTTCTAGGTACTCACCCTATCAATTCTATGGGATGAAAAACACACAACTGAAAATAGGATCTTCCACTTTAAAAAGTCCTTCGTTTTTCATATCTTTAAAAGTTAGCAAGTATACAATCAATTCAATAAGAACTACAAATACAATGTCAACTCATCAACATCAAAAATGAGTTTTAAAAACATCAACGATTAAATACTATATTTAAAATGAAACTAAATCACATTGCATTAAGCATCCAAGACAAAGAAGACCTGATTGATTTTTATCAAAATATCTTAGGTTTCAGTTTAGAATATCAATATGAAATTAATGCTACTCTATCATCTACAATCTTTGATATTGAAAAGCCAACAGAAGTACACCGTTATAGCAAAGACAATCTGCATTTTGAATTCTTTATTACTACTGAGAAAATAACACCTGTATTTGCACATATTGGTATCGATGTGGTAGATCGTGAAACAATTGCAGATAAGTGTAATAGAGCAGGATACCAAGTAATAAGAGTAGAACGGAAAGAAAAGTATGATCTTCTGTTTGTAAGTGATAAAGCAGGAAATAAACTCGAACTAAAAGATTTGTAATTATGTATAAATATCTGTTTGGGCCCGTCCCATCACGTAGATTGGGCATGTCATTAGGAATAGATTTAGTTCCTAAAAAAGTTTGTTCATTAAACTGTGTTTACTGTGAAGTAGGCGAAACTACAAAACTGACAGTAAGCAGAATGGAATATGTGAAGGTTGATAAAATCATGACCGAGCTGAAAAAGTTTATGAGCAATAACCCTAAGATTGATTATATAACCTTTTCAGGTTTTGGAGAACCTACCCTTAATAGTCGTATAGGTGAAGTATTAAGCCAAATAAAAAAAAGTTATCCTGAGGTGAAAACCGCTATATTAACAAGTGGTGCTTTATTAGCAAACAAACAACTCAGAGAAGAGATATTGGAAGCTGATGTTATTCTTCCCTCACTTGATGCTGCAACTCAAACGGTATTCGAGAAAATTAACCGACCCAACTCTCAACTAACAATCGAAAACTATATTCAAGGTTTAGTCGATTTGAGGAAAGAGTACAAAGGTGATATTTGGTTGGAAGTATTTTTATTGAAAGGATACAATGATTCTATCAAAGAGTTAGATTTACTCAAAAGAGCTATCTTAAAGATAAAACCCAATACTGTGCAATTAAACACTTTGGATCGCCCTGGAGCAGTTGAAGGTCTTGTTGCCCTCACGAGAGATGAACTGCAAAAAGTGATAGACCTTTGGGACATACCAAACGTAGAAATTATTGCCTCCGCTGCTCAACGAATGGATTTAGATTCGTACAACACAGATATCGAGGGTACAATTTTAACCACCATTGCACGCAGGCCTTGCACCTTGGAAGACTTACATCAGGTATTAGGCATACATATAAATGAAATCAATAAGTATTTAGGGACACTTGAAATGAATAATAAAATCAAAACAACAACCCTAAAACGCGGTGTTTTCTATGAATTAAATGACAAGTAAATGAACAAAAAAAAGGACTCCTTACAAGGAATCCTTTTTTTATTGTCTTATAATTGAACAATCAACCTATTACTTTTCAATAGCAAGTAGTTCTACTTCAAATATCAAAGTAGAGAATGGTTTGATAGTTCCTCTATCTTGAGCTCCATAAGCCAAATCGTAAGGAACATACACTTTCCATTTAGAACCAACTGGCATCAGCTTTAACGCTTCTGTCCAACCCGAAATCACTTGATTTACACCAAATACTGCAGGTTCTTTTCTTTCAATGCTACTATCAAATACTGTACCGTCTAACAATGTTCCATGATAGTGTACTTTCACTTGATCGTTGTCAGTTGGTATTTCACCTGTACCATTTTTAATTACTTCATACTGTAATCCACTAGGTAAAGCAACAACTTCTTCTCTTTCTGCATTTTCAGCTAAAAATTTCTCTCCAGCTTCAATTTCATCTTTATAATCAACTTTTAGTTCCTCTTCTTGTTTTAGCTTGGATTCTTCTTGAGCCATCTCCATTTTGTTTTGCACAAGCATTTCAGCGTCCATTGTCGAAATAGCTAGATTCTGTTTTCTCAATGTTCCAAACATTCCTGAAATTAATTGATTTGTATTCATCTCTTTAGTCGAATCAGATGCAAAAATGATTGAAGTGAACTGTGGCAACATATGCTCTGAAAGTTGATTTCCAATACTCAAGCCTTGAATGTACGGTGATTTTGATTTACCGGCATTAATAGCTTCTCTCACTCCCTTCAAAAAGGCATCCAATTTTGGAGCATTTTCCTTATTTAAGGAATCCATTTTAGATTTCAATTCTTTCTGAAGAACTTCCTTCTCTGTAGAATCTGCAGCAGATATCTTCATTTGATATTCATACTCCAAGTCTGTAGTACTTTCTAGAACGCCTAGCTGCTCTAAGTGTTGCACCAGACCTTGCTCTGCCAATGTGACACCATAAGCATAAGAGATTGAGTCAACATCATTATTTAATGATGCCTTTGGTGTAGAATTGCCCCCACATGAGATAAGCATCACACTACTTACAACAATTGCACAAAGTGCAAGTAAATTAATTTTCTTCATTTCTTTTAATAATTTAAATTCTTGTTTTTCTTTATTATATTTAATACCTGAATGCTATTATTCAATTCCTAACAATTCTACCTCAAAAATAAGAGTTGAGTTGGGTTGGATATCATTTCCAGCTCCTTGTTCGCCATAAGCCATACCTGAAGGAACAAAAAGCTTCCACTTTGAACCAACTGACATCAATTGAAGAGCTTCCACCCATCCTTTGATTACTTGCGTAACACCAAAAACAGCTGGTTGACCTCTTTCTACGGAACTATCAAAAACTGTTCCATCAATCAGAGTTCCATGATAATGACATTTAACGGTGTCAGTTGCTGTAGGGATAGCTCCATCACCTTCCGTTAACACCTCATATTGCAAGCCACTTGGAAGCGTTACAACATTTTCTTTTTTCTTGTTTTCAGACAAAAAGAGTTCTCCTTCTTTTTTATTCACTTCCAACATTTCGTTTTGTTTAGCACTAAAATACGCTTGAATGTGTTGTGAAGCTTCTTCCAAAGACATGGTAGTAGTTTCATTTTTCATTATTTCAGTAAAAGCTTTAACGAAAGCTTCAACATCAAGGTTTTCCAATCCGGTTTGCATAAGCTGAGTAGCCATACTCATGCCTAATGAGTAACTTAATTTCTTCATTTTTATTGTTTATACTACAGCGATGTCAGCTGTAACTAATTTATCATTTTAAAATTTCAGCAAAATATACAGACATCTTGTTTTTTATTTGCAATATGAAGAACAAAAGTAATACTTTTAATGTGAAATAGAGTAATTTAAAATGGAAAAGTAAGATAGTTGAAGCAAAAAAACGAAAGAAACTTTGATTCACTACTCATGTTGATAGCATTTTATCTAATAGGAGAATTAAAAGTTGATTTTACTCATTTGTATTGCAGTGACGTTGAACTCATTTATCATTTCTTGTATCACCTGCTCTGCAGATATAATAGAAGGAATATGAGATGCAACTTGACCAATTTCTAACTCACCCTCAACAAGATCTCCTTCAAAAATTCCTTTTCGAGCACGTCCGCGACCCAATACCTCCCTAATTTCATCAGCCGATGCACCCCGATCTTCCATCTCTTGAATTTTAAAGAAAAACTCATTCTTAATTAATCGGGTTGGGCTCACTTTTTTTAATGATAAAACCGTTTCTCCTTCAGGAAGGTTTAAACAACGTTCTTTGAATGCATTGCTTGCTGAGCTTTCATCTGTTAATGCAAACCGAGTACCTACTTGAACGCCATCTGCACCGAGTGCCATTGCTGCCAACATGCTTTTGCCTGAAGCAATTCCACCCGCAGCAATTAATGGTAAATCTACAGTGTCGTGAACCTGAGGGATGAGAGTAAGTGTGGTAGTTTCTTCTCGTCCATTATGACCACCAGCCTCAAATCCTTCAGCAACTATTGCATCCACACCTGCTTCTTGTGATTTTTGTGCAAACTTGGAACTCGAGACTACATGGGCAACTTTAATATTTTCTTGCTGAAGTTTGGATGTCCACAGCTTTGGATTTCCAGCAGAAGTAAATACAACAGGTACTTTCTCTTCAATTATAATCTGCATAATTTCTCTAACCTGTGGGTACATCAAAGGAACATTCACGCCAAAGGGACGAGTGGTTGCAGTTTTACATTTCACAATATGCTCACGTAACACATCTGGATACATTGATCCTGCACCGATAAGCCCCAAGCCACCAGCATTACTAACAGCAGAAGCTAAACGCCAGCCACTACACCAAACCATACCAGCTTGAATAATTGGATACTTTATACTAAAGAGTTCTGTTATTTTATTTATGCTCATAATTCACAATGTTTTTGATGCAAATATACCTTTTTTTGATGAAGAATCTAAGTGACATAGACACTTTCGAGTTTTTTTTAGTAGCTTTGTCTTCTCTACTATTGATGATTAATAATTAATTTGAAACACTCATGAATATTCTTATTCTTGGCTCAGGTGGTCGCGAGCATGCATTAGCTTGGAAAATCAAACAAAGTGAAAAAGCAGACAAAATTTATATAGCTCCTGGAAATGCAGGGACTGATATGGTTGGTGAAAATGTATCGATAGATATTAATGATTTCCCTTCCATTAAGCAGTTTGTATTAGACAATAATATTAATATGGTTGTGGTGGGTCCAGAAGCCCCCCTAGTAAATGGTATATATGATTTCTTTCGTCAAGATACTGAACTAAACGATATCCCCGTCATCGGTCCATCGAAAGAAGGAGCAAAACTAGAAGGCAGCAAGAAGTTTGCAAAAGAGTTCATGATGCGTCACAACATCCCTACTGCCAAATATAAAAGTGTGACAAAGGAAACAGTTGACGAGGGATTTGAGTTTTTAGAAACACTTTCTCCCCCTTACGTACTTAAAGCTGACGGACTAGCTGCTGGAAAAGGGGTGATAATTTTAAAGGAACGCACCGATGCTATAAATGTATTAAACAGAATGCTATCGGGGATGTTTGGCAAATCGAGCCAAACAGTTGTAATCGAAGAATTTTTGTCGGGAATCGAATGTTCTGTTTTTGTGCTTAGCGACGGAAAGTCCTATAAAATACTACCTATAGCAAAGGATTACAAGCGCATTGGTGAAGGAGATACTGGTTTAAATACGGGGGGTATGGGTGCCATTTCGCCTGTACCATTCGCCGATGAAACTTTCATGGGCAAAGTAAAAGAAAGAGTTATTGAACCAACAATTAATGGACTGATAAAAGAAAAGATTAAATATAAGGGTTTCATTTTTATCGGATTGATAGCTGTAAATAACGAACCATACGTTATTGAATACAACGTGAGATTGGGAGACCCAGAGTCTGAAGTAGTATTGCCTCTAATCAAATCTGATTTAGTTGATCTACTAGAGGGAGTAGCCAATGGTAATCTCGAAGAGAAAGATATTATTTTAGATGAGCGTTGCGCTGCGACAGTGATGTTGGTGTCAGGTGGATATCCCGAAACGTATGAAAAGAATAAGCTAATTGAAGGATTGGACGAAGCAAATGACACATTAGTATTTCATGCTGGCACAATATATAAAGAAGGAAGCATATATACAGCGGGAGGAAGAGTGCTAGCACTTACATCTTTTGGAAAAACAAAGCATGAAGCATTAAAGAAATCATTTGAAGCTGCAGATAAAATCTCTTTCGATAAAAAATACTATCGCAAAGACATTGGATTTGATATTTAGACCTGAGTCTACAATAGCTCCTGCTTATCTACAAAGTATAGCACAATGCCCAAAACTTCGCAAAAGTTTAGAAGAAATATAATAGAATCGCGCTTCACACCGACTGTATTTGCGTTGGTTGTTATAATCATGCGGCTTGCATTGTTTCTATCAGTAGGCATTCAACAGCAAGAATACCCAACAAGCCTTGCATGGCATCTTATATACCCCTTAGTTTCTAATCAGTGGGTATCATTAGTTGCAAGCACCGCATTTATATTTTTAATTTCGTTTATTTTTTCTAATATCAATCTGCACTACACTTTAACCCGGTTTAGAACATCACTGCCATTTACATTGCCTTTATTTATTCTAAGCATTCACCCAGTTTTTTTAGCAATATCGCCCAACTATTTAAGTGCTGTTTTTATACTCTTAGCTATATTCCCACTGTTAGAGTCTTATCAACACCACGCACCTCGTAGTTTTGCATTTAAATCAGGAGTTTTAATTGCACTTGCTGGTGTATTTCAGATTTTCGCATTAGTTCTACTCCCACTATGGTGGTATGGCGAAAAATCCATGCATGGATTTAGAATAAAATCATCCATTGCTCTTCTATTTGGTGCAATGCTTGTTTTTTGGAATGTAGCTGGATTATATTTTCTCTTTGATAGTTTTCATTCTTTTGTAGTCCCATTTACATACCTCGACAACATTACTTTAACACTTCCTCAATATAGCACAATAAAATGGAGCATTGTTGGATTATTGATTCTGCTTACAATAGTATTGGTCTTTTTAGACACTAAAGTATTCGAACGAGAGCGTGTGCTAACACAAAAAACACTATCATTTATAATCTTAATTATTTTCTCTAATTTTATTCTTCATGTAATCTATTCGCAACAAACCACATTCTTTCTACACCTTCTTATAATTCTGCTTTCTTTTATAGTAGCACATTATTTTTCATATGCTAATAAAAGATGGCAAGTACACCTGTTTTTTTTCACTACCATTGGCTTGTTTTTGATTTACATCAATTATTTAATTGGAAATCCTTTTCTTTTGAATTAAATTAATAACAAAACCAGCCTGTTAGTTGTTTAATAGGTAAACCATTAAGTACCACACACAAAAAGGAGGATATACACTATGAAATATATGAACAGACTTACTCATTATATTGCTATTGGGATAAGTTTACTTTTATTTAGTTGCGGAACAACTCAAACTGCAACAGAAAAAGCTGATAAATCAATGCATTTGAGTAAACAGATTGAAAATTTCAATTTTAAGTTCTTAGCAACCTATGCATACCCGCAAAGCTTCAGCTCCATCTATTTATCATCCTATTATGATGTTTCTGTTTCTACTGAAGCAGTTACTGCTCATTTGCCCTATTATGGGCGGGCATATACTGCGAGTATAGACTCACGAGAAGGTGGCATAAAATTTGAAAGTAAAGACTTTGAATATGATGTGGAGAAAGGCAAAAGGGAAGGTAACTGGATTGTAACAATTCACACGAAAGATACATCACGTCCTTTTACTCTCTATTTCAATCTTTGGGACAATGGAACGGGACGATTAGATGTAATGGATCAGAATAGACAATCTATTTCTTTTCAAGGCACTGTTGAGCCAGCGAAAGAGAAATAAGAATATTTTCATACAAACACAATCCGTTCTCTGTGTAGCACTTTTGTCTATGAGGCATAAAATTCTCCAGTCTGTGAATGGAGTAAAACCCTCTCATCTATTAAGAATTTAAGTAAGCTACGACACGACAGTTGCGTTACTCCTCTCCAGCATTAAACTAACTATTAATTCAACTTTCGTTGTTCAAGTTTTCACAAACTTAATAAAATCATAAAGACAATCAAAACACGTCTCGTTTAGATAATGTGGGCAACAAAAAAACCTGAATTATCAGGTTTTTTGTTAGAAGCTGCATAAATACTTAGTTCAATTTATCTGCTACATTCTTTGGCAAGTAAAATGTATCATTCTTATCTACGTAAACAGTAACAGAACCGATGTCAAATGGTTTTCCATTAATATAACCTACAGATGTTGATGCAGGAATACGCAAAGTTGAATCGTCTTTTTTTACTACTAATACTGGAAACTTTCCATCTTTATCTTCAATTGAATAATTCAGACCTGAGAAAACATCTGTATGCTTTGCAAATATATTTTCAGTAACTTCTGGGAGTGGTATTCTCAGACCTGATGCTTTGAATAGATAGTCATTAATTTCTGTGTTTTTCAAATGCCCCATAGGCACATGACCATCTGGATGATAGGCTGCGAGCAACACTTCTTCGCCTGAATGACTACCTGTTGTGAAACCAAAGCACATTCTATCATTCATTACACTAATAATATTGTTTCTAAAGCTTGGGCTGTTTGCAACTTGTGTGTAATCTCCCTCTTTATAGTTTTTTGAAGAAAGAAGCTTCTCTAACTCTTTTTCTGTTAACTCAATATCAGTGTATTTTTTAAATTCCTCTTTCATGTTTTCAGGCGCAGTATTCAAAAGTTTTTTCTCAATACCTGATGAAGTTAATGTAAACTTTGATACAGGTCCAAACAAATCACTTAGCGTCATCCTTCCCGCTCCCTTACATGCTGTTTTACCAATAGTCATACCGCCTGTACAATGATCGGATAAAATAACAACTGCAGTTTCACCATCTTTCTGAGCAAATTCCATCACTTTACCCACTGCATCATCAAAAGCTATTAATTCTGTGATAATCCCTACGGGATCATGTGCATGAGCAGCCCAGTCCACTTGACTTCCTTCAACCATTAAAAAGAAACCCTCTTCTTTTTTCGATAGAACCTCCAATGCCTTTTGTGTCATCTCTTCTAATGATGGAACCTTTTTAGGGTCGCGATCCAGATGAAAAGGAAGCGCATTACGACCAAATAACGACCAAACTGGACCATCACCTTTATAATTTAGCATCGCATCAATATCATTCTGGATAAGTGTAGTTCCATTATTATTGAAATGATTTTTTATATCATCCGTCAAATAGTTATTCCCACCACCAAACATAACATCTAAATTCTGATAAGCCATTTGAGATGAAATAGCATCATAATTATTTCGTGTATATGAGTGTGAAGCACAGGCTGCAGGTGTAGCATGTGGAAATTGACATGTTACCACTAAACCAGTAGCTTTATTGTGTTCCATTTTAGATGCTTCTAAAATAGTAGTTAGTGGTTGATAAGCCATAGTTGAATCTAAAGGATATAAATCGTTATCAGGATCTACTATTGGATAAGTAGCAACCCAACCTGGACGTGATGGAACGCCCGTCATATAACAAGATCCTGTTGGAGCAGAATCTCCAATAGGAGCGTTTGACGAAAATGTGGAAACTGTGCCAGTAATAAATGGATCTATGTGAAGTCCATCACCCAGTTCATTATATATCTTATACCATCTAGCTGCTGAATAAGCTCCTAGAGAAGTACCATCAGGAATCATAAGTATTACATTTTTCACAGGCTTCACCTCTTGAGCAAAGGTAAACGATGAAAAAAGCACCAAAAATGAAAGTAAAATTGTTTTTCTCATTAGTAAAAATCTTTTATATTGAATCTAAAACACAAAGATAATACTTATTTCAAGCCAAAAACAATTCGACCATCCAGTGTCTGTCATAAATTAACCATTATAGTTTTATATAACATTTCCAATCCCATAAAGATTGTATAATTTAGTATTTTTGCATGAATTGAAATTTAAAAGAATATGACTAAGAAAACTAGACCCCTAATACTCGTAACAAATGATGATGGTTTTAGAGCAAAAGGAATACGTACGCTCACCACATACTTAAAAGATATAGCAGACATCGTAGTGTTTGCACCAGATCAACCTCAATCGGGTATGTCAAGTGCAATTACATCTATTAATCCTTTACGCTATTTCTTATACAAGAAAGAAGAGAATGTAACAACTTATGTTTGCAATGGAACTCCCGTTGACTGTGTAAAACTAGCAATGTATGTATTAGACAAGAAACCTGATATGATTTTCTCGGGGATAAACCATGGCTCTAATGCTGCTGTAAGTGTTCTTTACTCAGGCACAATGGGTGCTGCTATTGAGGGATGTATTTTTGGAATACCCTCAGTTGGAATCTCCTTGTGTGATTTTGAAACGGACGCAGACTTTTCTAATAGCGGTATGCTTGCAATAGAAATCGCAAAAAGGGTGTGGACAGAAAAACTACCCAAAGGTGTTTGTCTGAATGTAAATGTACCCAAAGGAAATAACATTAAGGGTCTTAAAATTGCCACACAAACTAAAGGAAAATGGACAAATGAATACTATGCATCTAAAGACGCTGGACAGAGAGATGTGTATTGGTTGCGCGGATACTTTGATAATTGGGAAGAAGAAAACGAAAAAAGTGATGAGTGGGCACTAGCAAATGGTTACGCCGCAGTTGTGCCAGTTAAAGTAGATATGACACACTATGATACAATTGACCAACTGCAACACTGGGAACATGAAATCACAACAGATTAGCTCTAAAACTACTATCGAGAATAAACTGAGCATACAAAACTAATCATTAGATAATATGAAGTATTACCTCATTGCAGGAGAAGCCTCAGGTGATTTGCATGCATCCAACTTGATGCAATCGATAAAAGAGATAGACGAAAATGCAGAGTTTCGTTTTTTTGGTGGAGATTTAATGCAGGAGGTTGGTGGAACTTTAGTTAAACATTATAGAGAGTTGGCATACATGGGTTTTATCCCTGTATTACTCAATCTGAGAACAATACTTCGTAATCTGAGAATTTGCAAGAAAGATATCGTTCAGTTTTCACCCGATGTGGTTATTTTGATTGATTATCCGGGATTCAACTTAAAAGTTGCAAAGTACTTGAAGCAAAATACATCGATTCCTATAACTTACTACATCTCCCCAAAAATTTGGGCATGGAAAGAGTACCGTATTAAGTCTTTCAAAAAATATGTAGATCAGATGTTATGCATACTCCCTTTTGAGGTAGAGTTTTATAAAAAACATAACTATCCTGTCGATTATGTTGGTAATCCAACAGTTGATGCAATAAGGAAAAGAGCACATCGTGATCAAACATTTCAAGAGTTTATAAAACTGAACAAACTAAAGAACAAACCTATTATTGCTTTACTGGCAGGCAGTAGGAAACAGGAAATTACGGATAATCTACCTGTAATGCTGAAGGCTATTCAAAAGTTCAAAAGTCATCAAATAATTATAGCAGGTGCACCAGGAATTGAGAAAGAATTCTATCGTAAAAGCATTGCTGAAAAAGAAGTACAGCTGATTTTTGGACAAACCTACGAAATCCTTGCACAAGCAGAAGTGGCACTAGTCACTTCAGGCACCGCAACTTTAGAGGCTGCCTTGCTGAATACTCCACAAACGGTATGCTACAAAACACCTGTTCCAAAACTAGCCTATTGGGGTTTCAAACATTTGCTAAACACACCTTACATTTCACTAGTAAACTTAATAGCAGGTAAAGAAGTTGTGAAAGAACTGTTTGCCAAGTTTTTTTCAATTAAAAATATTCAGGAAGAAACTGAGAGACTGCTGTTTGATAGTGAATACCGAAAAAAAATGCTACACGAATATCTTGAAATTCAAGAAACTCTGGGTTCTGAAAATGCATCAGATAAAGCAGCTAAGTTGATCTTTGATAAGCTGACAGTTTGATGCTTCATCTAGTAAACATCAAATAAACATTGCCTTATCAACTTAAATATTTTCATATAATCACTATATTTGTTTTCTTTGTATAGTACCAAAATTAAAAATACAAGCACATGAAAATCGGAATTCTTACATCAGGGGGCGACTGCCCTGGCATTAATGCAACAATTAGAGGAGTTGGGAAAACAGCTATCAACCATTATGGTATGGAGGTAATTGGCATTCATAATGGTTTTTCGGGACTTTTACATAAAGATATTTCTACACTAACTGAACGTTCTCTTTCTGGAATTTTAAATCTAGGAGGAACTATACTGGGAACTGCGCGAGAAAAAGTGTTTAGAAAACTGATTACTTCACCCGATGAAAAAGATCGTAAAACAATAAAAAAAGCATATCAAGAGCTTGGACTCGATTGTCTTGTATGCATTGGAGGAAACGGGACGCAACGCACTACATGGATGCTCTCCGAAATGGGTTTGAACGTAGTGGGTATACCCAAAACCATTGATAACGATGTTTGGGGTACAGATATCACATTTGGGTTTGATACAGCAGTAAGTATTGCAACAGAAGCTATCGATAGACTACACTCTACAGCAAGCTCTCATCGCAGAGTAATGGTGATAGAGCTTATGGGTCATCATGCAGGATGGATTGCGCTTCATAGCGGAATGGCAGGTGGAGCAGATATCATACTGCTTCCCGAGTTAGGATACAATATGAAAGTCATTATTGATAAAATAAATGAGCGATTGGAGATGGGAAAACCATACTCTATTGTTGCTGTTGCAGAAGGAATTGAAATTCATGGTAGCAAAATGCGCCCAGCCAGTTTCTTTTCACATCATATCGAAAAAGAAACTGGCATTGAGACTCGCGAAACTGTGTTAGGATATGTGCAAAGAGGTGGATCTCCCTCAGCATTCGATCGAAATCTTGGAACACAATTAGGTGGTCATGCAACTACTCTTATCAATGAAGGAAAATTTGGTAGAATGGCTTCAGTGAAAGGACGTTCTATAAGTGATGTGCCATTATCTGAAGTGGCAGGTAAACTAAGATTGGTTAGACCAGACGATAACTTAATTATTGAGGGTAAAAGGATTGGGATTTCATTTGGGGTAAGCGAGGATTGAAAAAAGCGATAAAGTATAGAACTAAAAAACTCCATTTCTTTATTGAAATGGAGTTTTTTTTTATTTTATAACTCAAAACAAGTTTTGCTTGTTTAATGTAAACTAGATATGAAGTTCATTTTAAATTAATGGTCGTTTTACTTCGACATCTTCATTATCTCCAAGCTCTATATCAGCAGAGATATCCATAAGCTTTTTTTGAAAATCGAGATCTTCTTCAATAATTTTCAAAGCCTTTTCTGCAGCTTTCTGATGAGATTCCTTTTTAGAATATCCAACACCTTCAGATGTTTCGATGTCTGCAATAAAAACATTGGAATGAAATACTGGGTTGTGATTAGCGTCATAATAAGAATCAATCACATCGAATCTTACTTCTAATTTATATTTTTGCCCCCACTCTATCAATCTTGATTTGAAATCAATCTCAGTGTTTACAACATCTTCAATATCGAGATGCTTTTCGATAAGGGTGTGAAAAACAAATTTTTTGGCTACTCTGTATCCCTGATCCAAATAAATAGCAGCGATAAGAGCCTCCAGCGCATCGCCATGCATATTAGTATTGTGTGCAACATTGCGTGTTGATGTAACTAATAGTTTGTCCAACCCCAATTCTACAGCTAATTTGTTCATCGTCTCACGTTGAACTATACGCGATCGCATATTGGTAAGGAATCCCTCTTTTTTGTCTACAAATTCTTTATAAAGAATGTCTGCAATGATAGCATCTAAAATTGCATCACCCAAAAACTCAAGACGTTCGTTATTAACCCACTTACCGTTATTTAGTCGTATAGAAGATGACTTATGGGCTACAGCTTGTTGATATAAAGTGATGTCGTGAGGATAAAACCCCACTATATTATAGAATGTAAGATAGGGCTCTTTCCCTTTTCTAGGAATAGCCCTTATCTTTTTGTATAGTTTCTTTATCACATTTATTCTGTGTATTTCTTAAGAATTACGCTAGCATTATGTCCTCCAAATCCAAAAGTATTGGATAGAGCTGCACGAATATCTCTTTTCTGAGGTTTATTGAATGTAAAATTCAATTTATAGTCAATCTCAGGATCTTCATCACCCTCTTCAAAATTAATGGTAGGTGGCACAATTTGATCTCTTATTGATAAAACACAAAAAAGAGCTTCAAGTGCGCCTGCAGCACCAAGAAGATGGCCAGTCATAGACTTTGTAGCACTAATATTTAAATCGTAACTATATTCACCAAAAACATCTAATATAGCTTTTACTTCAGAGATATCTCCTACAGGTGTAGAAGTT
Source organism: uncultured Dysgonomonadaceae bacterium (assembly GCA_964640575.1). Classification (GTDB taxonomy): domain Bacteria; phylum Bacteroidota; class Bacteroidia; order Bacteroidales; family Dysgonomonadaceae; genus UBA2632. The sequence continues at coordinate 19,611 of CAZXGV010000005.1, forward strand.
CCATGCACATTTATGTAATCAATGTCTTCTGGTTGCATCTCCGCATCTTCCAAAGCATTTCTCATTACAAGTTTAGCTCCAAGTCCATCGGGATGTGATGCGGTCAAATGATAAGCATCAGCAGACATGCCTGTTCCTATTACCTCTGCATATATTCTTGCTCCGCGGGCTTTAGCATGCTCGTACTCCTCTAATATAAGAGAAGCAGCACCTTCACCCATAACAAAGCCATCACGACTTTTACTAAAGGGTCTTGAGGCAGTCTCAAAAGAATCATTACGCGTAGAAATTGCATGCATTGCATTAAATCCACCCACTCCAGCCTCTGTTATAGCAGCTTCGGCACCTCCAGTAACAAAAGCATTTGCCTTTCCTAATCTTATTAAGTTATAAGCATCGGATATAGCGTGTGTTGATGAAGCACAAGCAGACACTGTAGCATAATTGGGACCACGCAGTCCATAAATCATAGAGATATGTCCAGTGGCAATATCTGCTATCATTTTCGGAATGAAGAATGGATTAAATCTTGGTCCCTTTTCTTTATTCTTAGCGTAATATCCTACTTCATCTTCAAACGTTTTAATACCACCAATACCTGCTGAAAAGATAACCCCAATCTTATCTAAGTTTTCTTTTTCAAAGTCCAACCCAGAATCTTCTATTGCCTCTTTTGCTGCTGTTATTGCTAATTGTGAATATCGGTCAAGTTTTCTCGCTTCTTTTCTATCAAAATGTTCTGATGGATCAAAATTCTTAACTTCGCAAGCGAATTGCGTTTTGAATAATGATGGATCGAACAAAGTAATAGGTCTAGAACCACTTTTACCCGCAATAGCATTTTCCCACGTTTCGTTAACGTCGTTGCCAATTGGAGTTAGTGCTCCTAGACCTGTTACTACAACTCTTTTTAATTCCATATAATTATTTAAATGGATATTTATTTTGCGTGTTGCTCTACATAAACAACAGCGTCACCAACAGTTGAAATTTTTTCTGCTTGATCGTCTGGAATTGAGATGTTGAATTCCTTTTCAAACTCCATAATTAATTCTACTGTGTCTAATGAATCTGCTCCTAAATCATTAGTGAAGCTTGCTTCGTTGGTAACCTCAGATTCTTCAACGCCTAATTTATCGACGATAATTGCTTTTACTCTTGATGCTGTTTCAGACATAATTTTTGATATTAATTAAATAAATAAATTTTTATTCTTAATTTTGCGTTGCAAAGTAAATCATTTTTTATTGAATAAAGCAAATTTCCATCCTACTATTTCCCTAAAAGTGCACAAATTTGAGTTTTTTGTGCAAAAATCAAGGTTTTTATGACACATATTGCTCTTTTTTCATCAGGCAACGGCACAAATGCTGAAAACATCGCCAAATATTTTAGCGAAAACACCAAGATTAAGGTATCATTAGTAATATCTAATAAGCAAAATGCTTATGTACACCAACGAGCAAAAGACTTAAACATACCTTCTTACAGCTTTACAAAGAGCGAAATAATGGAAGGCACACAGCTTTTAAAGCTTTTGTCAGACTACAACATAGACTATATCATTCTTGCAGGCTTTCTCCTGAGAATACCAAATACATTACTAAACAACTACCCTAATAGAATCATCAATATACACCCTGCACTTCTCCCAAAGTATGGTGGCAAGGGAATGTATGGAGACAACGTACACAAAAAAGTTGTTGAGATGGGAGATACAAAATCCGGTATCACTATACATTATGTAAATGAAAACTATGACGAGGGCGAAATCATTTTTCAAGAATCGTGCAGCATTCTCCCAGAAGACAACTATGAAGATGTTGCTCAAAAAGTGCATAAACTTGAATATACTTACTTTCCACTGATAATAGAAGAAGTAATACTCAACAAAAAGTAAGGTTCACACCAAAAGGTCTTATATTAAAGGAGATTTGAAAGCTATAAAACAAAAAACACCCTATTTCTAAAGAAAAAAGGCGTAGAATTTGTTTGAAAGTAAAAAAATATAGTATCTTTGCATCGCTTTTTGCGGCTGTGGCGTAATTGGTAGCCGCGCTAGACTTAGGATCTAGTGACGAAAGTCGTGGGGGTTCGAGTCCCTTCAGCCGCACAAACATTCATTGCAAAAAGCTTAGCGTCGTAATTATCCAATAGTTACGGCGCTTTTTCATTTCACACTTATTCATTTCACCACTTATTAATTCGCAACCTATTACCTATTTTCTTTCTACATTTATATATTCGATCTGAATCGGTCTGCATTAAAAAAAACAACTTTTACTTATCCGTTAAAACTCGGATTTAATTAGCAATTACATTACAATTCTTATTGATTACTTCCCAAACAGATTAGAACCATTACAAATAAAAAAGAATACTTCTATCTTTAATGAATATTTCTTATATTTGTTACGGTAATTAACAGGCTCAACATTTCACTTCTTTGGTAGATCAAAGACGACCTCTTGTTTTAAGTGCAACAGAGATATCAAAGCCTGTTTAATATGTCCAGCAAAAGAACTACATTCATTTATTTTATACAACCTCAAAACCTTACAGAAATGAAAACCAGTTTATTTATTCTTAGTACTCTATTTCTACTTTCTGCTTGCGGTCAGAAAGAACAACCGAAAAGCGAAAGTCTTTTTAATGGAACCGACTTGAGTGGTTGGCATGCAGATGTGCCAGCAATGGACAACAACCCCGACACGATTAATCCATTTATTGTTCGCAATGGTTTGCTGGTAAGTCTAGGAGACCCCAGAGGACATCTCATTACGGATGAAGAGTTTGAAAATTATCGTTTAGAAGTGGAGTATCGTTTTGCAGACGCGCCAGGAAACTGTGGAGTTTTGGTCCATGCATCTACACCTCGCGCACTTTATGATATGTTTCCAAAGTCAATGGAAGTGCAAATGGAACATACAAATGCTGGCGATTTCTGGTGTATTGTGGAAGACATAACCGTACCCAATATGGAGGAACGCAGAGGTCCACAAGAGGAATGGGGAATTACTGAAGGGAAAGCACGACGTATAAAAAAACTTACTGAAAGTGTAGAAAACCCTGTGGGTGAATGGAACAATATGGTTGTTGAGTGTGTGGCAGATGAAGTTAAAGTGTGGGTAAACGATGTATTAGTCAACTATGGATATAATTGCACTGCACAGAAAGGACAGCTTGCTCTTCAAGCTGAAGGTTCGGAAGTTGAATTCAGAAAAATTGAAATAACACCTATCACTGAGATTACTTCAACCAACTAAATCTTTTTCAAAAGAGAAAAAACAAACAGCAGGACACTTTCAAACGCTCAATAAGATTATAATATAATATGAGAATAGTTTTTGCAACTAACAATCAACACAAGCTTGACGAAATAAAGAAAATAAGTAATGGACAATTAGAAATTCTAAGCTTGGGCGATATAAATTGTCACGAAGAAATACCTGAAACAGGCAACACGCTAAAAGAAAATGCACTTATCAAAGCACATTTTGTAAAAAAGAAGTTTGATATGGATTGCTTTGCTGACGACACTGGACTTGAAGTGGAAGCATTGGAAAATGCACCTGGAATACACTCTTCGAGGTATGCGGGACCCGACTGTGACCCTGAAGACAATATGCAAAAACTATTGCAAGAGTTGCAAAACAAAACTAATAGAAAAGCTCTATTCAGAACAGTTATTGCTCTTTTATTAAAAGGAGAAGTACATTACTTTGAAGGTATAATACGTGGAGAGATTATTCACCAAAAAAAAGGAACAAATGGTTTTGGATACGACCCCATTTTTAAACCCGAAGGGTATGACAAAACTTTTGGTGAACTTTCTGAAGATATAAAAAACAGTTTGAGCCACCGAGCAATAGCAACTAAAAAGCTAGTAGCTTTTTTACTACAACAAAAAGAAATAAAATAACATTACATAAAAACATTCATTCATGGAAAAAATTATTCGTACAGGTATCATTGGGTATGGTTTATCAGGTAGGGTGTTTCATGCCCCATTTGTAGACGTGGTGGAAGGTTTCGAGCTTTCAAAAATAAGCACAGCAAATCCACACAACATTCGTATTGCGCAAGAAAGATACCCTAACACAACAATCGTGCCCGATGGGCAAAACATTGTGAACGACGATAACATTGACTTGGTAATTGTCACCTCGCCCAACACCGTTCACTTTCAATGGGCAAAAGCTGCATTGCTTGCCAACAAACATGTTGTTGTCGAAAAACCTTTTACTGTAACCTTTGCTGAAGCACAAGAGTTGGTGGAACTTGCAAAACAAAAAAAGAAAATATTGACTGTGTACCATAACCGCCGATTCACAAGCGACACAAAAACAGTAAAAAAGATTTTGACAAGTGGCATTTTGGGCGATGTGGTGGATTATGAAACTCACTTCGACCGTTTCCGTCCTGAACCCAAAGAGGGGGCTTGGCGAGAAGACCCTTTACCAGGTTCAGGCATCTTTTATGATCTTGGGTCGCATTTAATCGATCAATCACTCTATTTTTTCGGTATGCCACAAGCAGTTACCGCACACATACAAGCAGTGAGACCATGGGCAAAGGCGGACGATTCGTTTGATGTGAAACTACACTACGCTACTCACACTGCTACTCTAAAATCGGGAACCTTAGTGAAAATACCAGGTCCAACTTACCAAATTCATGGTACAAAAGGTTCGTTCATTAAATACGGATTGGATGTACAAGAAGAAGTAATCGAAACAGGAGCAATCCCCAATACTCCAGACTGGGGCATGGAACCCGAATCGATATGGGGAACATTGAAAACTGAAGTTAACGGCATAGAAGTATGTAGCGTAATAGAAAGCGAGAACGGAGATTATCGTGACTATTTTATCAACCTCAGGGATGCTATATGGAACAAAACCAAAATAGCAGTAACTGCTGAAGAGGGTGCCAATGTGATGAAAATTATAGAACTTGCTATTCAAAGTGATAAGGAAAAAAGAACAGTGGATGTTCCACAGTAGCAAGTGAAGCGTAGTTAAACAGCTAAATCGTACAACGTATTGTTATAAGGGAGTTTGAATTTATTTTCAAACACCCTTATTTTATTCATCACTATGGATAATCCCTTTCTACTATATTTATCTAGAACATCATCCCATATTTTTTTTCATTTCCTTCCTTCAACTTTCTACAATACCACGAAATTTCCAAACTTCATACCTCTGTTATATTGTGATGTCCGCTTGTCTTTGCATTTGATATCTTCGTACCCATACAAAAGTCGTCAACCTATAAATTATATAACTCCATCAATATCCAACAACTATACTACCAAATATTATATCTTTTGGCACATACACAAAGGCTCTTTTTCTGAAAAATAGATACCTTAGAGCACATGCAAATCTAGCAAAGTAACAAAACAGATACCATTCTCATCTTGATTTGGATAACAATAAGACAGTTTTATATGATTCAAGCGTTGATTTAACATCCCATTAACGTTCTTTACGCAAATCAACCGTTGAATTGCATTAACGTGGTCTATGGTGGAGTGATTCAATAGTTGTTTTGCTCCACTTGTGTTAATGATGAGTTAATTCAACCGTCGAATTGAACGATTATTGTTAATGGTGGAGTGATTCAACGCTTGATTTACTTCATTTTAGTTAATGGTGGAGTGATTCAACCGTTGAATCACATCAATCTTATGAGAGTTGGGGTGAATCAATTTGTTTTTGGTATCAAATTTGCAGCAAACCTACCATTTACAACTGTTTTATGTATCAAGTTAATTTTCGAATCACTAACTGCGCTGTATTTAACTATATTATTTTGAGCTTAACTATATCCTAAAGTATTCAACAGTATCAATACTACTACATTTGTACTAAGATTAGCAGTACTTGAGGTTAAATATACTCCGCAGTAGCTACTCACATTCATTTATATTAAGGAATCAATTTTGACAAAACTATATAAGTTTGAAGTTCTGAGATGACTTTTTAAAAATTTGGAATAAAGTTAGATAAAGAAAATAGTCGCACCAATCATGCTAATAAAAGCACCAAAAACTTGTTGAGTAGTGATTTTCTCTTTGAACATGATGGCTGAAGGAACAATAATAATGATGGGTGCCAAAGCCATAAGTGCTGAGGCAACCCCCGTGTGTGTACGCTGAATAGCAAAAAGCGACAAAGTAACCCCAATAAATGGACCAAAGATGGTTCCAATTGTGATTGCCTTCATGCTTTTAAAATCTTTCAAAGCCAATACAACCCTACCCATACGTTTAAGATAAATCATTAAGATAAGAAAACTGACAAAGCCAAAGATGGCTCTAATTTGTGTAGCTGCAAGTGGGTCATAGTCTCCAATCCCTCTTTTGCTCAATATAAGTCCGAGGGCTTGTCCAAGCGCCCCTCCCAAAGCAAAAAGAAACCCTTTGAAAGGAATGTTGAGTTTCAATCTTTTACCTGCTATGGCAATGATAACTCCCGCCACACTCACTATAATACCCAGAATGCTTTGTAAGGAAAGTATTTCGCTCAAAAAGAACCAACCAATCACAGCAGTAAGCATTGGCGCAAGACTCATCACTAATTGAGAGGTGCGAGAACCAATGACAACATACGACTGAAAAAGAAGCAAATCTCCAATGAAGAATCCAACTACACCTGACAAACCTAACCAAAACCAATTCTCATAAGACGCATCCGTTGGAAAAAATGAACCTTGTGTGAATAACAATGTGATTCCTAAAAAAACAACAGCCAAGAAGATTCGGATGAGATTGACAGAAAGCGAACCAACTTTGTGTCCCGCTTTCTCGAAGTAAAGCGCACTCATTGTCCAACAAACGGCAACGCCCAACGAAGCTATTTCACCAATGTGAGATTGCAGAAACATACAATTATTGTATAGGTTTGTCTATGAAGAATTAGATAACTAAATATGATGTTGCAAATGTACCTCTTTTATTTTAGTTGCAACAGCATTTGTTTTTCACTTCTCACATCCCACTGTTGTAATTATATTTCTTCCGCTACAAAACCAGTCCTTTTGATTGTTTTAATCACATCCTTAGCTTCAAGACTTTCTGTCTCAACCGTTAGGATTTTATCAGCATGATCAGTATCTACTTTCCATGAAACGATTCCTTCCTTTTTATCTAAAAAAGGCTTTACACGTGCTTCGCAGTTGGAGCACTCTATGTTGGTTTTGAATTTTAATGTTTTCATTTTTTGTTGTCCTTATATTTTTTTTGTTCTGAGTCGTAAACTATTCGTAACTACACTCACCGAGCTTAACGCCATTGCCGCACCCGCAATCATTGGATTCAACAAGAAGCCATTGATAGGATACAAGATTCCTGCTGCTATTGGTATACCAATAATATTGTAGATAAAAGCCCAAAACAGATTTTGTCTAATGGTTTTTACTGTACTATCGGATAGACGAATGGCTTTTGGAATTTTCAACAAGTCGGAAGAGATGATGGTCATCTTTGCCACCTCCATAGCAATATCACTTCCTTTGCCCATAGCAATACTCACATCGGCTTGTGCTAACGCACCGCTATCGTTTATTCCATCACCCACCATTGCCACCACTTTGCCTTGCTGTTGCAACTCTTTAACTAAACGTGCTTTCTCTTCAGGCAACACATCGCCTTTGTAATTAGTGATTCCAAGTTCTTCAGCCAATGCTCTAGCAACCATAGGATTGTCACCCGTAAAGATAGCAGTATCAATGTGCATCTTTTTCAATTGATTGATGGCTTTCTTTGTTGTGGGTTTGAGCTTATCGGTAATAGCTATTACCCCAAGTGCAGATTCGTTGTTTGCATACACTGTTACAGTGTGTGCCGCATCCAATTCTTTTTTGATGGCTTGCTCCATTACTGGAGAGATAAGGATATTTTTGGAGCGAATATATTGTGGGTTTCCCACAAAGTAGTCTTTACCATTGTAATTGCCATCAATACCTTTACCACTTACTTGTTGCACCTCAACGCCGTCCAACAGTTGACTACTCTCTTTCATATTAGCAGTGATGGCATCAGCCAGCGGATGTTCAGATTGAGCTTCGATACTATATAAAATATTTTTCTGATCATCGGTAATGTCGTTCGTCCAAACAATATTACTTACAACTGGTCGTCCTTCGGTAAGTGTGCCTGTTTTATCGAGCACCACTATGTCAATCTTTCGACCCAATTCTAAACTTACTGCATCTTTAATCAATATGCCCTCTTCAGCTCCTTTACCTATACCTACCATAATAGCAGTGGGAGTAGCCAAGCCCAGCGCACACGGACAGGCAATAACCAACACCGTAACCAAAGCCAACAAGCCGTGAACGAGACTTTCGTCGCCACCTAAAATCATCCAAAGCACAAAACTCAATATGGCTATACCCATTACAACAGGAACAAACACGCTCGCTATTTTATCCACTAAGTTCTGCACGGGTGCTTTGCTACCTTGTGCTTGCTCAACAGTTTTGATAATGTGTGCCAACAAAGTATCCTTACCTACTTTACTCGCCTTGAATCTGAAACTTCCTTTCTGATTGATGGTTCCAGCAAAAACCTCTGAATCTAATATTTTCTCTACAGCAATGGGTTCTCCGCTAATCATGCTTTCATCAATAAATGACGACCCTACTGTTACCACACCATCCACAGCTATTCTATCTCCTGGCTTCACCAAAACAATATCACCAACTTGTACTTCTGATATGGATATCTCGGTGGGAACATCATCTTTGAATACAGTAACCGTGTCAGGTTGCAATCCCATTAGTTTTTGAATAGCAGAAGAAGTATTGCCCTTAGCACGTTCTTCCAACATTTTGCCTAACAAAATAAAAGCAATAATAACACCCGATGCTTCAAAATAGACATGAGCCTCCAAACCTCTACTTGTCCAAAACTCTTCGAAAAAGATATTAAACACACTAAACAAGTAGGCTATACCCGTGCTAAGTGCTACCAACGTATCCATATTTGCAGAAAAGCGCTTTGCTTGTTTCCATGCACCCACAAAGAATCTTCGCCCAAAGATAAACAGTATAGGGGTGGATAATGCCCACATAATGTAATCGGCATAAGGCATGTTCATAAACACCATGCCAATAAGCATCAAGGGAGTTGCTAATGCTACAGCACTAATAGTATCTCGTTTTAGTTTTTTATATCTTTCTTGTTGAAGCTGTTCCAGGTTTCCACGCGAAGATTCCTCCTCCTCAATCAACAAATCAAAACCCACCTCTTTCAAAGCAGATTTCATTTCTGATGTTTTTGAAAGTTCAGGTATATATTCTATTACAGCTTTACCATTTGCAAAATTAACTGCCGCATTCAAAACACCTGGCACAAATGACAAAACGTTTTGCGAACTTGATGCGCAAGCGGCACAAGTCATATTCATGACAGGGAAAGATTGTTTAATTGATTGAACATCTCCCCCCTCTTTGCGCAAAAGCATTACAACCTCCTGAATTACCTCCGCTGCATCATCCTCATCTTCAATAGTAAGTAGCAACTCATTGGCACTATCATTAAATTGAGCATCAGTAAGCTCACCCACTGTTTTTAGAGAAGAGAGAAAAGTATTTACAGAGCTGGGCAATCGCTTTAGCTCTAATATATGTATGCTATTCTTATTCATAATCGTTCTATATAAGTTATATACAAAGTTAGTTTAAAAAAATGAATACCCAACAGCCACTTTATTTGTAAAAAGTCGTTTTTTATTGTACTTTTGCTTTGTTTGAATTTAATAACAATATCACACTACAATGAATTGTAAAAAAACAATTGCATTTGCTCTGATACACTTGGTTTTTATTCAAGTTTCTTTTGCTCAAAAGAAACAATTAGACCATTCAGTATATGACGATTGGAAACGTCTTTCGAATATTTCAGTTGATAATAACGGTCAATTCGCAGTCGCCATTATTAGACCTCAAGAAGGTGACAGTAAGTTGTTTATTCAAGATTTGAAAAATAATAAAAACTTCCAGTACAATCGTATCGCTAACTACACCCTTTCTACTGATGGGAAGCATACAGTAGCGCTTTTGAAAGCTCCATTTGCTGATACGCGTCAAGCAAGAATTGATAAAAAAAAGCCAGATGATATGCCTAAAGATTCATTGCTAATTATTAACAATGAGAACTTCATATATCAGGTGATACCCAATATAAAAGCTCATAAGAGTCCGCAAGAGTTAGGAAACTATATAGCATACACAACTACACTGACACCTGACACTACGACAGTTGAAGCAGACACCACCAGTATGTCTACTGATTCAATAAAAAGCAAACCGAAAAAAAAGAACAACAGCAAAAAAAAAGAGATACTTATTCTGCACAATCTTAAGACACAAAAACAAGACACTTTGTTCAACACAAAAGAGCATGTCTTTAATAAATATGGAACTGCTTTTGCTGCTGTCATAGAGCCTGATAAAAAAGACTCGACTGAAACTCCGGGTGTAATTTTCATCGATTTAAATAATTTGACTAAAAAACGTATCTCCAACGGTAAAGCAGAGTATAAATCATTGCGATTTGATGATGCTGGAGAGCAACTTACATTTCTCACTACGCAAGACACCTCGAAAGTAGAGCAAAAAGTATTCGATGTGCGCTATTTCAAAAATGGTGCTGACTCAGCTATTGTTATTGCAGACACAAGCATTGTGAAACTACCAGAAACTTGGATATTCAATGAGCACAGCTATCCCTATTTTAGTGAAGACGGGAAAAGAATCATCGTTGGTAGCTCTCCAAGACAAGCACCCAAAGACACCACTATCGTAGATTTTGAAGTTGCATCTTTAGACATTTGGCATTGGAAAGATCCTTACTTACAGCCACAACAATTAAGGAACTTATCGACTGAACTAAAAAGAAAATATCTTGGAGTCATTCAATTAGCTAATCATAAATTCACATTATTAGGTGATGAAGATATACCCTACACCAATATTTCAAATCAAGGGAATGGTCGCTATGTCTTGCTTTATACTGACATCCCATACAGATTAGAAAGTCAATGGAATACAACCTCATACGATGCATGGATATACGATTTTGAAACAGGCACAAAAACACTAGTTGGCACATCTATTCCGAACAGACCTTTCATATCCGCCCAAGGGAACTATGTGTTTTGGTTTGATATGGAAAAAGGAGATTGGATTGTTTTTAATAATAAAACTGCAGAGACAGTCAATATTACTGAGAACATCCCGGTAAACTTTTGGAATGAAAAAAATGATCGTCCGAGCGAACCTAACGCTTACGGAATGCCCATTTGGGGAAAGGATGATGCATATATGCTTGTATATGATGCTTATGATATTTGGAAAATTGATCCACAGAGTCGAGAAAAAGCAAAAAACATTACACAAAATATTGGACGCAAGGACTCCATCACATTTCGCTACCTCAATACAGATAAAGATAAACGCTTTGTTGAACCCAATCAAACATTGCTATTGGAAGCTTTTGACAATAAATCGAAAGAAAATGGATTCTACACCTATAACCCCAAACAAAAAAGAAGGAGCATTAAGAAACTCGTGTTAGATAAATACTATTTCTCTTCTGTTACAAAAGCACAAGAGAGTGATGTTATTGTCTTTGAGAAAAGCAATTTCAACACATCACCCGATTTGCACGTAACGAACAATTGGTGGAAGTCTTCAACCAAACTCACAGACATTAATCCACAAATGAACGACTATAAATGGGGTACACCCGAATTATATTCTTGGATATCCTTTGATGGAGAGCCCTTACAAGGAATTCTTTATAAACCTGAAGGGTTTGATGAAACTAAAAAGTATCCCGTCATGATATATTTCTACGAAAAACATTCTGACAACCTATACAGGTATATTCCACCAGCACCAAGTGCATCAACAATAAACATACCATTTTATAGTAGTAGAGATTATATTGTATTCACTCCCGACATCAAATACAATGTTGGACAACCAGGACAAGATGCATACAACTCAGTTGTATCAGGAGCAGAAACACTAGCTAAAAACAAGTGGGTTGACAAAGACAATATGGCGATTCAAGGTCAAAGTTGGGGTGGATATCAAGTAGCCTATTTAATTACACAGACTGATATGTTTAAAGCGGCTGGAGCTGGAGCTCCCGTAGCCAATATGACCAGCGCATACGGTGGCATTCGCTGGGAATCAGGCAACAGCCGTCAAGCTCAATATGAAAGAGGACAATCTCGCTTGGGAGTCACATTAAGCGACTCGTTACAAACTTATATTGATAACTCGCCTATCTTTTTTGCTAAGCAAGTAAACACCCCTTTGCTCATCATGCACAACGATAATGATGGGGCAGTGCCGTGGTATCAAGGTATCGAACTTTTCATGGCATTGAGGAGATTAAAAAAACCTGTGTGGATGCTTCAATACAATAAAGAAGCTCACAACTTAAGAGAGAGACGAAACCAAAAAGACCTTTCTATACGTTTACAGCAGTTCTTCGACCATTATCTGAAAGGAGAACCTGCACCAGTATGGATGACCCGTGGTTTGCCCGCTACCCAAAAAGGAAGAGATTGGGGATATGATTTAGACCTAAAGAACAATAACACTAACTTTTAATTAACTTCACAATGACACTAACAGTAAAACAAACAATTCAGAAAGGATTCCTTTCTTTGCTAGCTTTATTCACCATGGCTGGCTGTACGCAACAAAGTGCTCAAAAAGACTGCTCTACTTACGAAGAAGCCAAACTACCTGTCGAGGTTACAACAGACTGGTCGACAGTGCCGGCAGGACTTCAAGCTTCAATAGGAAGCACTGACAACCTTTACATGCAACACGAAGTTCCTGAAGTAGCACAAACCACAAACTGGAGTGGAAGTGCATGGAAGGGAGAAAAAACGTCTGCTCAAATCATTCTTTGGAGCAAAGACAGTGTGCCAGTTGTTGAGCTTAAACTCTCAGATTTCAAAACAGAAAGCGGAGAAACTATTAGTGCCAGCAATACTAATACTCGGTTTGTTCGTTATGTTGTAACGGATGAATTTGCTGGAGGATGTGGCCATCGCAAGCCCGAAGATTTTGCACAATCATTAAGCCCAGATGTTTTGGACAATGTTGACTGCATGAACATCGAAGCAGAAACTGCACGACCTGTATGGATAACCATAGATGTACCCTCTGATGCTGCGGCAGGAAACTATACAGCCAATTTAGAGTTGTTTGCCAAAGGCAAAAAGAAAGAAAGTTTTACATTCAATCTCAATGTTCTTGATAAAACACTACCTCACTACACAGAGTGGGCTTTTCATTTAGATTTATGGCAAAACCCTTATGCAGTAGCTCGTACCGAAGGTGTTGAACCTTGGTCGGATGCACACTGGGAAGCATTAAAAGAACCCATGCAAATGTTGGCTAATGCAGGTCAAAAAGTGATTACTGCCACACTCAACAAACGACCTTGGAACGGACAAACCGAAGATCCATTTGACACAATGATTGAGTGGAAAAAGAAAACAGATGGCACTTGGGAGTATGATTACACAGTATTTGATAATTGGGTAGAGTTTATGATGGATTTAGGCATCACGAAGCAGATCAATTGCTACTCAATGGTTCCATGGGGCAACATTCTATTCTATTTTGATGAGGAGACAAACGAAGAGGTAAAAGTATCAGCAGTTCCTGGTTCAAAAGAGTATGAAGAACTTTGGAAACCATTTTTAACTGACTTTATGGATCACCTGAAAGCGAAAGGATGGGAAAACAAAACGCTCATTGCAATGGACGAACGAGGACCAGAAGAGATGAAAGCAATGCTTGCTTTATTAAATGAAACTGCACCAACACTAGGAGTTGCTTTGGCGGATAATCACAAAAGCTATAAGTTGTACCCTGACCAGTTGGTTGATTTGTGTGTTGCTCATGGTGCTACAGTTGATGCTGAAGACAGAGCTTATCGTGCAGAGAAAAACTACGTAACGACATGGTACGTGTGCTGTTCTGACAAATTTCCCAATGTATTTACTTTTTCTCAACCTACTGAAGCTGTTTTTATTGGATGGTACACTATGGCAGCAGACTTCGATGGATTCTTACGTTGGGCTTATAATAGCTATACAAAAGAATCTCCTATTGACTCTCGATTCAGAACATGGCCCGCTGGCGATACCCACATTGTTTATCCCGAGAGTCGTAGCTCTATCCGTTTCGAACGCTTGATAGAGGGAATTCAAGATGCGGAGAAAATAAGAATTGTAAGAGCAGAACTTGAACAAGACACTTCGGACGAAGGAAAGGAAAAACTAGCAGAGTTCAATCAAATGCTTGAACAGTTTAACATCCTAGAAAGACCCGATGACTTAGGAGCAATGCTTGCTAAAGGGAAAGAGTTTTTGAATTAAGTTATAGCTTTACACAAAACAAATAGCTATCACATTAATAAAAATGTCCATTGGTAAGTTTTGATTAAACTCACTGATGGACATTTTTACTTTAGAAAGTGCTGATTACAACATAATTATGTCTCTTCAAAAAAAGAAGCATTCCCAAATAGACTTGAATAAAAGGAGATAAAATGAACAAACAAAACATTGTCAGTCTTGTACTCTGCTGCGCTCCATTATATGCATGCAACACAACAAAGGAAGAGCTACCTCAAAAGCCAAATGTAATCTATATTTTGGCGGACGACTTAGGATATGGAGACATTGAACCTTATGGTCAGAAAATAATAAAAACTCCACATCTCACCCAAATGGCTAATGAAGGTATGCTGTTTACTCAGCATTATGCAGGAAGCACAGTGAGTGCACCTTCCAGAGGATCACTCATGACAGGAATGCATACTGGGCACACTCAAATCCGTGGAAACAAAGAGATAACACCCGAAGGACAACACCCCATGAAAGAGGGCACGCACACCATTGGTGAAATGATGAAAAAAGCAGGGTATTCTACAGGACTGTTTGGGAAATGGGGTTTAGGATATCCAGAATCTCCCTCAACTCCCAATAAAATGGGCTTCGAAGAATTCTATGGATATAACTGTCAGCGTCAAGCACATTCATACTATCCCGACCACTTGTGGAAAAATGAAGAGAAGATTATATTAGAAGGCAATCAAAATGGTGGGCGAAACACTTACTCGCAAGAGCTGATTCATCAAGAAGCACTGCAATTTATACGAAGCAACAAAGACAAACCATTCTTTGCAATGCTAACCTACACCTTGCCACATGCAGAATTGAATTTACCACATGATTCAATCTATCATATTTATGAAAATATGTTCGAAGAAACACCTTATTCAGGAGGATATCATGATAGTGAAAAACCACGGGCTTCATTTGCAGCTATGGTTTCATTGCTCGACAAATATGTTGGAGAAGTAATGCAAGAGTTGAAAGAGTTAGAAATAGATGATAACACAATAATAATATTCACAAGTGACAATGGTCCTCATAAGGAAGGTGGCGCCGATCCCGAGTTTTTCAATAGCAACGGTCCCTTACGTGGCTTCAAGAGAGACCTATATGAAGGTGGCATTCGGGTTCCGATGATAGTACGTTATCCAAATCATATAAAAGGTGGAACTAAAACTGACCACATCAGTGCATTTTGGGATGTAATGCCCACACTCGCTGATTTAATAAACACAGAAATACCTGCTAATGAAGTCACCGATGGTGTTTCATTTCTTCCAACTTTGTTGAATAAAAGCATACAGGAAGAGCATGAATATCTCTATTGGGAATTTCATGAAAGAGGCGGACGCTTGGCATTGCGCATAGATGATTGGAAAATGGTTGTACTAAACGCTAAAACAAAAGAGAAAGAGAAAATAGAACTTTACAATCTGGCTGCTGATTTAGGCGAAAACAATAATTTGAAGGACATGAATCCAGAAAAAACAAAAGAAATGTATGACAAAATGAAGACACTCCATACGGAGTCAGATACCTTCCCATTTTACTCAAAATAAAAGGATTGCAGCTAATTTTCAAACATCAAAATGAAGTTCTGAAAAGAAAATGCTCTTCTAACAAAAACTAAAAGAGGCTTTAACATTATACTCAACAAAAATTCTTTATATTTGTACTTCGGTAACAACCAAAGCAGAAAGGATACAATATTTATTATACAGCAAAATGAAGCCATAGCAATAAATATTCTTATATAGAAAAGCATCCCTGTGCTAAACTCAACAAAATACAACTTATTAAATAAACTATAAAACAGAAACAACGAATGAAAAAATTATTGAACCTGCTTGTATTGGCAATATTGTTTACTGGATGTACAATGACAACTGGAGAAAACAATAAAGCTAACGCCGATTACAAACAGTTGACAACGGAGGTGCCTACAAGACCTTCTGGGCAAAAAGATGTGTTAGGTTTAACAGCTCCTAAAATAGAAACCGTACGCGTTGGTTTCATCGGTTTAGGTATGCGTGGACCTGGTGCAGTTAAACGTTTCACTCACATACCCGGAGTGGAAATTGTTGCATTGTGTGACTTGTACCCCGAAAGAGTTGAAAAAGCACAAGCAATTCTTGAAAAAGCTGATCTTCCCGCTGCTACTGGTTATAGTGGAGAAGAAGAGTCTTGGAAAGAGTTGTGTCAAAGAGACGATATAGACTTAGTTTACATTGCCACAGATTGGAAGCGTCATGCCAACATGATGATTTATGCAATGGAGCAAGGCAAACATGTTGCATGTGAAGTTCCTGCAGCTATGACATTAGAAGAAATTTGGGCTGTTGTTAACACTGCCGAAAAAACGCAAAAACATTGTATGCAGTTAGAAAATTGCGTATATGACTTCTTCGAGTTGACAACATTGAACATGGCTCAACAAGGAGTGTTTGGAGAAGTGCTTTACGCAGAAGGTGCTTACATTCACCAACTTGAAGAGTATTGGGATTCTTATGAGAGTGATTGGCGATTGGAGTACAACAAAAATAACAGAGGCGATATATACGCAACACACGGAATGGGTCCTGCCTGTCAACTACTTGATATACACCGTGGCGACAAAATGAATTTTTTAGTTTCTGTTGACAGCAAACCTGTTAGCATCCCTAACTATATCAAAGAAGTTCGTGGTGAAGAAGTTGAAGATTTCAAAAATGGTCAACACACCATGACAATGATTAAAACTGAAAAAGGAAAAACAATCCATATTCAGCACGACGTTGCGTCTCCTCGTCCATATAGCCGCATGTACCAATTAACGGGAACTAAAGGTTTTGCTAACAAATATCCAAAGCAAGGTTATGCACTGCAAGCATCTCAAGTAGATAGTGAAATAACTCCTAATCACGAAAACTTAAATCCTCACTCATTCGTATCTGATGATGTGAGAAAAGCATTGATGGAAAAATACAAACACCCTATTCACCAAGAGCTTGAAGAGCAAGCTAAAAAAGTTGGTGGACACGGTGGTATGGATTTCATTATGGATTATCGTTTAGTTTATTGCTTGCAAAATGGTTTGCCATTGGATATGGATGTATATGATCTGGCAGAATGGTGTTGTTTAGCTCCACTAACTGCATTGTCACTCGAAAATAATAGTGCACCTGTAGTTATTCCTGATTTCACACGTGGCGGATGGGATAAGATTGATGGATTTAGACATGCTTTTGCAGAATAATGAAATAAAACTTTGCCTATTTTACTAACAGTTATTAAGGATGTAAATAGTAAAATATGCACATAAAAACCTTTTCTTCACTACATGGAGAAAAGGTTTTTTCATTGGTCTCTTGCATTTTTTCTTTACATCGACTATACAACAACACAATCGATACGAACTCATTTCATCTCTACTTCTTATTGTAAAGCACTCTTTAACTAGCCCTTACAAGAAAAGAGTTTTCCATCAGAAACTAACTAACGCCAATTATGCAAGCTGTTTTATTTTCTTTATTCCTTACTTTCCATACCCCTTTGTCTCATCGCTTCAAACGTCAACACCGCTGTTGATACTGAAACGTTCAGCGAGTCTATCTTCCCTCGCATCGGTATTTTTATTCTCTTTGATGCATTCTCAAGCCATATATTCGTTAAGCCTTCGGCTTCGGTACCCATTACAATAGCCGATGGGTTTCGAAAATCTACATCCTGATAAAACTCTGCAGCCTCCAACTCTGCAGCATACGAAACAATCTTATTAAGATGTAACCATTCTATAGCTTCTTGCGAAGTACACACAGCAGTTTGCACGGTAAAGAGACTACCAACACTTGAGCGAATTACATTTGGATTATAAAGCTCCGTTTGAGGATCACAAACAATCACTGCATCAACGGCAGCAGCATCAGCCGAACGAAGTATAGCACCTAAGTTACCTGGTTTTTCAACCGACTCAAGTATTATTACAAAAGGATTGTCCGACAAGTGAATATCGCCCAATGTATGCAGTTTTGGACGAGCCAAAGCAATCAAACCATCCGATGAAGTTCGATACGAAACCTTCTCAAACACTTTGGGTGTAATCTCAATTATCCTATCATCGTCAATCGAATCTAAGACATTAGGGTAGCGTGTTTTCAAAAACAACTCGCGACACACGTACACCTCCTCTATAGTATAATCGCCAGCCAAAGCTAGCGATAGTTCTCTTGCTCCTTCTATCAAAAAAAGGTTTTGTGCCTTTCTCTCGCGAGCTTTTGATAGTTTGACAAGATTTTTCACAGAAGGATTCTGCAAACTTGATATAAGCATCTCCTACAAACTTTATTTACAATTTATTCTCTATTCATCAACCTCTTTCCTCAACATAAACTCGTCAATCACCTTCTTCAAATCTTTTTTTGGAATATTACCTTGCCCCATTTGTGGTGAAGCATCACCGTCAGGTATAAAAAGAAGAGAAGGAACACTTTGAATACCATAAGCACGAGCTATATCTGGTTCTTTATCAACATCCACTTTATAGATGTATATTTCCTCCCCATATTCAGCTGCAAGTGCATCCAGTGTAGGTGCTAATTGTTTGCACGGAGCACACCATGTTGCATGAAAGTCAATAATTGCAGGTTTGTCTCCTACATACTTCCATTCTTTAGGATTGCTCTTAAAGTCATGCACCTTTTTCACAAACTCTGAAGTAGTTAAATCAACAGGTTTAGCTGTTTTCTTATCTTTTGTATCTGGTCCTTTTGCAAATGTTGCTATTGCAGCAAATACTAACAGGGTAAATACTATACTGGTTTTTCTAATTATTTTCATTGCTTTGGTTTTTAAAATTTGAATTAAACATCATTTATTAATACGTTCTGTATTCAAAGTGAACAACAAACCTTAGATAAAAGTTTACATTAGCACTTAATTCATCATCTCTCAAACCAACGAAAGTCTCTGAACGTATATGTCTCTTTTTGTTAGAAAGAACCCCTGTTTTTAAAAACAGCAGAATTAGGATGCCTCACCCCAAACTCTTTAGCAGCAATAGAATCAATCTCAACTTTCCAAATCTTTACATTGTTTATTGCTGGCACTGAATATTTGAAATCCTTATCAATATATTGACGCATTATTACACCAAGTATCCTCTCTTTCTCCTCAAACTCCTCTTCAAACACTACCTTACCATTACAAACTACACTTTCCGCTTGCATTCTATAACTACACGCTACATCAGGGTGTTGCCAAATAAGTTTTGGTTGCGTACAAAATGTAATACACACATTAGGATTTTTATCCAAAATACGAATAGCTTTACCTACAGGACCCGAATGTAAATAAATCATATCATCTTCATAGCCATAGTTCATTGGTAAAACATAAGGAACACCATCTTCATCAGAAAAACCAACAAAACAAACTTGTTCTGAATTTAAAATCTGTTCAATCCTCTCTTTTTCCTCTATTGTATATGTTTTCATCTATTCCACTGTTCTTATTAATTTAGAGTCTCAAATAAGACTATTATGTTTACTTTTCTTATTACTGTGTGATGTAAATAAATCACGTCCGATTAATTAATTTACTAAATTCATCCCACAGAGTCCATAGTGCTGCAGCATCTAAGCCCTTACTAAAGACATTACCATCCATGCCACAACGAAACAATGAGCTGGGAGCACCAGTAAAATAATGTGTTTAATTGTATGCCGATCATAATAATAACAGTTCGGCACCTACGGAACTCGATACTGTG
>CAZXGV010000006.1:0-39072 GCA_964640575.1 uncultured Dysgonomonadaceae bacterium
ATAGAATAAAATTTCACAGGGTTCACCATGTGGAATAAAACCATAGGTTTTAATGCAACGCATTATTCCACTGAGCAGGAGCATTGTAAATGCGCGCGAGCGGCAGCAGTGGCAGTAGGTTGGTGTTATTGTAGAGAAAATTCATGAATTTTCTCTACTGATGGCGACGGTTGCAGTACTTTGGCATAGTCTCTGATAAAAGATATAGCTGCTCCGCTTTCACAAGCTGGCGCTGATTGTCGTAATACACAAAAAAACCGCTTCAGTAATTGAAACGGTTTTTTTGTGTATATAAAGTAAGAGAATCTATCCTTCTTTATATTTATTGATATTTGCTTGATGTTTTTTCCTATCGAATCTCTCATAATGTGGGTCCATAGGAATATACTCTTCGTCGTCCCACAAATCGCTTGTAATCATAAGGTCTGCACTAAATCTATTGCAAGCAATCGGTACATTGTGTACCCTGCATTGTCTCAATAGCATCATAATATCAGCTTCGTGAGGTTGTGCATTGAGGTCGTCAATCAGAAAAACAGCCAAGTCTATCTCTTTTCTCACCACCATTGCCGCAATCTCAGCATCGCCACCCATTGGTCCCGAACTCATAATTTGCATATCAGGATATACATCTTTGCTTGCCAAAGCCTCTTGCACCAAAGTACCTGTGGTGCCTGTACAAACTAATGAGTGTTCTGATAGAAAGCTTGAGTTATATATTACCCAATCTATAATATCAACTTTGCGATTGTCATGGGCAACCAAAGCTATTTTTAATTTCCTCTTCATAGTTACATCTGTTTAAATGTCTAATTCAGTTCGAATTAGCTCAATTTTCTTATTTGCGGACTCTTCCGCTTCTTTCAATTCTTCTCTTGAATTTACTCTGTCTTTTACTTCTATATAGAACTTTATTTTAGGTTCTGTTCCCGATGGACGTATCGAAAGTTTTGTCCCATCTTCAGTGTAATATTGAAGTACATTGGCAGTTGTGGGCATAGAGAGGGTTATTTTTTCTTTACTTATAAAGTCAGTTGCCTCAAGTGATGCATAATCTTTTAGTAGGGTAACATCAGAGCCTGCAATCTTTTTAAGTGGATTTTCGCGGAAGTTTCTCATCATAGCTTCAATTGCTTCGCCTCCCTCTTTTCCTTTCTTTACCAACGAAATACCTTCTTCTTTCGAATATCCGTATTCGATGTAAATGTCTTGCAGTAATTCATATACTGTCTTACCATTATCCTTTGCCCAAGCTGCAATTTCAGCAAAAAGTGTACAAGCCGATACTGCATCTTTGTCGCGCACAAAGTCGCCAGCTAAGAAACCGTAGCTCTCTTCGCCACCACCCAAGTATGTTTTAGTTTCTTCGTTTTTTCTGATTACATCTGCAATCCATTTAAAACCAGTATAACAGTCAAATAGTTCAACATTGTTTTTACTTGCAATTTTGCTAACCAATTCAGTTGTAACAATAGTTTTAACTACATACTCCTTGCCAGTTAGTTTCTCTAATTCGTTCCATCTTGTGATGAGGTAGTATAGATAAATAATCATGGTTTGGTTACCATTGACCAATACAAACTCGCCGTCATGATTACGAACAGCTGTTCCGATACGGTCTGCATCTGGATCGGTAGCCATCACAATTTCGGCATCTGTTTCTATTGCTTTTTTCACAGCAAGTTCCAATGCCGCCGGTTCTTCGGGATTGGGAGAAACAACTGTTGGAAAGTCACCACTAATCACATCTTGTTCGGGCACATTTATAACGTTCGTAAATCCCACTGCTTTAAGTGCAGCAGGCACCAATGTAACACCAGCTCCGTGAATAGGAGTGTACACAATCTTGAGGTCGTGTTGACGTTGAATAACTTCGGGCGATAAAGAAAGTTTCTTGACTTCCTCGATGAAGGCTAAGTCCATGTCTTTACCAATAATTTTGATAAGATTGGGGTCGCCCTCAAATTTTATATCATCGATGCTTTTTATACGATTTACTTCAGCAATGATATTTCTGTCGTGTGGAGCCAACACTTGTGCGCCATCATTCCAGTATGCCTTATATCCATTGTACTCTTTAGGATTGTGTGATGCAGTTATCATAATGCCACTCTGACAACCCAGTTTTCTGATAGCATAAGATACTTCTGGAGTAGGGCGCAAATCTTCGAAAAGATATACTTTGATGCCATTGGCTGAGAATATATCTGCGGATATTTCAGAAAACTTGCGGCTGTTGTTTCTTGAGTCGTGCCCGATTACTACTTTTATTTCGGGCAAATCTTCGAATTCTTGCAAGAGGTAATTAGCCAAACCTTGTGTGGCACTACCAACTGTGTAGATGTTTACCCGATTAGAACCTGCACCCATTATGCCACGCAAACCTCCGGTACCAAATTCTAACTCTCTGTAAAATGCGTCAATAAGTAAAGATTTATCTTCATCGTTGAGCATCTTCTCAACTTCTTTTTTTGTCTCTTCATCGTAATTCCCTGCAAGCCATTTTTGGGCTTTTTCAGTAACTTTGTGTAACAATGCTTCTTCGTTCATAGTTTTAAAATTTGTGTTCAGTTAGTTTTTTTGTACTTTTAAAATGTAACTTTATATTTATTACCCGTCTCTTCAATCACTTTTCGGTAGTGTTCATTAGGGTATCCTGGTCTGTCGGGCGATGCTGGTTCTCCGTATTCATTGCGTTTAAACTTACCATTTTCTTCTTTTTTTACAACGCCATCCAAGTACTTCACCATCATGTATTCACCCAGTTTTTTCCATTCGCTCAATCCGTTTTCGACATTAGTATTACTATAGTTGGTTAAGTAGTCAATGGCATGGCTTTTCGATTTTTCATATATTGCTAATGCTACTTTCTCTATTTCTGGTTGTTGTGTTTCAAACTCACTTTCTAATTTATCTTGCAGTTCTTTTACATGCACAATTTTGTCACTATAGCGGTCATACACCATATTAGATACCCAGTTGTGTATCCAAAATGCAGACTCCCAAGTGAAGTTTAGCAAGTCGCCATTTCCTACTTCCATTGCTTCAGGAACTTTGGTGTTGCCAACATAGATGGGGTAATATACGCTTTGCGCTGCATCATCTATTCCAAACCAAATTATTCCTCCTATTTCGTTGGGCAACCACGAACGAGATTGAGAAACAAATGAAAAGCCAGTTTGTTGTGTCGAAATGGGCCTTTCGTTGCAATACTCAACGGAGTCCACTTCCCATGTTAAGGGCGACCAGCGATAGGGAGAGTTGAAAGGACCTGCTCCGTATTCGTTGCTCCAATCCAATTCTGTGCCTTCGTAATGGTCGCGCATGAAATGTTGTACATCTCGCATCGATAGTTTTTTATCTGGTTTGATGTACAAGGGCATTGGGTCTGTTGTCTCTCCTTTAGCATAAGTTACATATTTAGCCATATCTTTGTTTACGTGGTTGAAAAATGACCATACACGTGCTTCACAAAAGCGGAGAGCCCCAAAATCAAGTGGAGCATAAGCTTGTGCAAAGCTAAAATCGGCATCGCTGCCTGAATAGTATCCTTTTTCACGAGCAAAGGTTATTACGTCAGGTGAATATAAGCAATTTTCGGGGTCATTCAAAGGGAATTGTTGAATACGTGCTTGATTAGCATGAGCTGAAACACAATCATCTGGAATGCGCACTGCCACCCAAACAGCTCCTTTGTTACCTGTTCCTTTGCCAATGAGTTCCAACACCCATACTTCATTGGGGTCGGCAATTGAAAAGGACTCGCCCGTACTATAATATCCATGCTCTTTCACCAAGTTAGTCATTGTTGTAATTGCTTCACGTGCTGTTTTGGCTCGCTGCAATGTAATGTAAACTAAGCTTCCATAGTCCATAATTCCAGTTGAATCTGATAGTTCTCGCCGACCTGTGAAGGTTGTTTCACCAATAGCAAGTTGGTGTTCGTTCATGTTGCCCATCACATTGTAGGTTTGCAATACTTGAGGTATTTCTCCCAAATATTTTCCTGTATCCCACTCATATACTTTCAGCATTTCTCCAGGTCTATAGGTCTTTGCTTGCCAATGGTATAATTCGCCATATAAATTGTATGAGTCGGCTGAATAAGAAATCATTGTTGAGCCATCAGTAGATGCTTTCTTGCCAATTAGAAAGTTAGTACATGGAAAGATTGAAGGTGCAAACAGTTGAAAAGTTAAAAATATTCCGATAATTTTTTTCATTGTCAAGTTAGAATTAAAAATTTGTATTTATAAGTTCAAAGATAACTTTTATTTGTATATTTCTACTTACAGTTTTTAGAATATTTTTTTTGTGTTCGTTTTGCCCTAATCAAGTAGTTTTTTCTATATATTTGTATTTTACAAACTAATACACCTCATAACGCTATGAACAACCAATCGGAAAAATTTAAAAAAGGTAGGTGGGGACTTAATAGTCTTCAATTTATAGCTCTTTTTTTGGTTGTTGTCATGTTGTTTTTATTTAGTGATAGCAATATAAAAAAAAGGATTGATAGTGATAGAGAGATTAGAAGTTTGAAAAAACAAATAGAGTTTTACAGAAAGAAAACAGAGGCTGATAAAATAAAGCTTTACGAGCTACAATCGGATAAAGATAATTTAGAGAAATTTGCTCGTGAAAACTATTTTATGAAAAAAGAGAACGAAGAGATTTTTATCATTGAGTAATCTTTTATGAGCTGTCTCTCAACAATAAATTAATGACACATACTATCAAAGAAACTGTATATAAGATTTCAGCTTTATTCATTTTAATTTCTACTATTGCATATTCATTTATACCCGATATCGCTGTGTGGGCAATGGTTGTGAGCGTTAGTCTCTTTTCAGCCATTACTTTAACAAATCCTTATCCTGGCAAGAGTATCAGAGGTAAGCGACTGTTCAATTTCCAGGTGCTTGCTTGCCTACTTATGGTGGTGGCTACTTTCTTGATGTATAAAGGACGAAACGAATGGCCAGTGTTGTTGCTGATTAGTGCAATACTTCTATTTTATTCTTCAATTGTATTACAAAAAGAACTGGAAAAAGAGAAAAACGAAGATTCAAAGAGATTGTAAACTGTCTTCTGCTCTTTAAGTTGTTTTTTTGTTGTACATTTCAGCATCTATCACTATTTATGGTGTGTTAAACAAATTAATAGAAGGGGTGATGTTATGAATACAGATATTCTTGTCAAGAAATACAAACAATACTTGCTGCTGGAAAGAGGACTTTCAGCGAATTCTGTTTCAGCTTATATGACAGATTTGGGGAAGTTGATTAAATATACCACTGAAAACCAGTTAACCATAGAGGAAGTAACCACCTCACATCTTGAAGAATTGTTAGCAGACCTTTACGATCAAGGCATAAAAGCTCGTTCGATAGCCCGAGTTTTGTCAGGGATAAAATCATTTTTTAAGTATCTGTTTTTAGATGATTATATTCAGGTTAATCCAGCAGAACTGTTAGAATCACCTCAGATTGGGTTGAAGCTTCCAACTGTGTTGGCTGTTGAAGAGATAGACAATCTATTGTCTGTCATTGATGTATCTACAGTGGAGGGTGCTCGCAATTACGCAATCATTGAAACTTTGTATAGTTGTGGATTGCGTGTATCGGAGCTAACAAACTTGAGGTTTACCAATTTGTATTTCGACGAAGGCTTCATTCGTGTGGATGGCAAGGGGGGCAAACAGCGTTTAGTGCCTATATCGGATGTTGCTATTAAAAAAATAAATAATTACTTAACCTATCGAAGTCAGATGGTTGCTAAAAGAGGCAGCGAAGATTTTGTGTTTATAAGTAAGCGAGGCACTCCTATTTCTCGTATCACTGTTTTTTATTATATAAAGAAATACGCAGAGGAAGCTGGTATTAAAAAGACAATCAGTCCACATATCTTTAGGCATTCTTTTGCAACTCACATGCTTGAACGAGGGGCAGGTATTCGTTATGTTCAGGCAATGTTGGGGCATGAAAAAATAACAACTACGGAGTTGTATACGCACTTAGATCGAAATTTTTTACGTCAAGAGATTATATCGCATCATCCTCTCAACAAAGAGGATGAATAGCTTATAAGCATACAGTGAAACCTTGCAAATAAAGTCGTTTTTACGCATTAATAAAACTTTCTTTGAAATTGCTAATTTTCAAAGAAATAATTCTTATATTTGTTCAATTAAATGAAACGTTCAACATTACACACAAAAAATCACATCTTATGAAATTTGTAGTTTCAAGCGCACTATTATCGTCCCACTTACAGACTATTAGTCGTGTAATAAATTCGAAAAATGCGTTACCTATTCTCGACTGCTTTCTTCTTGAACTGAAAGAGAACAAGTTGACAATTACGGCTGCGGACAACGAAGTACGAATGGAAACTTTTGTAGAGGTTGCAGATCATGAGGGAGAAGGTTCATTGGCAATTAATGCGAAAAACTTATTAGATCCTCTGCGTGAATTACCTGATCAACCTTTGACATTCGAAGTCAATGATGAAACTCTTGAGGTATATATTTATTATCACAATGGAAAATACAATTTCATTGGGCTGAAAGGTGAAGAATATCCGCGACCAAAAGAGCTGAAAGAGTCAGCCTTGTCTGTAACTTTCGATTCGCAAATATTGCTGAGTGGCATCAATCGCACTGTTTTTGCAACTGCTGATGATGAGTTGCGCCCAGTGATGAATGGTATCTATTTTGATATTACTACCGAGAACATGACGTTTGTAGCGTCCGATGGTCATAAGTTGGTAAGGGTAATATCCAGCGACGTAAAGGCAGACGAAAGAGCCTCTTTCATTTTACCCAAGAAACCAGCTAATTTGTTACGTTCAGTTTTACCCAGAGAAGATGGGGAGGTGATTGTTACGTTTGATGAGAATCACGCAGTGATTAAGTTATCCGATTACAATATGGTGTGCCGTTTTGTAGAGGGACGTTATCCAAATTATAACTCTGTAATACCAGTTGACAATCCTAATAAAGTAACTCTTGATAGGTTGAGTTTCTTAAGTGCCATAAAACGTGTTTCAGTTTTCTCGAATCCATCGAGCAACTTGGTGAAAATGCAACTTTCCGAAGATAAAATCATAATCACTGCACAAGATATCGATTATCTTACTGCAGCAGAAGAAACAATCTCATGTCAATATACAGGCAGTGTGATGAGCATTGGGTTTAAAGCTTCTTTTTTAGTGGATATTCTGAATAACATACCTTCAACAGATGTTATCTTAGAATTATCAGATCCTTCTCGCGCTGGAATCATTGTTCCGGTGGAAGATGAAGAAAACGAAGAGATGTTGACGCTGATAATGCCAATGATGTTGAACGACTAAAAGTATAAATCAATACAGAAAGCTAAAGATACAACACATCTTTAGCTTTTTTTCATAAATAAACTATGCTACATGATATTACCTGCAGATAAAACGAATGAGCAGGCTTGTTTTGTAGTACATAAATGCTATTACTACAGCATTTAATTTAAACAATCAATAGAATGAAATTAAATCTGAAAAACCCAATCGTTTTCTTTGACTTAGAGACTACTGGTATCAATATATCGCGAGATAGAATTGTTGAACTCGCTTTCTTGAAAGTATTTCCTAATGGTGACGAAGAGGTAAAGTCAAGACGGGTGAATCCCGAAATGCCAATTCCCGCAGAAGCAACTGCCATACATGGAATTACCGATGAGGATGTAAAGGACTGTCCCACCTTCAAGCAAATTGCCAAATCACTGGCTGGTCAATTAGAAGGGGCAGATTTAGCTGGATTCAACTCAAATCGTTTCGACGTACCGATGCTTGCTGAAGAGTTTTTGCGAGCGGGTGTTGATTTTGATATGAGTAAACGAAAATTTATTGATGTTCAGATTATATACCACAAAAAAGAACCACGGACATTAGAGGCTGCTTATAAGTTTTATTGCGATAAGGAGTTGGTTGATGCACATTCGGCTGAAGCAGATACAATTGCTACTTACGAAGTGTTGAAATCGCAGTTGGAGCGATACCCCGATTTAGTTAACGATATTGACGAGCTATCTAAAGAATATGGTAGTTTTAACAATAATGTAGATTTTGCAGGGCGAATTGTTTTGAATGATAAGGATGTGGAGGTTTTCAATTTTGGTAAACACAGAGGTAAACCCGTTGCCGAAATATTGAAAAGAGAGCCAAGCTACTATGCATGGATGATGGATGGTGATTTTCCACTAAATACCAAACAGGTTCTCACCAAAATCCGTCTACGTGAAATGGGAAAGTAAAAGACCAACAATGTTTTCTCCATGAGTAAATTAAAATCTATTCTTTTTGTTAGTCTGATATTTCTTATAACTTTTTTTGGTTGTGGCAGTAGGGATAAATCGGCTCAACCCAATCAATCGACATCTGATGAAGCTAAAACGCGTAGAGCTAAATTTTCGGGTAATTACAATCGTGAGTTCAACGATTTGAATAATCTTCACATGGCTTCAGCTGTTAAAAACGGTATTACTCCTTTGAAAACACGTGCAGACACCATCGACCAAATGGACATGTTGGTGCGTTTGCCCGAAGAGCTGGATTTTTATAGGCAATATCAAATTACTCACTCAATTCCTTATCTTGTTCCTTCGGCTGCAAAGCTATTTATCGACATTGGCAAAAACTTCAGAGATTCGCTCTACAGCAAAGAGATACCTTTGCATAAACTTTATCTCACCAGCATCACTCGCACCGACGATGACATAAAGAGACTGACCAAACGTAATATAAACGCGAGTACTAATTCTGCCCATAGATATGGAACTACATTTGATGTTTCGTGGAAGAGGTTTGATAAGTTGGATTTACACAAATCGGAAGATATTTCTCCACAACAACTAAAACTTGTGCTTGCTCAAGTTTTGTTCGATCTTAAGAAGGACAATAGATGTTACGTAAAACATGAGAGGCAACAAGCCTGTTTTCACATTACGGTAAGAGATTAATGAAACGTTTTTTTATAACATTAGCGTATAACGGTAAAAACTATTGTGGGTGGCAAATCCAACCTAATGCTATCAGCGTTCAACAAACATTGCAAGAGCATTTATCCACATTAATGCGTCAAAAAGTTGACATTGTTGGGGCTGGGCGAACAGACAGAGGTGTACATGCTCGCAATATGATTGCTCATTTCGATTGGGATGGAGAGGATTTGAATACCGACGATTTAGCTCTGAAGCTTAATAGATTCTTACCCAAAGATATTAGCATTCACACAATAAAAGAGGTTAACTCTGATGCTCACGCTCGTTTCGATGCCATGTCGCGCACTTATACATATCATATTACGCAACACAAAGATCCTTTCTATTACGAATATAAATACCGTATATCTTTTGTCCCTGACATTGAGTTAATGAATCATCTTTGCACTATTTTATTGGAGACCGATGATTTTACGAGTTTCAGTAAACTACATACTGATGTGAAGACAAATATCTGCAAAGTAAAACAAGCTCATTGGGAAAAAGTAGGAGACGATTATGTTTTCACTATTCAAGCAGATAGATTTCTGCGAAATATGGTGCGCTCTATTGTTGGCACGCTATTGTTAGCGGGTAGAGGGAAACTTGATAAAGAGGGTTTTCGTGAGATTATTGCAGCAAAGAATAGGGGTGCTGCAGGTGAATCTGCACCAGGTCACGCTCTGTTTCTTGAGAGGGTTGAATATCCAGAAGATATCTGGATATAGTTGTTTGATTTTAGAAATGGGCATAACTCTTGCTTTGCATACTTCTCAAAATATGCAAAAAACTTTGTTGCTGTCAACAATATATTAGTGGCTATGCTTTAATTATCACCTTCCAGTTTTTGACTAAATGAGGTTATGTCTTCGTCAATCGATAATCCAAAGAGTGCAAAGTCATACTTCACTGGGTCATCGTTATCCAGCTTTTTTAAGTTTTTAGTCAACTCTAATGCTGTATCCCAATCAACAGGCTTTCGGGTGATAAGTCCTAATTTTCGAGCGGCACGCTCCACGTGCAAATCGATAGGGCATATTAGTTCGCTCATCGGGATTTGCTTCCAGATACCAAAATCAACTCCATTCTTATCTTTTCTCACCATCCATCTCAGAAACATATTCAATCGTTTGCATGCCGATTTTTTGGCAGGAGATGCCACATGTTTTAGTGTTCGCTTTGGAGCATTCTCGTGTTCGGAAAAATACTTCTGAAAGTGAGTAAGTGAGCTCTCAATACTTTCAAATCCTCCTTCGGGTATAAATGCACTCTCCAAACTTTCGTGTTTGCTGTAGTGTCTGTGCAAGAAGTCGACAAAATAAAGTAAATCTGTGTCGTTGAAGGTGCGGTGTTTAAAGCCTTCTAGCTTTTTCAGACCCTCGTCAGAATAATCCATTATAAACTTATAAGGCTCGCCATCCATTCTATAAATTAGCTCTTTGGATTTTGCAATGATAGCTTTTCGTTGTCCCCAAGCTAATATTGCGGCAAACAAAGCCGTAATTTCTATGTCCGCCTTATCTTTAAATTGATGAGGAATACTTATAGGATCATTTTTAATGAAAGAAACTTTGTTGAATTTTACTGCCTTTTCATCAAGAAGTTTTTTCACTTCAGAACTGGTTAGTCTGTTCATTCTAATTATATTTTAAATGTGTCTCGATAAAGTTAGAGAAACGAAACTGTGTTATGTATCTATGTTTTTTGCCTGTTTGTTTCAGTTGATTATTCTTATTTGTCGGAGGTAGTTGGCAAATTGTCTTCTTCTTCTCCTTCTTCTTTGAACCAACCTGAATACATCAAGTAGTTTTGAGCAATTTTCTGATTCATCTCTTTCGATTGCTCAGGATCTACTTTCTTAACAAATTTAGCGGGAACACCTGCATAGATGCTGCCTGGTTCTACTTTTGTTCCACTCAGCACCACAGAACCTGCTGCTATGATAGCACCCTCGCCTACTACTGCATGGTCTAACACAATAGCACCCATACCAATAAGCGCGCCATTTTCTATTTTTGCACCGTGTATGACTACATTGTGACCAATAGATACATCATCGCCAATAATCGACACCGATTTTTGGTACAATGTGTGTATCACCGTGCCATCTTGCACATTCACACGATTGCCAATACGAATGGAGTTGACATCGCCACGCAACACTGTGTTATACCAAATGCTACAATCGTCGCCAATGATTACATCGCCAATGATAGTAGCATTTTCAGCCAAAAATATATTTTTACCTATTTCAGGGGTAAACCCCCTAACAGATCTAATTAATGCCATGTTTTATGTTGTTCTATTAAATAAAGGATTGGTTGTTTCTTGAAAGTGTTTGTAAAGACTAAATATGTTTTGTCTTTTCTTTCAACCAAGCCTTCTCTTCACTGTTCAAGTGCGGACTAAGTTTATCAAACACCATGGTGTGATAATTGTTGAGCCACTCAATCTCTTTATCTGTCAATAGCTCTTTCGCTATAGGAGTAGTGTCGATAGGACAAAGGGTGATAGTCTCAAAATTATAGAAAGCACCAAATTCATTTTTGTTATACTCTTGAGTGATTATTAGGTTTTCGATACGAATACCATACTCGTCAGCTCTGTATAGTCCAGGTTCGTTTGAAGTAACCATTCCGGGTAGTAGCGTTACAGGATTCTCTTCCAATCGAATGTTTTGTGGACCTTCGTGCACGTTCAAGAAATGGCCAATACCATGCCCTGTTCCGTGTGAATAGTGTAGACAGTTATCCCAAAGGGCTTTGCGCGCCAATACGTCCAACTGCGAACCACGCGTTCCTTGTGGATAGATGGCAGTTGCAATTTGTATGTGCCCTTTCAATACATTGGTGTAGTCTTTTTTCATTTGGTCGGTCAATTCTCCTACAGCCAATGTACGTGTTATATCTGTAGTCCCGTCCATAAATTGTGCGCCCGAGTCAATCAATATCAATCCTTTTGGTTCTACTTTCGAGTGGTTCTCGGGTGTGGCGTGATAATGCACAATAGCACCATTGCCACCATAACCCGCTATGGTGTTGAAGCTTTCGCCAAAATAAAGTGGTTGTTGCGAACGGTATTCGCGTAGTTTTTCTTCAATAGTCACTTCTGTAACTTCACCAGTTGGGACAGCTTCCTCCATCCACATATAGAACTTAACCAGTGCCATTCCATCTTTTAGCATAGCATTACGGAAACCGTTCAGTTCGGTTTCGTTTTTTGTGCTTTTCATCAAGTCAGCGGGAGATGGCACATCTATTACAGAACAGTTTGTTGGGATAGTTTGCAATAGTCTGCGATTGATTTTGCTACCTGTAACCAATACTGAGGTGTTGGCGGGAAGGTTGGCTACATATTCAAATATTTTATCGTAATCTGCCAATGTAACACCTTGTTGTTTCAAATTGTCTGCAATTTCTTTGGTCAATTTTTTAGGATTGATAAACAGCACAGTCTCTTTCTCCGAGATGTAAGCATAAGCTACTGCTACGGGGTTGAAATCAACATCGTTTCCTCTTATATTAAATGTCCAGGCTATTGTGTCGAGGGTAACCATTATCATACCGTCGGCATCTTCTTTTTTTAATGAAGCAACAATACGTTTTATTTTGCTTTTTGTAGATTCTCCAGTTACATCCTCAGACAATGCGAAAATTTCATTGGTGGGTATTTCGGGTCTATCTTTCCAAATCTCTACAAACGGGTCATATTGTGTAACTAACTCTATGTTTTTGCGTTTCAGCCTATTTTCGAGTAGTTGTGCATCGGCGGCGGCATATACCAATCCATCTATGCCTACTTTTCCATACTCTCCAGCTTGATCGATAATCCAATCAATCATCTCGGGGGTTTCGGGTAGCCCCATTTTAAACAAATCGATACCCGTGTCAGCTAATTCAGTTTTTCCTTGCAAAAAGTAACGAGAATCTGTAAATAGACCAGCCTCTTTTAGCGATACTACTATTGTTCCTGCCGAACCTGTAAAGCCACTTATCCATTTGCGACTCTCCCAAATTGCTGCAGGATATTCGCTTAAGTGTGGGTCGGTACTGGGGATAACAAAGACGTTTAGGTCTTTACTCTCCATGAATTTGCGTAGTTCCGAAAGTCTTTCGGGAATTTCATTCTTTTTCATAGTGAATTCTTTATTTGTTTATAGGCAAAGGTAGGAAAAAAGTGGGAAAGGAAAGAGGAAAGTTAAATGAAAATTAAAAAGTAAAAATGACGAGATGTAACGAACATCTCTGAACATCAATATTCTACTGTTTAGAAATAAATTATATGTTTAAGGTGCTTATAAAGAAAGAATTTTGACTCGAATATTGTTAGTTATCGAGTTGAGAAAATGAATAAGCGAAGCACGATTTATTTCTTGTAATCACGATTATTCTCTATTTCTTTTTGAGATCAACTTTCACATCAACAGAGTGGTTTTCAGCTGTCTTTAAAGAAGTTTAAATTGATTGCACTTAATAGAGTTAAATTATGATAGCGTTATTTGAGGATGCATTTTCGTAATAGTAGGGTAGATAAACTAATTTAATTGCGTTATTTATAGAATAATTATTAATCCATTACAGAATTAGTGAAAAAGTATCATGGTATCACGACGTAATTTTATAAAAAAAAGTTTTTATGCTATGAGTAGTTTAGCAATTACGCCTTCTTTAGGTTCTTATAGCCTGAATAATCCTGTCTCTAAAATGCATGACACTGGTTTTAACAAAATCACAATAAAAAACGTCAACTCTCAGTTTGAAAGGGAGCCCTTGATAAGCCCTTTTGGATTTAAGGGAGGTTATTTGTCTGAACTATGGCAAGCCATTAGTTATCTTGAAAGTGATTCAGGTAATCATTCCATAGGTTTAGGAACACAAAGTGTTTTATGGTCAGATTCTTCTGTTTTTTCAACAAACTCCGAGTCGGGAGGAAATGCTTTTATGTATGCTATCACTGAACGAGCGCTACAGTTACTTAAAAATAAAACATTTACATCACCTATTGATCTAATTGATGACCTTTTGCTTGAATTACTTGAGTATGGTAGATATATTACAAATAACCCTGATTTAAGTAAAACATTTGTGTTAAACGCTCTAGTATCTGTAGATAATGCACTTTGGTTATTATATGCAAAAGAAAATGGAATTACTGATTTCGATGAATTGATTCCTCAAGAATATAAATTTACTTTTTCAGAAAAACACCAAAAGATAGCAGCGGTTCCACTAATTTCATATAATGTCAGTGCTAAAGACATTAGAAAAGAAACTAACTTTGGCTATTTTTTTATGAAGATTAAGATAGGCCAATCTGGAACTCAAAAAGAGAT
This sequence comes from uncultured Dysgonomonadaceae bacterium, assembly GCA_964640575.1. GTDB lineage: Bacteria > Bacteroidota > Bacteroidia > Bacteroidales > Dysgonomonadaceae > UBA2632. Next base: position 14,350 of record CAZXGV010000006.1, read on the forward strand.
GTTAGAAAAGGATAAGAAAAGATTATATGAAATTCATTCTCTTTTAAAAAACATTCAAACACCATATACCAAGAATGGCAAGCTACCTTATTATTTTGATGCCAACGAGCGATACGAATCTAAAGAAACATTCTTGAAGTTTATTGATTATGCTGATAAAATTAAAGCGTTAGATCAAATTGTTATCATTGAGGAGCCATTTCCTGAAGATTACAAGATTGATGTATCTGATATACCCATTCGTTTAGCTTCAGATGAGAGTGCTCATACAGAATCAGATACTTTAGAACGAATTCAAATGGGATATAGAGCTATTGCCCTTAAGCCTATTGCGAAAACACTGAGTATGACAATGAAAATAGCAAAGGTAGCTACTGAAAATAATATTCCTTGTTTGTGTGCTGACTTGACTGTTAATCCTATATTAGTGGAATGGAACAAAAATGTAGGAGCAAGGCTAAAATCATTTCCAGGATTAGAAAATTTAGGGCTCGTTGAAAGTAATGGACATCAAAATTATTTAAATTGGGAGAAAATGAAAAGCTATTATCCTCAGCATAAAGCACCATGGATTGATGTGCAGGATGGATTTTATAACACGAATGCAGATTATTTCAAATGTGGAGGTGGAATATTTGATTCCATACCTCATTATGAGCAAATGTTTACTAAATAATATAAATTTCAATCATAAAAACAGAGTATGGAAAATAAATCAACACGAAGAGATTTCATCAAGAAATCAACATTGGCGGTTGCAGGATTATCTTTATCTCAAAGAGGGTTCCCATTAGTTGATATAGACAAAAAAATAATTGGAGCAAACGACAAAATTAATACTGGATTTATAGGAGTTGGCAATAGAGGTACTCAACTTTTACATTTATTCATGGAACAACCTGATTGTAATATTGCAGGTTTGTGTGATGTTTATCAACCCTATATTTCACGAAATTACGCTGCTGTTAACCCTCGTTATATTAAAGATATGGGGAGTAGAATTCCAAAAATGGGGGAAAACTTTCCTAAAAGCGTGAAGCAGTACACAGATTATAGGCAAATGCTTGATAATAAAGATATTGATGCAGTATGCATTGCCACCCCCGACCATTGGCATGCACTACAAACAATAGATGCAATAAAAGCAGGTAAGGACGTATTCGTAGAAAAACCTTTATCTAAAACTATTGCTGAAGGACGTGCAATGGTTGAAGTAGGCGCTAAAAGCAATCAAATAATTACAGTTGGCTTAAATAGAAGGGGAGCACCTACATTTCAGAAGTTAGCAAAAGAAGTTCCTAATGGAAAAATTGGTAAAGTAACATTTGCTCAAGCATCTCATGTAAGCAATATGTTTCCAAAAGGTATTGGTAAAATGGGATCTGAGGCACCACCAAGTGATTTTGATTGGGATATGTGGTTAGGTCCTCGCGCTTATAGGCCATATCAGTATAACATAGCTCCTTATATGTTTAGATGGTGGGAAGATTACGCAAACCAAATATCTAATAACGGTATTCACTATTTAGATTTAATCAGATGGTTGATTGGCGAAGAAGCTCCTACAGCTATAAGTGCACATGGTGGCAAGTTTGTAGTTGATGATGATCGTACAATTCCTGATACTATGCATGTAACCTATGAATTTGGCTCAGGCGTAATAGTAACAATCAATATTCTAGAAGCCAGTTCAGGAAGTTTCCTCCCTTCAGGATTTTTAGAGCTTAGAGGAACAAAAGGCACTCTTTATACAGGGGAAAACGACTATAAAATTACTCCTACCAAAGCAGGTCAATTTCAAACATGGGATAAATTGATGGATGCTGAAAACTTCTCATTAAAAGATGACGATACACTTTTAATAGATGGTAGTTATAAAAATAGTGCCTTTAGTTTAATACGTAATTTTCTTGATTGCGTGAAATCCAGAAAGGAGCCTTGGGCTACTTTAGAGATAGGCCATCGTTCAACTACTTTAGCGCATTTAGGAACAATTGCTATGCAAACTAAGCAAAGGCTTGAATGGGATGGTAAAAAAGAGAGATTCACAAATAGCAACGAGGCTAACAAGCTATTGTCATATAAATATCGAAAACCGTGGAAGATATAAATAGTGTTAATTGCTCATTTGGGTTCGATAAAAGTTTGTTAGATTGTAAAGTGAGAAAACTAATCTATATTGACACTTTTTAAGCTTTGTATAGATGCAAGTCTTCTAACTATTAATTATGATGTTGGCAAATATTCATCTGTACTTTTGACGATTAATATTCGTGAACACAGATAAATATCTGCTAACATTAGCTTGCAATTACGCAGTTGCGTATCATTTTTATATAAACGCAAAGGTTGTGTTCTTTAAAATGGAATAAAAGATAAAATCCATCAATAATCAAATAATTAATTTATGGTACCTATTATTATTTGCTGTTTTATTTAACTTTTCATCTGTTTTCTTTAACCGATAAAAGCTTCTTCTAGATTTTCAAGTATTCTACAATAGTCAAACTTAATGCAACTCCATCTCATATCAGCGTGATGCGCGCCCACCACCTTCACGTCCACCACCTCTCATTCCACTGCCACGGCTGCCCATTCTGCTACTACCTCGCGATGCACCTCCTTTAAATCTATTAAATCGATAGGCAAAATGAAACATGAAATAACTTGTAAGCGTATTAGATGTGGTATCTCTAATATAATTAGAAGTAGCCCTCCTGTTGATATCACTGCGTTGTTTTAAAATATCAAAAACAGTAAACTTTACAGTGCCATTTTTTTGTTTGAAAAGTTCTTGCGAAATAGTAGCGTTCCACAATATCTCCTTTTGTTCAAATCCATCTGCATATCCCGAATTAGTAGAGTAATTTATATCACTTTCAATTACTAAATCAAATGGTAAATAGAGTGATGTTTGTACACCACCTCCATAATTTAAAAAACTTTGATCCTGCTGTCCAGGCAATGTATTTTTAACTTTGTTGTGTGAAATATTTCCCCGCAAAGAGAAATCAAACAAATCGGAGCGGTAATTCAAGTTCAACATTTCTCTAAGGTTTAATCTTTTGCTTGTGTTCTCTTCTCCGTTCGAAAATCCATTCGAGTTGTTATAACTTCCTGAAGAAGAGGATGAAATGGAAAGTTTGTTACTTATTAAAGGTTGATTGGTTGTAAATCGTCCACTTATACTCCAATTCCCATTCATGTTTACAAAGGTTGACTCTTTTCGACCTGTTTCCAAGTCTGTTATCCTAGTTCTTACAATTTCGTTTACTGTGAATCCTGCATTAGTCGTAAACATATACGATCTGTTTTTCTGGGGATTGGAGTTGCGATATCGAATACTTAAACCGTGATTAAAGGTTGGTTTTAAATTAGGATTTCCATACGATATGTTTAAAGGATCGGAAACATCTTCAACAGGTGACAATTGCCTTATCGAAGGCTGGTCGGTTCTTCCGGTATAGTTGATGCGTATATTGTTTTGCCTGCTCCATAGATAATTAAACTGTGCCATTGGAGAGAAGTTGATGACGTTTTGTGGAGTATGATTCGCCAATGAGTCACCAATAAATGTGCGACTTTCAGATTTAGAGGGTTGCATGCTTACCCCAACTCTATAGTTGTATTTCTCACGCGACGCTCTGAAGTTTAATTCTGCATTTTGGTTAGTAAAATTGTTTTCTAATCTTTTGCTATATCTTTTGTCTAATACAGTATACTCTCCTGCGTCATCTTGCGTTCGAGTATCTCTGTCAGTTTCAGAGTAGTTGGTTCTATAATTATATGATAACTGAATAAAATTGTTTGTCCCAATAGGCTCCACATATGAAATGTGTGCTCGCATGTTCTGACTATTACTTATATTCGAAACTTTTTGATCAATGATGTCGTCTTTTTTTGAGGATTTATAAAATGTGTTGGATCGATTAGCTCCTTTATTCTCCGAATCGTTCAATCCTCCACCAAGACTAAAGCTAAGCACTCTGCCCTTTTTGCCCAGTTGTCTGCTAACATTCAATGTGGCTCCAATGTTTTTCCCGTTTCCCTCGGAAAAATATTTAGAGTCGCCGTGATTGATAGTGTCTCCTTCTAAACTTGTTGTAATATAATCTCCTACTTCCGACCGATTGTTGTTGTAAAAAGATGCATTGGGAGTGAGTACAACTCTAGTCATTGAGTCGATTTTCCATTCCATTCTGAAGTTCATATTTATATTTTGACTGGAGTTGTTAGATTGATTGTTTTCTCTTTCTATTGTATTCTTTTTGCTCAGCAAATTCTGGGTGTTTACTTTAGAGTTCCTATCTGAGTTGGTGGTGCCGTATCTTACATTCCCTCCAACAATTAGTTTTTTTGAAAACTCTTTACTAAAGTTCACTCCTAAATTTTCAGATTTGGTGATGCCACTTCCTCCACTTCCTCCGCGACCCCCACGTCCACCCATACTATCAAACATACCCGATGCGCGATCTGTAAATCGGGTATTGTTGGTATTGTTAATCCCTCCAATAAAAGTCAGTTGATCGTTGTTGCGCATATAGTTTAGCATTGCGTTGACATCGTATCTGTCCTGACTGCCATATCCAACCGAAGAGTTCCCAAAAACTCCTTGTTTCATGCCTGGTCTCACTGTTAAGTTTATTACAGCCTCTTCGTCTCCATCATCAAATCCAGTCATCATGGACATGTCGGTCCTCCGTTCCATCACCTGTATTTTGTCCACCATTTTTGCTGGAAGATTTTTTGAGGCAACTTTCGGGTCGTCACTGAAAAACTCTTTCCCATCGACCAGAATCCTCTTAATCTCCATACCATTTATAACAATCTTACCATCTTTGTCAATTTCAACACCCGGCATTTTCTTCAACAAATCCTCTACAACTGCACTTTCGGTAACCTTGTAGTAGCCTGCATTATATTCGATTGTGTCTCCTCTTACAATTATTTCTGGTGCTATTGCTGTTATAATAGCATCCGATAAAAGAATATCATCGGTTGTAAGCTTAATAGTTCCCAACTCTATAGCGGGGTTTTTGCTTGTCAACGTTGTATCTTTAAACACATCGATGTAACCAATGTATGAAATTTGAATAATATAACTGCCTTGTTTAATGGGAATAGAAAATAATCCGTCTTTATTTGATGCTTTACCTGTCACAAAAACGCTGTCCTTTTGTGTCAAGATACGAACATTGGCATCTTGCATGGGTTCATTCAATAGCTCATCTATGATTTTGCCCGAAATAGAACCTTCTGAAAGTGACTCTTGTGCATTCAACAATAATGTAGATGCAAATGTGATTATGAATAGTAAGTAGCGCTTTCTCATTCTTTATTTTATACTATTGTAGATACGAAGGATATCCTTATTGATACATTAGGCTAATGTAGACATCCCTGATAAATAGAACAAATAAGATATATCAACAACCACAATTTATAGATGAATAGGAGAATTAAATCTATTAGTATTATGCAGGTGGTTTTCAAGAGGAATTGAAAATTTGTTTTGTTCAGTACTGGATTATGACATTTTTTCTGCTTCCTTCTACTTTCATTTTGCATTCATATAACCTTATAATGCACCATTTTGCAACCATATTTAAATAAAAACATCAAAAAGTTTGGTTATATCGAATATTTACTTTTTCTTTGTGATTGAAATTAAGGTTTAAATATATGAACAGTCGTTTTAACAATGTCATTATTTCTATTATTCTACTTCTGGGATTAACTCGGCAGGTGAGATAGGAATGTTATAAATTTAAACCAAATACGAAATAATAAAAACCTTTCTCACCATGTGAGGAAGGTTTTTTTATTACATTATAATTTGATAACAGTATGGAAAGAGTTTACATTTTTGATACTACATTGCGTGACGGAGAACAAGTGCCGGGATGCCAGTTGAATACAATTGAAAAGATTGAAGTAGCCAAAGCACTGGAAGCTTTAGGCGTGGATGTGATTGAAGCGGGATTCCCGATATCGAGTCCAGGTGATTTTAACTCAATAGTTGAAATATCTAAAGCAGTTACATGGCCCGTGATTTGTGCACTGACGCGGGCAGTGAAAAAGGACATTGAAGTGGCAGCTGAGTCGCTCAAATATGCAAAGCGCAAACGCATTCATACAGGCATTGGCACATCGGACCCTCACATCAAGTACAAATTCAAATCTAATCGCGAAGAGATTATAGAGCGCGCTATTATGGCGGTTACTTATGCTAGGAACTTTGTGGACGATGTTGAGTTTTATGCAGAAGATGCTGGACGGACCGAAAATGAATATTTGGCTCGTGTTGTGCAAGCTGCAGTGAATGCGGGTGCAACCGTTATTAATGTTCCTGATACAACGGGCTATTGTTTGCCACACGAATACGGAGCCAAAATAAAATACTTGATTGACAATGTCGATCTTAAAAACGCTATCCTCTCTACCCATTGTCATCAGGATTTGGGCATGGCTACTGCCAATACGATTTCGGGGGTGATGAATGGTGCACGTCAGGTGGAAGTAACAATAAACGGAATTGGAGAGCGAGCAGGCAATAGTGCCCTCGAAGAGGTGGTTATGGCGCTCAAAAGTCATCAAAGCTTAGGTTTTGAGACAAATATAAACACAGAGAAAATATATTCGACAAGTCGTTTGGTGTCGAGTCTTATGAATATGCCAGTGCAAGCCAATAAAGCTATTGTAGGTCGAAATGCTTTTGCTCACTCTTCGGGCATTCATCAAGATGGAGTGTTGAAAAATGTAGAAACCTATGAAATAATTAATCCGAAAGATGTTGGTATTGATGATAGTTCTATCATCTTGACAGCACGAAGCGGAAGAGCTGCATTAAACAGTAGACTCGTATTATTAGGTGTGAAGCTAAACAATGAAGAGTTAGACGTTGTTTATGAGAAGTTCTTGACATTGGCAGACAAGAAAAAAGATATTAAGGACGAAGATGTCCTACAATTGGTAGGGAAAAAGGCGGTAAAGAGTCGCATAAAAATAGACTATTTGCAGGTAACAAGCGGTATTGGTCTTCGTAATGTGGCAAGCATTGGTTTAGACATTGCTGGCGAACACTTTGAAGCTTCTGCAAGTGGCAACGGACCAGTGGATGCTGCCATAAAAGCAGTGAAAGAAATTATTAGAAGAGAAGTAGTAATAGAGGAGTTTTTGATTCAAGCTATCAATCGCGGTAGCGACGATGTGGGTAAAGTACACATGCAGGTGGAGCATCAGGGAGCTTTGTACTACGGGTTTTCGGCAAATACAGATATTGTGTCGGCATCGGTAGAGGCTTATGTCGATGCGGTCAATAAATTTGTGAGTTAATCACTATACAATTTTAAAACAGATAAATTGCTTATAAAGAAGCGAATAGAAAATAAAATATGAAAACATTATTTGATAAGATTTGGGACAATCACGTTGTGACTACTGTTGAAGACGGACCCACACAATTATACATAGACAGACACTTGTGTCACGAAGTAACTAGTCCGCAAGCTTTTTCTGGATTGCGCAATAGAGGATTGAAGGTGTTTCGTCCAAAACAAACAATATTAACAGCCGATCATAATATTCCGACCATGGGACAAGAAAGCCCGATAAAGGATGCTATATCTCGTATGCAGGTAGATATGTTGGCTAAAAACGCTAAAGAATTTGGATTGACGCATTACGGGTTGGGGCACTCAAAAAATGGTATTGTGCACGTAATTGGTCCTGAAAATGGATATACTCAGCCAGGGATGACCATTGTATGTGGCGATAGTCATACATCTACTCACGGTGCTTTTGGAGCAATTGCTTTTGGTATTGGCACAACTGAGGTGGAAATGGTCTTAGCATCGCAGTGTGTGTTACAAACTCGTCCGAAAACAATGCGTGTCAATTTTGAAGGTGAATTAAATCCTATGGTAGGAGCAAAAGATTTGGCACTCTACATGATTTCACAACTCTCTACAAGTGGAGCAACGGGTTATTTTGTAGAGTATGCTGGCGAGGCAATCCGAAACTTATCCATGGAAGCGCGCATGACGTTGTGCAATCTGAGTATAGAGATGGGAGCACGAGGTGGATTGATTGCACCCGACCAAACTACATTTGATTATATAGAGGGACGCATTTTTGCACCAAAAGGTGAAGAATGGGACAAGGCTTTGACATATTGGAAAACATTGAAGACCGACGAAGGAGCAACGTTTGATAAGGAGGTAACCTATGATGCTTCAGTAATAAAACCAATGATAACTTACGGAACTAACCCAGGAATGGGAATGTACATTGATGGAAGAATTCCAAACATTGAAGACATTGAGGAGTCGGGGAAAAAGTCATTCAAAAACTCATTGAAATATATGGGCTTTTCATCGGGTGAAAAGCTTGAAGGTAAATCAGTTGACTATGTGTTCCTTGGAAGTTGTACTAATGGTAGAATTGAAGACTTTCGTTTGTTCACAAAATATGTAAAGGGTAAGAAAAAAGCAGATAATATTACGGCGTGGTTGGTACCTGGAAGTTGGAAGGTGCGCAAACAAATTGAAGCCGAAGGCTTGGATAAAATATTGAATGAAGCAGGCTTTGAATTACGTCAACCAGGATGTTCGGCTTGCTTGGCTATGAACGATGATAAGATACCAGCAGGCAAATATGCTGTTTCGACTTCCAACAGAAACTTCGAAGGTCGTCAAGGACCAGGGTCACGTACTATTTTGGCTGGTCCATTGGTGGCAGCTGCGGTGGCAGTGACAGGAAAAATCACGGATCCAAGTGAAGTTTTCGATTTAGAAACTGTGATTGCATAATTAATTTATGTAAGATTCTAAGCAAAATACAATATATATATATATATATCATTATAATATCAACATGGAAAAATTTAAATTACTAACATCCACCTGTGTGCCACTTCCGATTGAGAATGTGGATACGGATCAAATAATACCTGCACGTTTCTTAAAAGCTATCAATCGCGAAGGGTTTGGTGACAATCTCTTTGCTGATTGGCGTTATCATAAAGATGGCTCACCAAAAACAGAGTTTGTGCTCAACGACGCTACCTATTCGGGTGAGGTGTTGGTGACAGGAAAGAATTTTGGAAGTGGTTCGAGTCGCGAACATGCTGCTTGGGCACTTGGAGGCTATGGTTTTAAAGTGATTATATCGAGTTTCTTTGCCGATATATTTCAAAACAATGCGCTTAATAACGGTATTCTGCCCATTGTAATTAGTGAAGGATTTTTGCAACAACTGTTCAGTGACATTGAAAGCAATCCTACAACAACTGTTACGGTGGATTTAATCAATCAGAAGGTGACTAACAATAGTTCAAATAAAAGCGAGTCGTTCGATATTAACTCATACAAAAAGGATTGTTTATTGAACGGTTTGGATGACATAGACTTCCTTTTGTCGAACAAAGACAAAATAGAATCGTACGAAAAACAACGAGTATATAGTTATAAATAGTTCTCATTTGTTTTTCATAAAAAAAACAGACCAACAGGTTATGATAGAAATAATGGATACGACGCTGCGTGACGGCGAACAAACTTCGGGTGTCTCTTTTGCAGTGCAAGAGAAAGTGAGTATTGCGCGACTTTTGATTGAAGATGTGCGTGTGGACCGACTTGAAGTGGCATCTGCAAGAGTGTCGGATGGTGAATATAAAGCGGTTAAGAAAATAGCAGAATGGGCACAAGCAAATGGACACATTGATAAGATTGAAGTGTTGGGTTTTGTTGATGGACGAACTTCCTTAGATTGGATAATTAGCACTGGTTGTAAGGTTGTCAACTTGCTTTGCAAAGGTTCATTGAAACATTGCAAATACCAATTAAATCTAACGGCAAAAGAACATCTTACAAAAATAGAAGAAGTAGTTGTCTATGCTCAAAAAATGGGTGTAACGGTGAATATCTATTTAGAAGATTGGTCGAACGGAATAAAAGATTCTGAAGACTATGTTTTCTCACTGATGGATAGATTGCAACACCTACCAATCCGACGTTTTATGTTGCCCGACACATTGGGCATTCTCAATCCCGATAAAACGAAGGAGTATATGAGTAAGATGGTAGCGCGCTATCCACAACTCCATTTCGATTTTCATGCACACAACGATTACGATTTGGCAGTTGCCAATGTATATGAGGCTATTAAAGTTGGAGCAAAAGGAGTTCATGTAACTATGAATGGGCTGGGCGAACGAGCAGGAAATGCTTCATTGACCAGTGTGTTGGCACTTATCCACGATCATTTAAAATTGGAAACAAACATTAATGAAAATAATGTTTACTATGTAAGCAAAGTGATTGAAAGCTATTCAGGAGTGCGTATTTCTAAAAATATGCCCATTATAGGTGATAACGTGTTTACACAAGTTGCAGGCATTCATGCCGATGGTGATAAAAAGAATAATTTGTACCACAGCAATTTAAGCCCTGAACGATTTGATAGATCAAGAGAATATGCTCTGGGTAAAACATCGGGTAAAGCCAACATTATGAATAACTTGTTGAAATTGGGTGTTGAGCTTGATGAGGAGTCGATGGAAAAAGTTACCGCTCGAATAATTGAGTTGGGCGATAAGAAAGAGATTGTGACGTTGGAGGAACTACCCTACATCATATCGGATGTGTTGAAAAATGGCATGGAGAATAATGATATTGAAATGTTGAACTACTCATTTGCACTTGCTAATGGGTTGAGACCCTCTGCAACGGTGATGATATCGATAAAAGGCAAGATATATCAGCAATCATCGGTAGGAGACGGACAATATCACGCTTTTTCGAAAGCAATGTACAAGATTTATAAAATGTTGGACAAACCAACGCCTGAGTTATTGGATTATTCAGTGGTGATTCCGCCTGGAGGAAGAACAGATGCTTTTGTGCAAACTATTATTACTTGGAAGTTTGAAGGTAAAACATTTAAAACACGCGGTTTGGACATTGATCAAACTGTTGCTGCCATCAAGGCAACAATGAAAATGCTGAATATGATTGAGAGTGGAAATATTCCCTCTATGAGATACATAGAGCTTTAGCTCAACAAAAAATAATTAAAACTCAGAATAGAATAAAACCTTCGATTGAAGGCATTTAATATAGTTAATATAGAAAGTATGAAATTAAAGATAGCAGTATTACCAGGCGATGGTATTGGTCCCGAAATTACAGAACAAGCATTGGCAGTGACCAAAGCGATTTGTGAAAAGTTCAATCACACTTTGGAATACACCTATGCAATTGTAGGAGCCTCTGCCATTGACGAAACTGGCAATCCATACCCACAAGAGACACATGATTTGTGTATGCAGTCGGACGCTGTATTGTTTGGAGCAATTGGTTCTCCGAAATACGATAATGATCCTGCCGCAAGAGTTCGACCTGAACAAGGGTTGTTGAAAATGCGTAAAGATTTAGGGTTGTATGCCAATATACGTCCTATCAATACATTCCCATCGTTGCTACATAAATCTCCACTGCGTGCAGAGATAGTTGAGGGTGCTGATTTTATGTGTATTCGCGAATTGACAGGTGGCATGTACTTTGGTCGTCCACAAGGTCGTAGCGAAGATGGCAATACTGCTTATGATACGTGTGTGTATACACGAGAAGAAATTGAACGTATACTACATCTTGCTTATAAGTTTGCTTTGCAACGACGCAAAAAGGTGACAGTTGTGGACAAAGCTAATGTGATTGCAACCTCTCGTTTGTGGCGACAAATTGCACAAGAGATTGCACCACAATACCCAGATGTGGAAACTGAGTATATGTTTGTGGACAATGCTGCGATGCGCATTATTCAATGGCCCAAAAGCTTCGATGTAATGGTAACAGAAAATCTTTTTGGAGATATCTTAACCGATGAGGCATCTGTTATAACTGGTTCGATGGGAATGCTTCCATCTGCTTCTATTGGTTTGCACACATCAGTGTTTGAACCTATTCATGGTTCATATCCCGAAGCAGCTGGGAAAAATATAGCCAATCCTTTGGCAGCAATTCTTTCTGCAGCACTTATGTTTGAATATGCGTTTGAACTAACAGAAGAAGGAACATGTATTCGTGATGCAGTTGCTGCAAGTATGGATGCTGGAATTGTGACGAGCGATATTGCTGATGGAGAAAAGTCGAACACAACCAGTGAAGTGGGGGAGTGGATTGTGAAATATATATTGAAATAGATAGTGTCCTCTCCTCGTGATTGAATAAGGTGTGCAGCAGGAACAAGACACATTTAGGGAAGCACCACCTCTCAATTTTGATTAAACGTGGAGTTTTAAAAGCCCAAAAGGGAAACAAAACAATATAAAATTAGGAGCGTCCTATAAAATAAAATTTGGATAGAGACAACATGAATAAAAAACTAAACTCTGAAGAGCGACAAGCTAAAAGAGAAGAACAAAATAGAACGAAACGTCTGAACAGTTACACCAGTACATCGGGCAGACGCATGGCGGGTGCAAGAGCTCTTTGGCGTGCCAATGGTATGAAAGATGAGCAGATGGGCAAACCTTTGATTGCTGTTGTGAACTCTTTCACCCAGTTTGTGCCGGGTCATGTACACTTGCACCACATTGGTCAAATGGTGAAACAGGAGATTGAAAAACTGGGTTGCTTCGCAGCCGAGTTCAATACCATTGCAGTTGATGATGGTATTGCTATGGGACACGATGGTATGCTCTATTCTCTTCCATCGCGCGATTTGATTGCAGACTCAATTGAATACATGATTAATGGGCACAAAGTGGATGCCATGGTGTGCATCAGCAATTGTGATAAAATCACACCAGGTATGCTTATAGCGTCAATGCGCTTGAACATCCCAACCATATTTGTATCAGGGGGTCCGATGGAAGCGGGTGAACTAGATGGAGAGCAAATAGACTTGGTGGATGCAATGGTAGGTGCAGTTGACGATACGATTTCAGATGAGCGACTTTCTCAAATAGAAAAGTTGGCGTGTCCTACCTGTGGATCATGTTCAGGTATGTTTACTGCCAATTCGATGAACTGCCTGAACGAAGCTATTGGTTTGGCTTTGCCTGGCAACGGAACAATTCTTGCCACACATGCCAATCGCAAACAGCTTTTTGTGGATGCAGCCAAACAGATTGTTGAAAATGCGACTGCCTATTATTTCGATGAGGATGAGACAGTGCTTCCACGCAGTATTGCCACCAAGGCAGCCTTTATGAATGCTATGACATTGGATATTGCTATGGGTGGTTCTACCAATACTATTCTGCATCTTTTAGCCATAGCCCACGAAGCGAAGGTTGATTTTACAATGGATGACATCAATGCACTTTCTACAAAAGTGCCTTGTGTTTGTATGGTTGCCCCCAATAGCGAAAAGTATCATATTCAGGATGTGAATCGTGCTGGAGGCATTTTATCTATTATGAAACAATTGGCTGATGGGGGGTTGATTGATACTTCTGTGTATCGTGTCGACAGAATGACACTGGCTGAAGCATTAGAAAAATATGATATAAATAAGGAAAACATCGACAAAGAAGCCGAACGAATATACAAATCTGCCCCTGGCAGAGAGTTTAACTTGGTGATGGGTTCTCAGAATAAAATGTTTGATACATTAGATACGGACAGAGAAAATGGATGTATTCGTTCTGTCGAACATGCTTACACTGCCGATGGTGGTTTGGGGGTGTTGAAAGGAAACATTGCATTGAATGGGTGTGTTGTGAAAACAGCGGGTGTGGATGAAAGTGTATGGGAGTTTAGTGGTAGAGCACGCGTATTTCATTCGCAGGATGATGCATGTGATGCCATTTTGCGCGACAAGATATCTGCTGGCGATGTCGTCGTTATTGCACACGAAGGACCCAAAGGTGGACCAGGTATGCAGGAGATGCTCTATCCTACATCGTATATCAAAGCAAAGCATTTGGGCAAAAAGTGTGCACTCATTACGGATGGTCGTTTCTCGGGTGGTACATCGGGTCTTTCCATTGGACATATCTCTCCTGAAGCGGCAGCGGGTGGAGCCATTGGATTGGTAAGAGATAATGATATCATCAACATAGATATTCCCAATCGAACCATCAATCTCAGAATTTCTGATGAGGAGTTAGAAGAACGTAGAAAGACAGAGAATATGAAAGGAGACAAAGCTTTTAAACCAGTGCGCAACAGAAAGGTATCACCTGCACTGCAAGTGTATGCACATTTTGTGAGCTCAGCAGATTTAGGAGCAGTAAGAATAATTGAAGATTAAGAAACAAAAATAAAATCATGGTAAAATTGGAATGAGATTACCACTAAAAAGTTATTAAGATGGATAAAATAATAACAGAAACAGAAAGAAATTCAGAAACAAAAACAGAAATAGAAACTAAGATGATGACAGGTAGCGATGCGTTGATACAATCATTAATTTATGAAGGCGTGGACACTTTATTTGGTTATCCTGGTGGAGCAATCATGCCTGTTTTTGATGCATTATATGATAAGAAAGAGAAGATGAATCACATTCTTGCTCGTCATGAACAAGGAGCTGTGCATGCTGCACAGGGTTATGCACGGGTGTCAGGAAAAGTGGGTGTTGCACTCGTTACATCAGGTCCAGGGGCAACCAATGCTGTCACTGGTATTACCGATGCTATGATGGATAGCACACCATTAGTAGTGATATCGGGACAAGTTGTCTCTTCACTTCTAGGAACGGATGCTTTTCAAGAAGCCGATGTTATTGGGGTGTCATTACCTATCACAAAATGGGCTTATCAGATTCGTCGCGCTGAAGATATTGCTTGGGCAGTTTCGCGTGCATTTTATATTGCTTCAAGTGGTCGTCCTGGTCCAGTGGTATTGGATATTGCTAAAGATGCACAAATAGCAACATGCGATTATAGGTATGAAAAAACAACCCTGCTTCGTAGCTATCGACCTGTGCCTGTTCCATGTAATGATAAAATTGCAGAGGCAGCAGAGTTAATTAATCAAGCAAAGAAACCCTTAGCTCTAATAGGGCAGGGGGTATTGCTCGGAAATGCAGAAAAGGAATTGGTTGCGTTTTTAGAGAAAGCACAGATACCTTTTGCATGGACCATATTGGGCTTGTCTGCTATGCCAACCGACCATCCACTGAATTGTGGTATGTTGGGGATGCATGGAAATATAGGACCAAACATAAAGACAAACGAGTGTGATGTGTTAATTGCTATCGGTATGCGTTTTGACGACCGTGTTACGGGCGATTTGAATACTTATGCAAAGCAGGCTAAAGTAATTCATTTTGATATTGATAGAGCAGAGATGGATAAAAATGTGACAACCACTGTGAAGGTGTTGGGCGATGTTAAGCGAACATTGCCAATGGTGACAGAGTTGCTGAAGGAGAACTCACATCCTGAATGGTTGGCTGAGTTTAGAGCGTGTGATAAGAGAGAGTATGAATGTATTGTTAATGATGAGCTTTACTCAGAAACGGGTCCTGTTAAAATGGGAGAGGTTGTAAACAAAGTGAGTGAAGCAACTGAAAACAAAGCAATTTGTGTTACTGATGTGGGTCAAAATCAGATGATGGCAACGCGCTACTTTAAATTTACCGAATCGCGTAGCATAGTTACATCGGGCGGATTGGGAACAATGGGCTTTGGCTTGCCAGCAGGTATTGGTGCGAAATATGGAGCGCCCAATCGAGAAGTGTGCATTTTTGTAGGTGATGGTGGTTTGCAAATGACTATTCAGGAGTTTGGAACTATTATGGAATACAACATTCCAGTGAAGATTATCTTACTGAATAATAACTTCTTGGGAATGGTGCGCCAGTGGCAAGAGATGTTTTTTGATGAACGATATTCAGAAACTAAGTTGCACAATCCAGACTTCATTAAAATTGCAGATGCTTATGGAATCAAAGGAAGAAAAGTTGTGGAGAGAGAAGATTTGGATGAAGCCATCAAGGAGATGATTGAGCACGATGGGGCATACCTGCTAGAAGTTGAAGTTGAAGCCAATGGAATGGTTTTCCCAATGGTCCCAGCTGGAGGCTCTGTCAGCGATATTGTTTTAGGTAATGGACATAGTTTGTAAGATAATCCCAATCAAAAAATATAAACACTAAAAAAAGCACACATTATGCAAGATAAAACATTATACACCATCACTGTGTTCTCTGAGAACACAGTTGGGGTACTCAATCAAATAACAGCTATCCTCACTCGTAGGCAAATGAATATTGAGACGTTGTCTGTTTCGCCTTCAGCCATTAGTGGCATTCATAAATTCACGATAACTACTTTTGCATCAACCGAAGATGTGATGAAAAAGCTGGTGAAACAAATAGATAAACGTGTGGATGTACTAAAAGCTTATTATAATATAGATGAGGAGTTGGTGCATCAGGAAATAGCATTGTATAAAATTGAAACTTCTAAACTTGTTGCTACAAGCAACGTCGAAGAGCTTATACGCAAGCACAATGCACGCATATTGGATGTGAGCGATCACTCCACTGTTCTTCAAAAGACAGGACATTATGCTGAGACACAAGCCCTTTTTGAAGAGTTGAGCGAAAGTATTGGAGTGTTGCAATTCATTCGATCGGGTAGGGTGGCAATTACTAAATCGAAAGTAGAGAGATTGAGTGATTTGTTGGCACGTCGTGCTCTTATAGATTCGCAAAGCGAGTGAAAAAACAGTTGATAAATAAACAATTAAATAATTAAATAAATATTATGGCAAAAATGAATTTTGGCGGTGTAGAAGAAAATGTAGTTACCCGCGACGAATTTCCTTTAGCGAAAGCGCAGGAAGTATTGAAAGACGAAACTATTGCAGTAATTGGATATGGTGTTCAAGGACCAGGGCAATCGCTCAATTTGCGCGACAATGGGTTTAATGTAATAGTGGGACAACGCAAAGAGAGCAAAACGTGGCAAAAAGCCATTGACGATGGATGGGTTCCTGGCGAAACGCTTTTCGAGATTGAAGAAGCTTGTAAGCGTGGAACAATCATTCAATACCTACTTTCCGATGCGGCTCAAATTGAAGTGTGGCCTACAGTTAAAAAACATTTAACAGCGGGTAAAGCTCTTTATTTTTCACACGGTTTTGGTATCACTTATAAAGAAAGAACGGGGATAATCCCTCCTACTGATGTGGATGTGATTTTGGTTGCACCGAAAGGGTCTGGAACAAGTTTACGTAGAATGTTTTTAGAAGACAGAGGTTTGAACTCTAGCTATGCTATTTTTCAAGATGCTACTGGCAAAGCTTATGACCGAGCAGTTGCTCTTGGCATTGGTGTAGGTTCAGGATATTTGTTTGAAACTACTTTCAAACGTGAGGTGTTTTCCGATTTAACGGGAGAGCGTGGAACATTGATGGGTGCTATTCAGGGTCTCTTGCTTGCACAATATGAGGTGTTGCGTGAGAATGGACATACACCTTCTGAAGCGTTTAACGAAACTGTGGAAGAATTGACACAATCATTAGGACCACTCTTTGCAGAGAATGGAATGGATTGGATGTATGCTAATTGTTCAACAACTGCACAACGTGGTGCATTAGATTGGATGGGTCCCTTCCACGATGCTACTAAGCCAGTTTTCGAAAAACTTTACAAAGAAGTTGCTTCGGGTAACGAGGCACAACGTGCAATTGATACGAACTCTAAACCAAACTATCGTGAAAATCTGGAGAAAGAGTTGAAAGAGTTGCGTGATAGCGAAATGTGGAGAACTGGAGCGGTGGTACGTAAGTTGCGTCCTGAAAATAACTAATAGTTTTATCATATAAAGAATGCCGTTGTATTCCTACAAAGGAATATAAACGGCATTTTTGTTTTCTTGAAAAGAAAGTTACTCTTTCGTCAAATCCAATTTTTCATCATCCTTGCCCCGTTCAAAGTATGCCTTTCGCAATGGGTTTTTACGTGCTTCGTCATAAGCAACACGATTTCTATGGATATCTACTGCTGTGTACAATGCTTGACGGAACGACGCTTCTGAAGCTTGATTTTTACCAGCAATATCATAAGCTGTCCCATGAGCAGGAGAAGTTCTGACGATAGGTAAGCCCGCGGTAAAATTGACTCCCGAATCCATTGCTATAATTTTGAAAGGGATAAGACCTTGGTCGTGATACATTGCTAAAACTGCATCAAACTGTTTGTATTTTCTGCTACCAAAGAAACCATCGGCTGCATAAGGACCCGAACAGAGAATGTTTTGGTCAACACATCTTTTAATGGCTGGTTCTATAATCTCCTGCTCCTCTTTACCCAACAAGCCGTTTTCGCCAGCGTGTGGATTAAGACTTAAAACAGCAATGCGAGGATTGTCAACAAAAAAGTCACGTTTTAGACTTTGGTTCAGTGTTCTTATCTTTTCTACAATTAGATTTGTTGTTATACTACTGGCAACTTCTGAAATGGGCAAATGGGTTGTAACTAATGCAATTCGTATTTCTTCGTTGAGAAGGATCATCAATGCTTTCTGATTCTTACCTGTCCTATCTTCTAGGTATTCGGTGTGTCCGCTAAAGTTGAAATTTTGTCCCTGAATACTATCTTTGTTGATAGGCAACGTAACCAATGCATCTATTTGTGAGTTATTGATGTCTACCACAGCTTCTTCAAGTGCTATGTATGCTGCATTGCCCGCCGATTGATTTGGTTCACCTATTTTAATGATTACATCTGTCTTTACGACATTTATAAAGTTGATTCTTCCATTCTTACATTCTTTAGCATGTGTAATCATGTTAAACGGAATCGATCTGCTATTTAAAATCTTACGATGGTAAGAGGCTACTTTTGATGAACCGTAAATAATGGGGGTAAGCAAATCGGTTAATCGGTTGTCTGAAAAAGCTTTTAAAAGAACTTCATAACTAACTCCATTGCTATCTCCGTGAGTAATTCCAACTTTTACTAAGTTTGACATAAGTCTATCAGTTTATTTTATTTTATAAGTACATGCTAAAGAAACTATTGCAATAGTTGCTCTTTTCTATTTTCGCATTATTTTTCTGAACCCGGAAACTTGATTGTGTAAAATGCTCCTTCGAGGTTGCGAATTAAGCCTCTTTTTTTCTTTTCGGGTGCATACACAAGTACATCAACGAAGATAACTCGATTCGTATTTTCATTAACAAATGCTTGCATCACAAAAGGACCTCCCATCATATCAGTGGTCATTTCCCACAAGCCTCTGATCTCGGCTCTGAAGATATTATTGATATCAAGTTTGCGGTAGACAGGAGGGACTATTTTAGAAGTACTCATTTGAGAATCGAACGAACCCTTAATATGTTTGCCCAATACTCGATTGCGAATAGCAATCAAAGAATCTTTTTCAAAAACATTTTCAGATGTGTAGGGAATAGAAAATATTGATACGTCTTGACGCGATTCAGCTGAGTTGTTCGTTGCCCAAAAGAAGTTTTCATCTTCAGTGATGTTGTTGAGTCCTTTTGGATAAGCCAACTCGAAACCAAAGGTGTTGGAGATGCGTGTTTTTGGCGTTGCAGATTCTCTCTCTAACCATAAGGCAATACGCTCCAATTCTTTTCTAACTAAATAATCGACAATTTGTTGTTGGTTTTCTTTTAAATAAGATTCCAATGCATCTTTGTCAGGTGCTTTTAGATTCAATACTACTTGCCCACTGGCATACTTGTTGATTTCAGCACTCATTTTTGTATCAGTATATGAGTTCGAAATATTTACTTCAATAATATTACGTGCCATTTTAAATGTTTTCGTAAAGTTAGTGGGGTCTATGTGTAGTATCTTGAAGTTTGCTTCTTTTTGAGGCATTCCTAACATTGATGAGTTTAAAACATCAAAGAGAGCTCGTCCGTGAGGCTCCTGCCATTCATCTTTGTCAATTATTACCAGCACTTCGTTTGTTGCCGATGAGGATGACATCCAGCCAGATGTGAAGTTCTTGCACGAACCCAGTGTTGTAACTAGAAGTGCAAACGCAAAGAGTACTCTTAATTGTTTCATAATATTATATTTTTCTAGTTGAGGATTATTGTTTGAATAAAGAAATATAAAATCAAATTATAACAAAAATACAATTATTCTATTTGTAATAAAATAAAACGCAATGTATTTACTGTTGTTAACTAATTATCAGTCACTCTACACCTTTTATTGATTCGGATTGTTTTATAGTTGATAGCATTCCACATGCTGCTGAAATATCTTCGCCGCGCGATGTGCGTATAGTAGATATAATCCCCTTTGAAGTGAGAAAGTCACGAAACTTAATCATTGTCTCTTCATTCGATGTTTTCAGCGAACTTCCAGGAATCGCATGAAATCGGATGAGATTGACACGACAATACAAGCCTGAAAGAAGCTTTATAAGCTCCCTCGCATAGATAAGAGTATCGTTTACTCCGTCAAACATGATGTACTCAAAAGAGAGACGCCTCTGTTTGCTCCAGTCATATTTGTGCAACAATTCGATAATCTCTTCCATAGGATATTTTTTTTCTATGGGCATATAGGTTTCTCGTTGCTTTGGTATGGCACTGTGCAGGCTGACTGCAAGATGACAGTCGCTCTCTTCAAGAAAGCGTTCAAGTTTGGGTGTTATACCAATAGTGGAGAGAGTTATTCGTTTTGGGCTCCAAGCCAATCCATATTCAGCTGTGAGTATCTCAATTGATTTCATCACGTTATCGTAATTGTCAAGCGGTTCGCCCATTCCCATAAATACAATGTTGGTGAGGTTCTCAGAGTTGGGCGATGAATACACTTGATTCAGTATTTCATTGACCGATAAGTTCTGATGAAAACCCATTTTGCCAGTCATACAGAAATCGCAATTCATTTTACACCCCACCTGCGATGAGATACAGAGGGTGAGTCTCTCCTCATCGGGAATCAATACCGATTCAACTAAATTGCCTTTCTCTGTCTCAAATAGAAGTTTTTGTGTGCCATCTTCAGACACTTGAGCCTCAATAGGCAGTGAAGTGCCAATTTCAAATTTCTTTTTCAGTATGTCACGATTGCGCAGCGAGATATTTGTCATCTCGTCAATCGTTGACACTCGCTTTACATAAATCCAATCTGCAATTTGTTTGGCAGTAAACTTTGGTAGCTTAAGCAATGCAACTTCATCCGCTATTTCAGCCAAAGTCATTCCTAACAAATAATTCTCTTGTTTCATCAGTATATATTCCCTTTAATTTTAAACAAAGATACATACGATTTATAAATAATGAGGGATGATAGATAAATAATTAAAAACAGAAGAGTTGAGGAGAATTTATTAATTTTGTGCGTAGAGAATAATTAACACGAAATATCATTATGAGAAAACTAACTTTCATTCTATTGGTTGCATTTTACACTTCTGTTATGGCACAACAAAACCCTATTTTGCTTTTCCCAAATGGTGCTCCTGGTGAGACTGAGAAAATGGTTGAAAAGAGAGACTTAGCTGGAAGCAAAGTGGCTGGATGTCCTGTGTTGCGCATAAGTGATGTGGGCGAGCCCACAATCACGTTTTATCCAGCTCCTGCTGATAATAACAGTGGCACAACTATTATCGTCAATCCAGGTGGGGGATATAATATTCTTGCATACAACTTGGAGGGAACAGAAATATGCACACGATTTAATAGTTTTGGCATCAATTGTGTGTTGGTCAAGTATCGTGTGCCTCGTCGCGAAGGGCTTCACAAACATGAAGCACCCTTGCAAGACTTGCAGCGAGCCATTGCATACACTCGCGCTCATGCTAAAGAGTGGAACATTGATGAAAATAAAATTGGTGTGATGGGGTTCTCTGCGGGAGCTCACCTTGCAGTTATGGCGAGCAATAGTTTTAACCAGCGTACTTATCCAGCTATTGATGCAAATGATAAAGTGAGCACGCGCCCGGACTTCTGTATGCTTATTTATCCAGCTTACTTAGATGGTGAAAACTTTGCGGTTGCACCCGAAATTGAGGTGACAGACAAGACACCACCCACTTTTTTGGTGCAAGCACAAGATGATAGTAGTTACATTAACAGTAGCTTGTATTATTACAATGCTCTTAAAAATGCAGGTGTTTCTTCAGCCATGCATTTATATCCATCGGGTGGGCATGGATATGGATTGAGAAACACAGGGGACTTGGTCAATGAGTGGCATTTTAGGGCAATTAGTTGGCTGATAGATAGTGGGATGCTTGATAAGTAAATATCTGAACCATTGATTAGTATGATTTAATAATTTCCTTGATGATCTGTAGATTAATTAATTCATAACTACGCATCACAAATTACACATAATATGACACAACTAAATTCAATATTGCTCTTTCCTGATGGAGCACCAGGTGAAACGGAGAAAATGATAGAAAAGGAGAATCCTTTTAACATTAAGGTCGGAGATTTGCCAGTGCGTATAGTTACCGATGTGAGTGAGCCCACCATTACATTTTATCCAGCACCTAAGGACAAAAATTCGGGAGCAACAATTATTGTTAATCCTGGAGGTGGTTACAATGTGTTAGCGTATGATTTGGAAGGCACAGAGGTTTGCGAATTA
Source organism: uncultured Dysgonomonadaceae bacterium (assembly GCA_964640575.1). Lineage (GTDB taxonomy): Bacteria > Bacteroidota > Bacteroidia > Bacteroidales > Dysgonomonadaceae > UBA2632. Next base: position 36,898 of record CAZXGV010000006.1, read on the forward strand.
TTCAACAGGTATGGCATCAATTGTGTTTTGTTGAAGTATCGTGTGCCCCGTCGCAAAGATTTGCCAAAGCATGTTGCACCTTTGCAAGATTTGCAAAGAGCCATTGCATATACACGTGCTCATGCAGCGGATTGGGACATCGATGAAAATAAAATTGGTGTTATAGGCTTTTCGGCTAGTGCTTTTACTGCAGCAATAGCAAGCAATAGCTTTGAGGAGCTTTCTTATCCAATAGTTGATACATTTGATGACACAAGTGTTCGACCTGATTTTTGTATGCTCCTCTATCCTGCTTATTTAGATGGAACGAACTTCTCAGTTGTTCCCGAACTTAAAGTAACCAAAAAGACACCTCCCACATTCTTGGTGCAAACACAAGACGACTACAAGTTGTTGAATAGTAGCCTGTTCTATTACTATGCACTCAAAGAAGCAAAGGCTTCAGTGGCTATGCATCTCTATCCGTCGGGATATCATGGATATGGTGTAAGGGATACTGGGCATTTGGTGAATGAGTGGACCGATAGAGCAATAGATTGGTTGAGGGATATTGGAATGCTTGACAAATAGCGTTCCGCTCACCAATGGCGAATGTATTGGAAGCTTCCAATTAATGTATTCGAGGCTTCTGGCTTCGAGAGTCTGTTAATGTACTCAAAGCTTCCAGCTTTGATGAGATGAGAGATAAATCTCAATCAATTCATCAACAAAGCCAACAATAATAAAAACACCCTCCCCCTCCAACCTATCCCCGAAGTAACAAAAAAATCACCAGCTTCACCAAAAACCATCCCCGAAGCCTATTTTTCTATTCATTCTTTGGTATAAACTGTTGCGAAATGTCTTTCCAATTTTTTTTCTTCCCTTTCGGGCAGTGTGCCAACACCTTCCAATTTCCTTTCTTTGCTATCGGGAGTACCCGAAGCGCCAAAAAATAAATAATCTTCGTCTTCGGACTCTAATCCTGATTGTACAGGGCGATGTTATAACTAGATTTTACTCCGCTGCTAACAATAGGGCGATGATATTATAGGATTTTGCTCCGCCGGCAATAACACGGGGATAATATGATAGGATTTTGTTATGCTGATAATAACATGAGGGTGATATAACAGGATTTTAATACGCCGCTAAATAAGATAGTGATGTTGTGACTAGATTTTGCTCCGCTGCTAATAATAGGGCTATTATCTAATAGGATTTTGCTACGCTGATAATAATAGGGCGATGATATGACTAGATTTTGCTCCGCCGATGATAATAGGGCGATGATGTTACAGGATTTTTCTCCGCCAGTAATAACAGGGCGATGATGTGACAGGATTTTGCTCCGCTAGTAATAAAATAGCGATGATATAGTAGGATGAGCCCCCGAAGGCATACTTTTAAAATTTTTTGCACCTTTGTTCAACCCTGATAGCTTAGTTTATTTTCTTTTTGTGGTGTCGGGCATTACTTTTAGCATAGAAAAGAAATTGAAAGGGCTAAAAGTACTGCCCGAGGGCTTAAAAAAAATAGTTGAACAGGTGTAGTGTGTTGCCGGAGGTGAAGCCTGAAAACAAAATGCGCTTTCGGGTGCTGCAAAAAGCATCTTTTGATTATCGTTCGCAATAAAATTGTTGAATAGTTAGAGAGTTTACAGTGTACTCGAAGCTTCTATAAATGTATTCGAAGCTCCGCTCGCGCCAATTTGCAATTGGTGTGTTGCGTAAGCAGAATAAGATTAACCCGTATATTCATGTTTTTAGGTTTGTGTAGATGCAAGGCGTCAAGCTTCACGGATACAATCCATTATTTCAAGGAGTTTGTATTTATCCAAACACACTATCAAACTTACTGTCACATGGAATCAAAAGCAAAGGCTGTTCAAAATTACTTTTATACAGCCTTTACAACTACTCTAATGGTAGATTTACCCAATAATCCTAGCTACTTCACTTCTTTAATCTTTCCCATGCCTCCATTTTGTAAGTTTTTGAATGTAGGATTTCCAGAATATGAAATTTCGCCAATTCCATCGTTAAACAAACCTATACTTTCAGATGCAAAGCAATCCACTTTGCCTGTTTTGGTCGATTTCACCATGGTTGTTTTAGCCAGTAGGTTGTGACAATCTATGTTGCCAATTCCACTGGAATTTATTTCTACTATATCGGTTTCTCCTGCTAGTGTTAA